>CAMBEJ010000207.1 GCA_945865375.1 Akkermansia muciniphila | reverse complement strand
ACAGTTCCTTTCGGCATCCCGCTTGTGGTTCGGCTTCGCAGCCTCATCCCGGACACCGCGTTTCGGTCGTGAACCGTCTAATTCGACCGGTGGGACTTTCACCCACGAGGTAACCAACTTCACTGGCGCACCCACGGATGACACGGATAGCACGAATAAAGTACCCCTCTCAGCTCCCTTTCCTCATCCGTGTCATCCGTGGTGTCACTTCAGCGTGGTTAAGCGGCGGGATACCCGCGTCAGGGGAGGCGACCTCGGATAACGTGAGTTGCACCCCCCAAGAAGGCCAGGGCGCAACTGCCAATGAGGGGAACACGCTGTGGGTGGGATCGCTGACCTGCCGGTTGTTGCCTTCTCTCAAGGCGGCAATCGCGCAGCCACAGCGAACAGGCTGCGCCTAGATGCCCGCGCGCTAAAACCGACCAGTCGCCACCGCATTCTCCATTCCCCATTCCCCATCCCCCTTTTCTTGATGCCCGGTGTAATTTCACCTCTCATGGTTCCTATTTTATTTTTTTTGGAACCCGCCCCTGGCTTTCGAAGCCGAGCTGGGCCGTTTCACCAGGGTCTTTTCACCCAAAATACCGACCAGCGCCCGCTGCAACACAAGAACTTCGTCCAGGCTGCTCAACACCAGTTGCCGATTGCAGTCCAGGAGCAAACCCAGCGCACGCGCCAGCTCATCCGATCCAAACGCCGCTGCCTGCCCCAATGCTTTGTATATCTGAAATGGATGCATTTTCAGGGGATTGAATGGCAGGTCCGCTGGAAACGTCTCAGGCGGAATCCGGGCCATCGCTGGAGCCACCCCCCCATATTCGAGACCCTCCGACAGATGCCCCAGCCGGGTGAATTCCTTCACGAGCAACAGCAGACGGACCTTCGAAATCAAACCGTAGAGCAGGCCGATCTCGCTTTTCTTGGAGTCGGTCTTCATGCTCCACAACTCTTCCTCCAACAGCCTCAGAGCCCTCGGCAGATCGCGTTCCCCCACGGCCTCGGAAAGCGCAAAGGCCTTCGCCTGACGCTGCCGGGACACCACCGCCTCCACGTCCGAACTTTCTATCCGGCCTCCATCGCCCCGGTAAACGGTCAGCTTCTCAATCTCGTTCATCAACTGCCGCACATTCGGGCCCACCGCCTCGATCAACTCCGAAATCGCCGCGTCGGACATCGATCTGCCGCACTCCTTCAAACGAAGCCTTATCAGGGATTCCGACTTCATCACCCAGTCCCGGTCCTCCATCGACAATGCCGCGTGCAACTCCACACGGCCCAGTTTCTCGAGGGTTTTGAAAAAAATCTTTCTTTTATCCACTTTCCCCGCGCTCACGAGCAAACGCACATCCTCCCACTTCATCCCTCTCAACACGTCAGCCAACCCAGCGAGGGCCTCGGTGACAGCCTGCGCCGAGGAGGTGCGCTCGTCGCCAAGAAAATTCACATTTTGCATCCAGACCACCTTGGCGCCTCCAAAAAACGGGAGGGTCTGGAGTGCCTCCACGACCCGCGCGACCGCCTTGATCGCTTCACCGGAGTTCGCGGCGGATGCATCCACGATTTCATGATCGAAACCTCCCGCCTGCGCGCACCATTCCGTGTAGACACGCTTGGCGGAGAGCTTCACGGAAAACTCATCCTCACCACAGACCATCACGAGACAGTCCGTCCGAACTTTGGTTTTTGTTGGGAGCACAGGAGCCACAGCGAAGTGGAATGGGGTTTCGGCGGATGTCAGCGAGCGATCACTCCTTGGCGCTATCCTCGCCTCCCTCGCTCTGCTCATTGATCCGCGCCAGGACCTCGCTCATGTCCTCCACCTGCTCAAAGAGATCGCGCGCGACAAACACAGGCCTCTTCTTGGCCGACGCAATCGCCAGGCAATCGCTCGGCCTCGCATCCACTTCCAAAATCTTTCGCCCAAGCTCGTTGGTCTGCTGCAAGATCAGCCGCGCGAAGTAGGTGGAATCCTTCAACTCCGTGATCACCACACGCTCCACTGTGATCCCAAAACCCTCGAACACCTGGTTAATGAGGTCATGCGTCAAGGGCCGTTCCTTGGGTGTTTCCCTCAGAAACATGCCGATGACAGCCCCCATATTGTGTTCGATCTGGATGACAAAGACCTTCTCCTCATTGCCCACAAACACCGCGCAACCGCTGTTGGCGGGCAGGATACCACGGATCTGGACACGCACGACATCGCGTTTCATAACCAAACTCTAGGGCCTCAACTTCAAAAAACAAGCACTCCAATCACACCAGACTTTATGTCAGAAAACCCAAGGATTGACGGGTGCCCTGAAACAAACCAAAATGGAACGTTGCGGAATTATGAAACGCCACTTCCAAACCAAGATTCTCTCCTGGGAAAATCTGCGCGAATGGCGGAGAATTTTTCGGTCAACTGGCAGACGACTTGTCGTGACAAACGGTTGCTTTGATATTCTCCACCTGGGTCATGCCACCTACCTCGAGGAGGCGAGAAATCAGGGCGATGCATTGCTGGTTGGCGTGAATTCCGACTCCGGCGTCCACGAGCTCAAGGGACCCACCAGACCCATCCACTGCGAAACGGACCGCGCCGGTATCCTTGCCGCCCTGGAGTCCGTCGATTTTGCCTGCATCTTTCCAGGGAAACGAGCGGTGCAATTTCTCGATGCCGCCCAGCCCGACGTCTATGTAAAAGGGGGCGATTACACCTTGGAAACTCTCAACCAGGAGGAGCGCGCCACCGTGGAAAAACATGAAGGCACAATCGTCTTCATCCCCTTCCTCAAAGGCCGATCAACCTCCGCCATACTGTCAAAGATACAGAGCCTCTAGATGGCTGATCTTGCAGCAATAGGAGAACTCTTGGGAGTCATTGACTCATCCCTCCCAAGTTTCGTTTAGAGAATCAGGCTCCTAGCCTTCGCCAACGCCTCATCCAGCTTGCTGCCGTCACGCCCCCCTCCCCGTGCGCTCTCGGGACGCCCCCCCCCTTTGCCTCCCACGATCGGCGCGATTGCCTGGATGATTTTCCCCGCTTGCACCCGGGAAGTGTATTCAGAAGAAACCGTCGACACCAGTTGAACACTCCCCTCGCACACGCTCCCCAGCACGACCACTCCCTTGAATGCAGCGCGAACGGCATCCGAAACCGCCTGCAACGCGTCCGCACTCAAATTACCCACCGAAGCGATGAGGATTGGTATATCCCCCGCCCTCTCAACACACGCCATCAGGGAGCGGGCTGTTTGGACCGCTTCGCGCTGGCCAGCGCTCTTGAGCGCCTTCTCCAACTCCCTCACATGGTCCTGGGTCGCTTCTATCTTCTTCTCGAGATCCGTCACCGGCGTATGGAGTGTCCCTGAAAGTCTGGCCAACAACTCCGTCTGCTCCCGCGCGAGCGCATAAGCACGCAAACCGCAAACCGCCTCAATCCGACGAACCCCCGCCGCAATCGCGGATTCCGACACGATCCTGAACAGCCCGATCTCACCTGTCGCCCGCGTATGCGTCCCGCCGCACAGCTCCATGCTATACCCGTCCAAGCCCGACACCTTGCCGCCAATCTGCACCACCCGCACTGTGTCCCCGTATTTCTCGCCAAAAAACTGCATGATCTCCCCGCGATTTCTCACCTCTCCGAAGGGCCATTCGCCCCAGCTCACCGTGGCGTTCTCCACAATGCGTTCGTTCACCAACCGTTCAATGTCGGAGACCTGACCGGCTGTCAACGGGGCGTTGTTGAAGTCGAACGTCAATTTCTCCGATCCCACAAAGGATCCTTTTTGAGAGGCCTCGCGGTTGACCACCTCGTGCAACGCCCAATGCAGGAGATGCGTCACCGTGTGGTGTCGTTGGATCGCCGCGCGTCGTCCCGCATCAACTCGCACAACGACCTCAGCCCCATCCACTGGGGCATCCTCCCCTTCCAACATATGGAGCCAAGTTGTCCCTGACTTCACCGTGTTGACAATCCTCCAAAGCTGTCCCTGCCCGAAGATCTCGCCGCTGTCTCCCACCTGGCCGCCCATCTCTGAGTAGAATGGCGAGGCGTCCAACACCACCGCTGTCTTGTCTTTGATGCTCAAGGTCTCCACCACGCGGGCACCGGTTTCCAGCAGATCGAAACCCACAAAGCGGGTCGGTGTCGTGGTCTCCACTTGCGACAGTTGGATCACCGTTTTCTTCTGCGCCGCCCGCGCCCGTGCCCGTTGCTCATCCATCAGCGCGTCAAACCCGCTCACATCCACGCTGAGCCCGGTCTCCCGAGCCATGAGCTGCGTCAGGTCCAGCGGGAATCCCTGCTCATCATACAGCCGGAAAGCAAACTGCCCGGTGATCCGCTGCTGCCCAACCCCCTTGAGACGGGCCGCTTCCTCCCCAAACAAGGCGATCCCTCGATCCAAGGTCCGGTTAAAAGCCACTTCCTCTTGTTCCAGAATCTCCCTCACAAGCCGTTGTTTGGTCCGGATTTCCGGGAAAACATCCCCCATCGTCTTCGCCACCACATCCACCAGCTTATAGAAAAAAGGCTGATGAAACCCGAGCGATCGTCCGTAACGCACCGCCCGCCGCAGAATCCTCCTCAGAACATAGCTCCTGTCCGTATTGCCGGGCCGGATCCCGTCGGCAACGGCGAAGCTCAAGGTTCTAATATGGTCCGCGATGACTCGGAACGCCACGTCAACACGCTCCTGCTGCGTGTCCCCAGAGCTGCCGGCCTTCGGCAATGTCGAGCCGTACCGCAGGCCGCTCAGGGCTCCAAGCTCCTCGAATAAGGGCCGAAAGATGTCGGTCTCATAATTAGAGATCCGGGCGTTCGCAAAATCGGTGAACCCCTTCGTCCCCTGCATGATGGACGCCACTCTTTCAAAACCCATCCCCGTGTCGACGTGCTGGGCCGGCAACGGAGAGAACGATCCGTCAGAATTGGCGTTGAACTGGATAAAAACAAGATTCCAGATCTCGATGCAGTCGGCCGATCCCTTGTTGACCATAGAGCCCCGGGAATCCCCCAGCGGTGTCAAATCCACGTGCAACTCGGAGCATGGCCCGCACGGCCCGGTCTCACCCATCATCCAGAAATTATCTTTCTTGCTCCCGTGGACGATGTGAACAGCCGGATCCAGCCCCGCGGCGCTAAACTTTTCCGCCCAGAAATCCCAGGCCTCCTGGTCGAACTCGGAAGGATCGCCCTGGGCTTTGTCAGGACTGTAAACGGTCGCGTAAATGCGGTCCTTGGGAAACCCCCACACGCCGGTGATCAATTCCCAAGCCCATTCGATGGCCTCACGCTTAAAATAATCCCCGAACGACCAATTCCCCAGCATCTCGAAAAACGTGTGGTGATAGGTATCCAGCCCCACGTCGTCCAGGTCATTGTGTTTCCCCCCCGCACGGATGCACTTCTGGGTGTCCGCCGCCCGGGTGTCCGAGCTGGGAACACTTCCGCCCCACTGAGACACGTCCGCCTTGCGTTCACCTAAGAAAATCGGCACGAACTGGTTCATGCCGGCATTGGTGAATAACAAATTCGGGGAGTCTGGCATCAGACTCGACGACGGCACGAGGGTGTGTTTCTTCGACGCAAAAAAGTCGAGGAACGACTGACGGATCTGGACGCTGGTCATCACGGCGCTTCACGGTTCAAGCCCGGAAATTCCCGGGTCATCATTAGGGGCGCAGAGGATAGGCAAAACCCCCAGGCGCTGGCTAGGATTGTTTTTCGATAGGCGCAAACGGTGCTGTATTTGGATATAAAGCACATGTCAGGAGCTCTGAGTCTCAACAGTGACTGGGTCAAAGAATCGCTGACGTTCCCATGCGCCTGGGTGGCACGGTGCCGGGGCGGTTCGAGTTACCTTGACCCTCCCGCTCATCAGAACTAAATTCTAGTGATGTCACCCGTAGCGCCTCATGTTCATGCGCCCCGGCACGCTTTCACATTCCTGAACGCGCGCGCCCGCGAAGGCCTGACAGTCGTCAGCCGTCGCAGCATGTTGAAGGCGAGCGTCGCCGGTCTGGCGGGATTATCTCTGCCCGCCCTGCTCCGCGTCCGCAGTGAATCCGCCCAAAATGGGCGATCCCTACGCGGTAACAAAAGTGTCATCCTCCTCTGGATGTCAGGCGGGCCCAGCCACATCGACACCTGGGACGTAAAGCCTGACGCGCCGCTGGAGATTCGCGGCCCATTCAAGTCCATTCCCACCCGCCTACCCGGCGTGCGCGTCTGCGAGTATCTGCCGAAGTCCGCGGCGATCATGGATAAACTCACGCTCATCCGGTCCGTCGATTGCCGCGATAGCAATCACCAGCCTAACCAGGTGATGCAGACCGCGAATCGCGAGGCCGAGCCGCGCCTGAATTCGAATGGCCACCAATTCCCCGCAATCGCGTCGTTGGTGGCCAAGCTGCGCGGTCCCAACCATGCCTCCATGCCGCCGTCCGTAGCGTTGAATGTCATCGACCGGACGCACTTCGCATGGGGAGGTTACCTCGGCAAGGCCTACGATCCTTTCGTGGGCGACAAAGTCGGCAAGCTGCTCCAGCTTCCTCCCGGCCTGACGATGGATCGCGTGCGGGAACGCCGCACCCTGTTTCAACAGATGGACCGGCTGCGCGCCGATGTCGACGCCGGCGGCTCCATGGAAGCGATGGATCGCTTCGGTCAACAGGCGTTTGACATCGTGGCGGGTCAGCGCGCGCAAGCGGCGTTTGATTTATCGAAGGAGCCGACAAAGGTCGTCGAACGTTTCGGTGAACACCATTGGTGCCAACAGGCTCTGCTCGCACGCAGGCTCGTGGAAGCCGGCGTCAGCTTCGTGACGATTGACCTGAGCAATCACTCCGCGTCCGGCACGTGGGACACGCACGGCGACAACATCCCGCCCTACGGCGGCATCTGGAGCGGCCTGCGCCCCCTCCTGCCGGTGTTTGATCATTTATTCACCACCCTGGTCGGTGATCTCGAAGAGCGGGGGATGCTCGACGACACCCTGGTCATCGCGATGGGCGAGTTTGGCCGCTCGCCGAAAATCGGCACGCAGGGCAGCACCGACGGGCGCGATCATTGGCCTGTGGTGATGTCGATGGTGATGGCCGGCGGGGGTTTTCGCCACGGGCAAGTCATCGGGGCAAGCGAACGCGATGGCGGATCGATCAAGGAACGGCCCGTCACCCCCGGCGATCTGGCCGCGACGATTTATCATCACATGAGCGTGCCGCTCGACGCCACATACGACGACCACCAGGGCCGCCCGCGTTACATCGTGGAAAACGGCGCACCTTTGCGGGAATTGATTTGAACCCGACACCCTCTGAACTCAGTAAAACGACCGTGTTTAGCCTGAGGCTCGAGCCACTCCAATTCCCCGCTCGTAATCGCAATCGCAATCGTAATCCACCCCTCTGTTTTTAAGGGCAACACCGGAGGATTACGATTACGAACAATGGAGGAATTGGGGTGGCGCATTCAGATCACGATTTCAACCCATTTTACTGAGCCTCAGCCTGCTTGATCGTGCTCTTTCTCTTGCTCTGAACCTTGATTGCTTCACCCCAGAGTTATGGGAGAATCCCTTTGATAACCTGGCCGCTCAAGGGGCGCGGTTCTTCGTAAGTAAGGCACTTGTGTTTTCAAGGCGTCGCGTGCGGCTCATCTTTACCTTCAGAAATCGGGACCAGACAAGTGTTTTGAATCGGGCAATGTCAGCGGATGCTAGACGCCGTGCGCATGTGTGGTCGTTGGATCAGTAAAATTGTTTTGCAGCGAATCAGCGCCCCAACTATCGAGCCCGAGCCGCCCAGCCGCCAGGAGTCGATCAAGGAATTTTGTGTA
>CAMBEJ010000206.1 GCA_945865375.1 Akkermansia muciniphila | reverse complement strand
CCATTGCCTTTCGGCGGTTGGCCCTCTCGGGACGCGAGTGGCTGGTCGAAGCAGTCCGAAGGCGAGCACGAAGTCTCCATTGCCTTTCGGCGGTTGGCCCTCTCGGGACGCGCGGGAAATCGTTGAGGCGCGAACCAAAGCGGAAGTCTCCATTGCCTTTCGGCGGTTGGCCCTCTCGGGACAAAGTAACTTCTGTCTCAGTTGGGTTGGTGGTAAGCCAAGTCTCCATTGCCTTTCGGCGGTTGGCCCTCTCGGGACGGAAGTCCCTTGTTCAAGCCAGCGTAGAAACGCAAGCCGTCTCCATTGCCTTTCGGCGGTTGGCCCTCTCGGGACGGGGCAACGGAACAAAGACATTGCGAGAGAATTGTTCGTCTCCATTGCCTTTCGGCGGTTGGCCCTCTCGGGACTCCGGACGTATAACCCATTGAGGCTGAAGGATGCAAATGCTTTCCAGGTCGCGAGCCAGTATTTGTGATGGCACGGTTCCTGCTATTGCGGCATCGAAAACCGCTGAATTCTGCCCAATTGGTTCTGCATAAACGAGTTCCGAACTAGGTCTCGACCCATCGGTTTTTCTGGTTCCACATCCCAAATCCCAGCCAAAGATGTTGGACGTTCTAACCACGGAATCGGACCGAAAGGAAACCGAAAATGAAATCCGTCTGGCGTGTCCCTTTGCTCGTGAAACCTTATTCGGTTCCCTGTCGGACCCGGTTCCTCCTTTTCCCCTTCCGTGTTTCTTAATCGTAATCGTAATCGTAATCGCATGAATCGCCGATTCGACCTCGATAAGCTGGAGGTTTTCCAAGTGTCCTTGGATTTCATCGCGTGGCTTGAGCCGATCATCCTGGAAAAAGCAGTTGAGAAACCACTAATTATCGCTAATCATAACTAATACAAAGAGATGTGAAAGAAACGATTCTGGCGATGTTTCACCGCGCGGGTGAGATCCTTTATCAACGTAACTTCTTCACCATTAGCGTGGATTAGCGATCATTAGTGGTTCAACCTCCGTTTTTAGGATCATACGGGGGTTGCCCGATTACGATTACGATTACGATTACGATTACGAGAAGATCGGGAAAGGGCTGAGATGCGCACCCGTCCGTGGTCAAATGAGGTAGAGAACCACTTTTTCGGAGCAAACCATGGTTCCCGCAGTCAGGGTTTCTTTGGCGTTTCTCGCGTCGATTTTGTAGGCAACGATGCGGTCCTCTGCTTCATCGATCTCGTCGAGCAACCGCAGCCAGAATTCTGCGAATTCGGTCTCGTCCAGGCGGCACTCGAACACCGAGTACTGGACCCGAACGCCGAAGTCTTCACAAATTTTTGCCACGCGCGATAGGCGCTTGGGGAGCGCGATGTCGTAAGCCACCAGAGTTAACATCTCATCAGCTCCCGGTTTGGAGGTTTCGTATGGCACCACCGGAAACGCATCGTGCCACCAAGAAAACTTCCCGTCCGTCACGGCAATCATAGCGATTTGTTCCCCAAGTTTCCACGCTGGTTTCCCCCAATCAGTTCATCAGGAACGGCTCGAAGCCCGGCGGGTTTTCGAGGGCCGATTTGAAATCGGTGGCCTGGTTTTCCAGTTGTTGTCTCAGGGTTGTCCGATGTCCCAAAGCTTCGCTCATGAACTGTCGTTCCATCCGGCGTTCGTATTGCACAAAAAACTTCTTGCGCCCCTCTTCGTTGAGGTAAACGCCCCCATTCCTGGATTCGAAGTGGGTGGCATTCAGGATCTGATGGGTGAAGAGGTCCAGAGATAACGCCTCTACGAAGACGGGTCGGAAGGGTTCCATCAGGTCGAGTGCCAGGGACCATCTGCCATCTTCAGTTGAATGGAGCAAGCCCAGGGCGGGATCGAGCCCGTGCCCGTGAAGAAAGGCGACCATCTCGTTGTAAATAATCGTGGACCCGAAACTGACGCAGGCGTTGACAGCGTTTAAAGGCGGCCGAGTGGAGCGTCGTTCGAATGGAAACTCGGCGGGCAGGAACGTGGCCCATGCCTGGAAATAGCGCGCCGTGGTGGCCCCTTCATAGCCGCGCAGTTCGTCGATGGAGGCCGCATTACGCACTGATCCGAACAGAGCGTCCATCCAGGCCAGCGTATGCCTCAAGGTGCCGGGTTCGGGAGGTCCCTGGAGTGTCGGAGCCGTGTCGGCGGCCTTAATTAGTCCTCGTGCCGCTCCGACGCGTTGCAAGACTCTTCGTTGGTTGTAGAGTTTTGCGTGAATCACACGGCGGCTGATTTCCATAGCAAACGCGGGTTCCAGAGTGCGACGGTATTGGAGAAGCCGTGCGGCGCCGTGTTTGTTTTGCGAAGGCAGGAAACTCCCCAGGCACCGACCCGACCACGAAAAGATCTGGATGGGGATGCCCGCATCGAGCATGGCGCTCATCGCGGGAGTGGTGATGTGCGTGCAATCCCCCATGATCAAGCGATCCACATCGCGCAGGGGGATCTCGCGCAACAATTTGTCACGCGCCGCGCCGGAATCGGGATCCGATTCGGGATCGGGGCCGAACACTTCGAGGCGCTCGCCTGAGAGACGGATGCGGCAGCCGGATTGATTGACACAAAGAGTGGGCATGGGGGGAAAGGATGAATTAGGAATTATGAATTATGACCAAACAGAACAAAGGAGTGCCCGCGAATCACGCGAATGGACGCGAATGTATTTCATCAAAGCAACCTTTCACGCTGGAAAGAGCAATTGAATTAACCGCAAAGAACGCAGAGAACGCAAAGGCAAGAACCTGTGGAGTTCTGAAACAGAAATGATCCTCATCTGCTCGGGGATGTCTCGAAGAATCACCGTTGTTCATAACCCATTCCCTATGTGTTCTTTGCGATCTTTGCGGTTAAATGCACTGCCGTTTTAAGGTTCACAGTTGGGCATTCAGATTCGCGTCCATTCGCGTGATTCGCGGGCACCTACCTGGGTTGTTAACGCGGAAGATGGAACTGAGCAACTGACACATTGGCGGTGGGGTGTGGTCATGGTTTTAGGTGAATCATGGGGCCGGGCACTTCGATGGAGAATCGGCCTCGCTCGGGGAGGCACTGGGCAAGGAGCGAGAGGGGCGGTCCTTGATCGCGAAGTTTTCCGCGCAGGGAAGACAGGACTTTGCGGATCAGTTCCTCGTCCAGGTCCTTGCCAAACAGTTCGTGAGCCCAACAGGCAAAGCTCTCGGTGGCCGACAGCGAATCGCGAAGTTCATCAAGCATTTCTTGGACGGCTTCCGCGGCTTCCTTATAGTTGGTGAGAGGCTGAGTGTTGTCCTTGGCCCGACGGGCGAGGGTGACGAGGACCGCGTGTTCGCGGGCGCTGGTGTCCAATGTGGATCCATTCACGGTGAGGAGAGTCCGTCGCAGGCTGATTTCGATTCGGAGATCCTCACCCGAGCGGCGGCGGACGCCGCTGCGACAGACTTCGACCAGAGCGCGGAAGTTTCCAACGGGCCTGTTCAACTCCCTGAGGAAGAGGTTTCGGATCGGGACGAAGGAAATATCCGCCAGATCGACGCAGGCCAGGGCCGGATCGTGGCTTTGGCCGGACAGAGTGGCCACGCTGCCGCCGGGCTGGCCTGGAAAATAAAACTCCCGGAGCGTTTCGAAAGGTTCATTGACGAGCACGTGGGTGAGCCGATCCGTTTCACGCGCGGCGAGGGTCATGCAGCCGTAAAGCAGGGCACCCATGGTTTTGCGGCCTCCCGCCACGGAGGCCACGAGATCCACGTCCGGATTTTGAACAATGCCTCGCACTTGTTCCAGAATGAAATCGGCGGCGGCCTCGTTCTCTTGTGGACTGCGGATATCGGAGAGTTCCCTGGACAGCCCGGTTGAGGGGTCCTGAACGGTGATGATTCGGATGTCGTCGCCGGTGAGTCCAAATCGGAGTTTGTCGCGCATATCGTGGCCTTCGAGGGCGAGCGCCTCGCGAAGGGCCTGCCAGGGCGTGGAGTCATTGAAGCGTGGCAAAGGCTTGAACAGGCTGCGTTCGATTTCGTTGCGCCCGCGCGTGGTCGTGATGACAATCACCCTCGAAGGCACTGTGGCGGGTCGTTCGTGAGCGAGCGCCCAAAGCGTTTCGGTGAGGACGGTCGGGGACATGCCGACCACGCCAAGCAGCCAGGTTTCGGTTGGGAACGCGGAATCAGGTGGCATAGAGTTTTTGGAAGCACTGACGGCAAAAGCAATGCGGATGCAGGCTGAATCCATAGTGGCAGATTTAGCCCCGGACGCACGAAGAAAGACGTCCGTGGACGTCCAGGTTTGATCAGGCCTGATCCCTGGAAAGACAACCGGCTGTGAAAGGACTCGACACGAAATGTCAGGCAAGTCTGGCGCGGAAGAACGAATCAATTTCCTGGGGACCCACGCGTAGTTTTACTCGAAGTGACCTTGCCCAACGGCGGCACTCATCGAGATTCAGACCTCAGCAAAAGCGGTTGAAATCGAAATCCAGACGGGCAACTTTAATGCCTCCATTTTTCGTAATCGTAACCTTACTCGTAATCCTAATCCTCGGGTGTTGCCCTTGAAACAGAGGGGAGGATTACGATTACGATTACGATTACGATTACGATTACGATTACGATTACGATTACGATTACGAGCAGGAGCAGGAGCAGGAGCAGGGAATTGGAGTTGCTCGAGAACCAGGCTCGAGCGGGGTCGTTTTACTGAGTTCAGAGATTGGCAGGCGCATAGAACACGCAGGGGACCGCTTGCGCGCGGCGGCGAGGAAGGATTATTGTGTGTCGGTGTCCATACCCGTTGGGCCATCCCCTTCGGCGGAACGAATTCGTTGAGTCGCGCGGTCGGCCTGGGCCTGGCGGGTGTACTAACGCTTCAACCGGGCTAGCAATGTGTTGCCGGCTTCGTTCAGAACGGGAAATACTTCCAAGCCTTCCGCCACAGCCACGGCTTTGAGGGTTTGATCGAAAGAGAGCAACCGGGTGGCCCCGGCCAATTTGGCCGACGCGAGCAATGTCAGGTCGAAGGTGCCCAACGTTACTTTGGGGCTATACTTGGCGAACAGCGCGAAAGCGTCCCGGCGAAGCAACTCCCAATTCATCGGGTCCAAATAAAACAGACCACGCAGTCCTTCCTGCAGTTGATTCCATTCTGGCGGATCAGATTCCCCGCTCACCCGGGAAAAAACATTGCGCGCCTCAAGGTAGACCAAATGTGAAAGCCCCAACTGGCCGGGGTTCTGGCGCATGAACCGATCCACGATGCCCCGGCGCGAGGCTTTGTCGTCCGCCAGGTTAAAAAACATCGCCTCCAGCCAGTTGGTATCCGCGAAATTCATCGGCTGGCCTTGCGGACTTCATCGGCCTGGGATTTGAAACAGCGGCGAGGCTGATCCATAAACTCACTCCACCCGGCAGTGCGCTCACCGACGGCTCGTTCAATCAGTCCGTTGATCCACTTGTTGAGGTTACCGCCGGAGACTTTTTGCAGTTCCGCTTTGGGCACGGTGGGTCGAATCGTAATCGTGTCTTGCACACATCCCATGTAACACTACAAATCAGCACTGTCAACACTCCCGATTGTGTGCGCATCTCAGACTTTTCATGCCGTCGTTTCGTAATCGTGATCCAATCCCTGGTTTCGCTCGTGCAAGCGGTAATCCGAGTTGCCCTTAATCAAGGCGACCCGCATCGAAACGAGGCTCCACAGGCGGTCCTTTCCTGGCAGCACTTCCTCCCCAGGACATCGGCCTTCGGCCACTAGCACATCCAGGGCTGCGGTTAGTCCCAAAGTGCCTGCCGGTAATGTTGACGAATGGACGCATCTTTGGTTAAGAGCGGAGCGGAAGCGAGGTTCGCGTGGGCGACGATAATCCTGTCGAAGGGATCACGAGTCCAATTTTCCATCAAGGCGGCTATTATGATACGTTCGAACTCGTCTCTACGAACAGCGAGGCCGAGACTTTTCTCCAGTTCGTTCACGATCAAGGCGGGGTCTTGGCTGACTCGGGAAAGCTCATGCAAATACTGAAGTTCCAGCAGCACCATGGGTGAAATGACCAGACTTTCGCTTTCCAACGCTCGACGCGCCTGCGGTGGGAATCGGTCCACTTCCCCGGCGTAGAGCCACACCACGACATGAGTGTCCAGGAAGATCACGATTTCCACTCGCTCGACCAGTCAATTGAGACCAATTTCTCGGGATCACCTTTGATGCACTTGCGTTTGGGGAGCCGAGCCAAGCGGGAAACCGGTTCAGAGGGAACAATCCTCAGTTTCGTGCCGTGACGCTCGATTTCAAGCGGTTGACCCGTCTCGATGACTTGATCAAGAAGTTGGTAAATATTTTGGCGCAATTTGGAGACGGTGACGGACATTCTAGAAGCTTAAAGTAGACACGTACGAGAGTCAATACTGATGGCGTACGTTAGACCCACGCATTCACAGGTTGTCGCCGATAAAGCGACCGTGGGCGGGCTTCACTGAAGCCCGCTCCCCAGTTTCCGATACCACCGACAACTTGTGAATAACCTGAAGGTGAATACTTTGTCTGTCCCTTAGTGGTTCTCGTCCCTTAGTGGTTCTCGCCTTGCGCGAAGAACCGCCGAAGCAGAGACCACGAGCGAGGAATATTGCTACTCAAATCAGAACAGGTCGGGGTTGCAGTAACTCCTGTCGGAGGATTCAGAGGACAGATTGGCTGAGTAATTTTGTCTCACACCCTGGTGACCTGGGCCGGTTATTTGGGGCTCGCACGGTTTGTGATCGAGCATAACCTGCCTCCTCAGGGAGGTGGGTTGTGTTGTGTGAGGCAAAGGAGGAGGTCGATTTTTATCGTCCCCGGCAACCGCAAGAGACGCCGTTTTATAAGCTGGCCTGCCCGCCGAAGCCTTGGCGAAGGAGGGTCGAGCGGTTCTATCCGGAGTTCGAGAGGGTTTATGCAGAACGCTACCAGGAGCGCTATGGATTTTGGCGACCGACCTGTCCGCCGTAGCCTTGGCGGAGGTGGATCATCGCCAGAGCCGTGGAGAGGTTCCTGGACTGTGGCGACGTCGAGCAGGCTGGAGGCTTAAGGCTGCAGGCTGTAGGGTAAACCGCCTATGCGAGATCATACGAAGCTTCGGGCCTTTGACCTGGCTGACCAGTTGGCCATCTGTGTTTATCAGGCGACCTCCTCCTTCCCCCGTGAAGAGATGTTCGGACTTGCCGCTCAGCTCCGGCGAGGAGCCGTTTCGGTTGCTTCCAACATCGTCGAAGGCTGCGCCCGATCATCCGAAGCGGAGTACCTACACTTTCTTGACATTGCCTACGGCTCAGCACGAGAACTGGAATACCAGATCGGTCTCGCCCATCGGCTTGGATTCCTACCGGATTCGGCAGACACAGCACTGGGCCAACGAGCTACCGAAACAGCGAAAGTGCTCGGCGGTCTGCTGCGATCCTTTCGCAAGCCGTGAGAAGCCTGGATCTAAAAACCCAGGCCGTGGTCTGCAAGCCTCCAGTCTGCAGTCTCAAGCCTGCCGCCTGTCGGTCGGGCGATCGGGAAGGGATCCAGCGGTTGATGCAGTATTTCCTGCGCTGCCCATTCAGCCAGGCGCGGATGATCCAGGTGACCTGCCTGCGCCGAGGCTTCGGCAGGCAGGCGGGTGAAGGCAAGGTGCTCCCGCGCCTGCGGGACGGGAGACAATCGCCTCGGGCGATTTCCCGAGGCCGCCAGCGACGATCTGGTGGCGGGTCCCAAGCGCAATTTCCAGATCTTCGATCCGCTGTCCCGCGACTGCGGGATGGCCGAAGTGACCCAGCACATCCCGGGGAAGGGAGATCACCAAATCCGCTATTACGGATGGTATTCCAACAAGAATCGCGGGCAAAGAGCCAAGGCTCCACCCGCGGTCGCGGTGGCGGAGCCTCAGGAGAGCGGAGCCAAGCCTCTGGCGCCTGGGGGCAAGCA
>CAMBEJ010000205.1 GCA_945865375.1 Akkermansia muciniphila | reverse complement strand
CACGGATGACACGGATAACACGGATGAGGAAAGGGAGCTGAGAGGGGTACTTTATCCGTGCTATCCGTGTTATCCGTGGTTAACTCTTCCCATTCTGCGGTAGGTATTGTCCTCCGAACGACACCTCCCGGAAACGGTGAGTTGCACCCGGGCTCTTCTCACCTTCCTCCGGATCTTCTGGTAATCGTAATCCTAGCCAAAGATATTTGAAATGTGAACCACAGAGACACGGAGACACAGAGGGGGAAAAAAGAGGGGGAAAAGGTTGGTTTCATTGTTTGTTCTTCTCTGTGGCTCTGTGCCTCTGTGGCTCTGTGGCTCTGTGGTTCAAAATCTGAGAGATAATTCATCGAGATTTAGGATTTAAGAATCTAATCGAAATCGTAAGCGTAATCCCATTCAGGGCTTCACCTGTGATCCCGGCAATCGGAGCCGGTCCCGACCCAGACAGCGCACGTTCCGCTGTCAAACCCCGGGCTCAAGGGATTACGGTGAGGAACGCGGCAGGAATTGGGAGGACCAAACGCCTCGGATTGCGCTTGATGTGGGCACATTGACAAGAAAACATTGAAAATTTAGAGGATTGCTGGTTATTGTAACAAACTGTGTATGCGCCCGTGCTCACCTCTGACCCAGCAGCCGTCCAAGCAGCGGTCGCTTTGATTTTTGAGGATATGTTTCCGGCTGAAGATGCGGGGTTCATTCAGCGGGCATTTCAATGGGCAACAGATTGCTTCGCAGGACATTCCAAGAACTACCAGCCCATCGATGCTCTCTATCACGACTTTGAGCATACGTTGCAAGTGACCTTGTGTCTTGCTCGATTGCTTCACGGAATGCATCGTTTTGGAGCGAGCATCAAGCCCGGCGCCAAGCAGTTCGAGCAGGTGTTGCTGGCGATTTTGTTGCACGACACCGGATATCTGAAGGACCGCGGAGATACGATCGGGACCGGGGCCAAATACACGTTGGTGCATGTGACACGAAGCGTTGAATTTGCCAAACGCTTGCTCAGTGACAAAGCCTTTACGAGTGCAGAAGTTGCCAGCATCGGCAACATGATCTGTTGCACGGGAGTGAACGCGGACCTATCCGCCATCCCATTCTCCGCTGATTGGGAAAAGCATATGGGATACGCCCTTGCCACAGCAGATTTGCTTGGGCAGATGGCAGCAGACGATTACGTCGAAAAGCTTCCCATACTTTTCCAGGAGTTTGCCGAAGCCGCTCGATATCAAAGCGGCGACCCTAAGGCGACCGGGATGTTTTCAAGCCCCGCGGATTTGATGGAGAAGACTCCCGTTTTTTGGGAAAAATATGTGTTGGGGAAAATCAACCGCGACTTTGATGGTATCTATCGATTTTTGAACAACACTTATTCCGATGAAGAAAATTGGTACTTGCGGCGCGTCGAAGCCAACATCGAACGTCTCAGAGCACAGTTGAACAGAGCAATTCCTTGCCCCGCCTGAGTCAGCTTCGGGCAAAAGCAAGCGATCGGGAGAAGGGAATCCGCAAATGGAAGCGGATTCTGGCAGTCGAATCCGAACGTCGTATTCTCTCGGCCTGTTCGCGATGAGGCGACTGGGGTTTGCCCTGCCACCAGATTGCTTGGCTCCCCAGAGCTGCGGGGTTGAAGTGTGGCGGCTTTCTAGTTGAATCGCGCGTTGCTTCAACGTGTAATGGAAGCATGCCACGGGATTATGAGCTCCCCAAATCCGACACTCGCAGCGATCTCAAAATCGACTACGCCGCGGAGCTCAATGAGCAACAATATTGCGCGGTGACTTGTTCGCCGGGCCCAGCCTTAGTAATCGCGGGGGCAGGCTCGGGAAAAACACGCACTCTGACCTACAGGGTCGCATTTCTCCTCGAGCAGGGGGTTCCACCGGAAATGATCCTCCTCCTTACGTTCACCAACAAAGCCGCCCAGGAGATGATGCGCCGGGTGAGGGAACTTGTAGGTATTGACAGGCTCGGCGTTTTAGGCGGCACCTTCCACTCCGTCGGCGCGCGCATCCTCCGGTCGCACGCCGAACTGCTAGGCTACAAGCCGCACTTCAGCATCCTTGACCGCGAGGACGCCACGGCGCTGATCAAGACTTGCCTGATCGAATCTAGCGGACCCAAACCACCCCAATTGCCCAAGCCCGAACAGCTGGCCGAGCACTTCTCCATGGCGCTAAATCAAGGGATCAAGGTCAGTCAGTGGGCCGCCAAGCCGGAGCTCGCCGACGTCTGCCCAGACCCGGCGTGGTTGGCGTCGGTTTTCGATGCTTACAGTGCCAAGAAATCGACCGCGCAAGTGATGGATTTCGATGACCTCCTGGTCAAGTGGCACCAGCTTCTGACCCATCACGATACCGTGCGGGAATTGCTCCAGAAGCGGTTCCAATTTATCCTGGTGGATGAGTATCAGGACACAAACAAGGTTCAGGGCGAGATCGTCGATATTCTGGCTGCGCGCCACAAAAATTTGATGGTGGTGGGTGACGACGCCCAGAGCATCTATTCGTGGCGCGGCGCGAACTTCAAAAACATCCTCGATTTCCCCCGCCGCCACGAGGGCACGCGCGTCTTTAGAATCGAAAAAAACTATCGTAGCACGCCCCAAATCCTCGCACTTGCAAACGCCGTGATCCAGTGCAACAAGGAGCAGTTTTCGAAGAAGCTCCAAGCCGTTTCACCAGCAGGGCCAAAGCCGGCGGTCGTGCCATGCCAGGAAGGACAACAACAGGCGGCTTTCATCGTTGCACGAGTGAAGGAGCTCACAGACCGTTATGTTCCATTGGATCAGATCGCCGTGCTTTACCGCGCGCATTTTCACGCCCTGGAAGTCCAACTGGCCCTCCAGAGCGCGGGAATCCTTTTCAGTATCACCAGCGGGATGCGCTTCTTTGAACAAGCCCATATTAAGGACATCACCGCGTATTTGAAGTGGATCGCCAATCCGCTGGATGAAGTGGCCTTCAAACGCTTGATCATGCTCATGCCGGGCATCGCAGAAAAGGGCGCTCATAAGCTTTGGGAGAAAGCACGAGCCCAGATGCAAACGGGCCACCCGGGAGACGCCATCGCGCTCCAACAGTCGCCCGGACCTTCCCTCGCACGAGCGATGGCTCTGTCCTCCGCTGCGGTGCCCAAAAAGGCCGCTGCTGCCTGGGCCAGGGTGGCGGCTACCCTCGCCCAGGTGGAAGGACCGGCCGAATGCCTCAAACCAGGTAACCTGCTTCGAACACTGCTCGAATCTCTCTACAAGGATCACCTGGCGGCGAACTACGAGAATTCCGAAAAACGACAGGAAGATATCGAAGGGTTGGCTGACTTCGCTGAACAGTTTGACGGATTGGTTGAGTTCCTCACCCAAGTGTCGTTGCTCACCAATGTAGAGGCCGAAACAGAAACCACCGAAGCTCAAAGCCAGCCACGGCTCCGCCTGTCCACCGTGCATCAGGCCAAAGGACTCGAGTTCGAGGCGGTGTTTATTATCATGCTCGGCGACGACCTCTTCCCCTCAAAGCGGTCGATGGCTTCAGAGCGAGCTCTGGAAGAGGAGCGTCGGTTATTCTACGTGGCGGTCACACGCGCCAAAAGAGAATTGTATCTCACTTTTCCACTCTGCCGAATCCAACGCGGCGTCGGTGCCATTCCGATTGTCAAATCGAGGTTCTTGAAGGAAATCCCCACAAACCTGTTCGAGGAATGGAATCTGCTCCCGTATCACACATGGTAACCTCAGGCTTCATGAGACAGTCGAGCGGGGCTTCGAACTAGCCAGCATGGCTGGCAAAAAGGAAAAAACCGCCACCGCAGCGCTGGCGAGCCCGGCTGCGGACAGCAAGCCGAAATGCCGCACCGGGGGGAACGAAGACAGCGAGAATAACAAAAGAATAGCGATCAGAACACTGCTTGCGAAAACCATGGGGCGCGCGAGTGCCAGACAAGTCACATGAAGGGCCTCCGGGCAATGCAATCCCGCCCGTCTATGCTCCCGCCACGAAGTCAGCAAATGCACCGAATCATCCGCCATAATTCCCAGCGAGATGGCACCCACCAAAATGGTGATGGAGTTCAGAGGCACATCGAACGCGGCTGCCAACGACACGACAACGGCAAGTGGGATCGCGTTGGCTGCAATCGAAAGCCATGGGAGGGTGAAAGATCGCCAAAGCCCGGCGAGAGAAAAAAAGATCATGACGAACGTCGCACCCACGCTCTTCAACTGGCTGTCCACGATCCTTCTGTCTGATTCGAGAATGGTGTGGATCCCTGACTGCGCGGAGACTCGAACGCCTTTCAACTTGGCTTTTGAGGCGTACGCTAGGACTTCATCGATCGACTTGAGATAGAGTCCAACCGGCATGTCTCGTGAACGCAACACCAGGTAAGCGACGCGCCCTTCGGGGTCGCATAGCGCGCGCAGGAAAGGGTAGCGCCCCGCGTTAAGAGCCGTCACGAATAGGGTGCGCAAAACCGCATTCTCCGGCACACGAAAGGAACCCTCGCGACCCCCCTCCCAAATCTCATTCATCATCGACAGCACCTGCGGATAGGCATAGGCACCCGAAAAGGCCGGACGGGATGCGGCCATTTTTTGAACCTCATCAAGATACCCAAGAAACTGCGGCGAATTCACGCCACCGGCGTGCCCAGAATCAAACTCGATCTGCACGACATTGATCCCGCCAAACACGCGATCAAGTTTTTCAACCGCCAGCCTGGTCGGGCTCCGTCTGGAGAGAAACTCAACCGCGCGCAGGTCGGTGCGGATTCGCCCCGCGAGAAGGGCTGCCAAGAGCATCTGGCCGAGGCATATTATCAAAAAAAGAGACCTGCGCCTTCGCACGATCTCCAGCCAGGCCATAACAAGTGTCGGGAGGGTTGATACCGGCGAAGCTCCGGCATGCGAGCTCTTCCAGGTCCAGTTGAAACAAAGGGTTGCTAAACTGACACCGGGGCCAAAGGTGAGTCCATGGATGACGCCCAACCCGATGACTGCCATCAGCCCAAAGTCATGCACCGGCTTGACTTCGCTCAGAGCCAATGACAACGACGCGAAGAGGGCAGTGATGGTGGAGAACGCGCAGGGCTTTTGAACCTCCCCAAGCATCGTGGAAATGCCTTCAGCCCCCCGCCGACCGGCGTGCCACGCACGCTGTGCTCCAAGGTAAACATGAAGGAGCAGCGTCAGTTGGATGGCTGCCAGGAGAGGGAGGAGTACCACGGAAAAAATGTTCAACTCGAATCCAAGAGTCACCCACAGCCCGGAAACAAAGATGAAGGCAAAGCTCAGGTTGATGAAGATCAAGAAAAGGGCTCTCCACGAACGCAACGCCAGCCACAGGATTCCGCTCACCAACACCACTCCAAAAGGGATTATCAACCGGGTATCCCGCGCGAAGGTGGCACGCAATTCGTCCTCGATCAACGGCACGGAAAGCAGTGTGAAGCGCGGGCCTTCCTTCTCGAACGGCTCGAGAATGCGGTCGATGTCCTGGCGCAGGCTTCTTTGAACCAAGGGCGAGGAGAAAGCCCGCTGAAACGTGACGGTGAGGAGCGCGTGAGTTCCGTCCGCCGACACCATCACGTTTCTCATGAGCGGATGGCTCAAGCAGAACTCACGCAATGCCGCCAAAGCCGCGTCGGTTTCAGCCGTAACCAAAGGTTCCATGGCAAACGAGAAACCGCGCCGGACAGGCTTGACAGAATGCGTGAGACTTTTGACATCGGCGACCCCTCGCAACGATGCGAACGCCTGGCTGACACGCCGCACCGCACCGATTCCCTCACGCGAAAAAAGATTGGTATGCTCCATTGAGACGACTAGCACGGCCTCGCTGGCCAGGATTTCCATCACCTTCTCGTAGCTGGACAGATTCCTCTGGTCGCCCTCCAGCAGAACGCGGGTTTGTGTGTCAACCCGCAAACGCGAGAGAGGAGGCAAGCAACACAAAAGAGCCGCCGCAGTCACGAGGAGGCAACACGCCGGAAACCTCAGAAACCAGTTGCGCTGCGGCAGGTGCATGGATCACGGAGGGAACTCTTACGGAGCCCCCTGGCGACGGATGCAAAACACAATGACCGACGTCACAGCAAAGAGGTGCACAATCGAATGCACTTGGAATGGAAAGTCGAACTTCGCATGGAGAAGGCATCCCGCAAGGCTCACGTAGCAGAGCGCCATGAACTCCCACGGCACATGAATCCCATCGCTGCCAAACCATCTTGAAGCGATCAACAAGACAACCAAAACTAGAAAACTGAACCCCACAAATCCAAAGGTGATCGCAAACTCCAGCCAGTCATCGTGAACCCAAGCCTCCCATGTCTGGCCCGGTTTCCTATAAAACTTGTAGACAGCGGCGAAGGCACCAGGGCCGACTCCAAACACCTGGTGATCCGCAAGTATCCGCCTTGAGTTTTCATATATTTCCGTTCGACCGCTCATGGAATCATCCTCGAACATTTGATACAACCGCTTTTGCAACCGTTCCCACCCGAGAAAACCTACCAGGCCAATCACCGCCAGGAACCACACCATGATCCCTATACGGACCCATCGTGAAGACCGGAGGTTGGCGGCCAGAAGAATGCCCACGGCGGTCAAAATACCCGCCACGGCGATGAGGGCACCACCCCGGCTCGTTGAGATCATCGGAGCGGCCATCAGCAGCACAGCGCAGGGCAGCAAAATCACATGGGCGCTCCCACCAACACGCGATCGCAGACCCACACGCAATCGATTTTCCCGGAGCAACATCGACCAAAACCCAAGGCACAAAGGCCATGCGAGGTTCAAGTATTGCGCGGCATTGCTCCGGTAGGCATAAGGACCAAATTGGCTCTCCTCGGTCTTATTCCAAATGGGTTCCAGCAGCCAGAGCAATTTGCCCGTGCCGCTAAGACGCTGAAGGATGGATTCCAGGGCCAGCAACGAGCTGTTGATGCAGATCACCCAAAGAAGCCGACGCAGCCGATCGGGCAGTTCGCCAGGGACGCGAGAGCTGCCCTCGCTGCTGGCCTTGATGCTCTCACGAACGCTCTGCGAAACAGCCCCCGCTGGGTCGGTAAGGACGAAACGGCGCTCACGGCTCGTTCTGCCCAACAACCAATCCCGGACCGCCCAGAATGTGCAGGCGAACGCCAGATAGTGAGCCGCATACTGCCACGTGGCCGGGTAATCATAGCTGTGAGGCAGCCATAAAATCGTGTGAGGATTGTAAACGAATCGGCCCGTGCTGCTGTCAACCAAAGCCCGGGCATTCAGAGCACCGAGCACGCAGTAGAGCAGAATCACAACCGTCAAGAAGGCCAGGAGCCATGTGGCCTTCTGCGCGGCTGCCGCGTGCGTCCCCGGGTGCGGATCCAACCAACGGGCCGGGGCGTAGCCCAGACGCCATCGCAATATCCACTTCGTCACAAGGAGAGCGCCAAGAAGATATCCAGCGGCGTCGAGAATCCAGATCTCCGGTGCCTTCGTTGTCCCAAATGCCCATGGAGCGAATACAATGGAAAAATAAAGTATGCACTCTGTGATATGGTCACAAATCTTGTACGCAGTCGGAGTTCTCTCGTAAACCCCAGATTGGGATCTAGAAGAAACACCCGTTCTTTCCTGACCTCGAGTAGCCATCGCCGCAGCGCATTGAATCGAAACCATTGCCGTTCCACAAGATCCAAACCCTCGTTGACGAGCGCTCATGCAGGGTTGCTCTGGTTCCCCGCCAATCCCCGCGAATTGACCCGAATGAAGGAAGAACTGAATGCCCTCGACTACGCCCCCGCTAATGGGTGGCCCCGTTGCGGAGGTCAATAGTGAGGACCCCGTGCCCTCAGAGAGGCAGGACTTAATAGCCGGGACTGACCCGAATGGCGCTTATTCCCATCCCTCGATTCCATGTTTTCTTGGCTCGAGCGCGGAATTCTCGAATATATTGTCTGTCCCCGGGGAAACCC
>CAMBEJ010000204.1 GCA_945865375.1 Akkermansia muciniphila | reverse complement strand
CGTAGTCGATGCCTGAATGATAGTGCTCGGTGTCGTACCAAGTAAAGTACCGAGCGAAATAAGTGAGGGCTTGGTCATCATCCAGGAAAGAGCCGGGATACTGTGGGGCTCGTTTTACGGTGCTAAAGGCCGACTCGATAAACGGATTGGAGCCACTGGGGACAGACAGATTATTGACGAAAGATCTTGTGTGCGGCGGGCGGGTTTGATTAAACAGGGACCTGAGGCAAGGGAGGCTGAAGTTTCCGACGGAACGGCCCGTTGGGCATTATCACTGTATTTCTCGAATCGTGGATCGACGGTTCATTTTCGAGGAGGCGGAGAAGGAGCATTTCACGCGGTTGATGCGGGAATACGAAGCGTTCTGCAAAGTGCGAGTGCTGAAGTACTGCGTGATGTCCAATCATTACCATGTATTGACCCAGGACCCGAAGGATTATCGTTGATGCGGCTACGGCGAAGCGGTGGCTGGCATTCGGATCGCCAAGGAAGGTTTCAAGTTGTTGATGAATGCGCGGGACGGAGTCGACGATTCGCTCACGGCGGCAATGGCGACCTATCGAGTCTGGCTTTTTGGACAGGGAGAGCAGAATGAGGGCCTCGATGAGCAGGGCCGGCCCGTGCGCTGCGGGATCGATCCCGAGCGCGTGCGGGAGGTCATCGCCGCCAAGGGCAAGCTTCGGATTCACGATTATGCGCGGTGTCGGGTGCGTTACTTTGTGGACGGAGCGGTTTTCGGCACGCGCGAGTTCGTGGAAGAGATCTTCCGCACCTATCGAGAGCGCTTCGGGGCCAATCGCGAGAGCGGAGCTCGATCCGTGCGAGGTTTGGATGGACTCGCCATGTTCGTTCTGAGAGATCCGCGGAAGTCGGCCTTCGGGTAGATTGGGCCTGACATGCCCTGTATTGCCATCAGCAACCCAAAACAACCAAACTCAAGGATCCCACATGTCCTGGCCACTCTCCGCACGGCCCCTGATGGATTGTGTCGGACATTGGGACAGCCTCGCACTGGGTTGTGAACGGTTCCCTGTGAAATCGAGTATCTAACGACCGACTCCTCGGCTCCCTTCCCCCCAGCTTCCTTCGAGTCGGATGGCTTCCCGAGAGCCTTCTGGCATTCCCCTCTCTCGCTTGCATGTTTTCTTGTCTCGAGCGAAGACTTCTCGAATAAATTGTCTGTCCCCGGGAATTTCCCTTTCACCGGAAATTGGGTCCAACTCACACAGCCCCCCTGTAAGCGCTGACGAGCGCGATCCAGCTTTCGCAAACCAGGCTCACCCGATTCTGTCCTGCCGCCGCCAATAAATGTGCCAATATTTGATAGCTTTTTTGTGGACACAAGCGCCGGTGAGGACGATAACTTCCATCAATGATGTGATTGATGGGTTGCACTGAAGACCGACTGCAACTGGGTTTCTGTTGGGATCTTCGTCAAAGCTTTTCAGACTCAATCGAAAGAGGCAAAGAGGCATTCAATTTACACCCACTATGAAGAAGCGCATCGGTTCTGTTTCTTTAGCCGCTCTGTTCCTGACTTCGATTGCCGCTCAGGCCCAGAGGTCAAACTCCACGCTCGTTGAGCCTCTGAGGGTCGTTGAGCGAGGCCCCCACCACGCACTTTGGCAGTCGGTCAGCCTCACCGAAGTCGATGGGCAGACCTTCAGTGTGACCAACGCTTATACCGAGCTGCAAACGGGAATGAATGCCTGGTCCGAAGCCGCCGCTGCATGGATCGAAGCCAGCGACGAGATCGAACTTTCAAACGGTTACGGGATCGCCCGGAAAACCCAGCACCACGTCGTTTTTTCTCCCGATCTCAAAGATCCGGCCGGGAGTGTTGATTTTTTCCTGCCGGATGGTCGGCGGATGCGCGGACGAGTCACGGGTCTGGTTTACACCGAAACCGACACCGGCAAGAGCGTCTGGGTCGGCGAGGTCAAGGGGTCGATTGGCCAAATAGTGGGACGCAACGAAGTGCTCTATTCCGACGCATTCGATGCCGTGAAAGCCGATGTCCGCTACACGCATACCTTAAATTCATTCGAGCAGGATGTCATCCTCCGTGAAAGATTGCCGCTTCCAGAAGAGTATGGATTGAAGAGCCAGACCACTCGATTGGAAGTTTGGACCGAGTTCTTTGATCCACCACAACCGTCGAAAAATTCCCGCCCTATTCACCGTTTGGAGAGCGGATCGGACACGGATGAGTTGCTCGACTTTGGCGGCATGCAAATTGTGCTCGGAAGAGCTTTTGCCCTCGGTGGGCCGCGTAATGTGGATCACGTCAATGGAATTGGAGGGGCACTTCCCATTTCCAAAACGTGGACAGTCATCGATCGGAGAACGTTTTTGATCGAGTCGATTCCCTATCAGGATATCAAACCCCATCTGGATGAGCTTCCTGTCGGTCCTCAGGCCCTTCGATTGGATCGGAAGAAACGCGATCAGGTTGCCGCTCTCGCTCCCGCCACAGTGAGGGGGCTCCCGACGCAAGTGGCCCTATTCGAACCTACCACCCAATCTCCCCGAAGACCCGAAATCCTTCTCGCCCGCAACGGCAAGCCAACCCCGGATCGTCCAGGCGTGGTTTTGGATTACGTGATAGTGCTCACGACGACCAATGCCCTATTCCAAGGCGACAGCACCTACTTCGTGAGTGGAACGGTCAACTTAAGCGGGACCGAGAATGTTTTTGAAGGGGGCGCGATCGTCAAATATGCCGCTTCGCCCGCCTCGCAGATTCGAGTGTTGGGTTCGGTTAAGTTCAAATCCGCGCCCTATCGCCCCGTGTTCTTTACGGCCAAGGATGACAATTCGATCGGCGAAACGATCAGCGGTTCGTCGGGGAATCCCACCGCGAGCTATTACGCAGACCCTGCCTTGTCCTTCGATAACCCGGTCATCACGGATTTGAAAAATGTTCGATTCCTGCATGCCAGGACCGGGATCTACTACTCGATGGCGAGTGGAACCAATCATACGGTGACGCACGCTCAATTCGTCCGATGCGAGAACGCCATTGCGCCCCACACTGCCTTTAAACTGCGCAACGCGCTGATGGCGAACGTGCTGACGAATTTTGCGGGCAACGCCGCCTATGCATTCCAGGGCTATTGCGAGCATCTGTCGATCGATACGTCCAGCGTGTTGAGCGCTGGTTCGACCTCGAGTTACCTCTCCATTGTCAATTCGCTCCTCGTTGCGGTGACCACCATCGGCTCCGCGACGCCGGACTACACCGCCTCGTTCTGGCTGAGTGACAGTTCCACGGTCTTTCGCGCCGAGGGCGGCGGCGGTCACTATCTGAAGGAATCCAGTCCGTATCGCAACGTAGGCACAACTTCAATCGATCCGTCGTTGGCCGAGGACTTGAAAACTCGAACGACCTATGCTCCCCTCACGCTGGCCAACCCACTGGTCGTGAATCCCACCCTCTCGCCTCAAGCGCAGCGCGATGCCGACACACCGGACGTCGGTTATCACTACGAACCTTTGGATTACCTGATCCCTGAGATCGCGATCACCAACTCCGTTCTCACCCTGACCAATGGGGTGGTCGTCGGCACAAAGGATGTCTACGGATTCTCGCTCTACGGCGGTGCCGTGGTGAACAGCGAGGGCACCGCCCTCACGCCCAACCGGTTGGTGCGGTTTCGGACCGCGCAGGAGAATCCGATTGCCCAAAGCTCTCCCCAATGCTACAGCATCCGTTTTGCCGGGGCGTCCTCTCCGACCCCTGAGGTCAAGGCCCAGTTCACCGAGTTTTATCTCCTGCCCAGCTCGAGCATTTCCGGCCATATTTTCAGCACCTTTTACGGTTCGATGAAAGTGACGCTACGCGACTGCCAGTTCAAAGGCGGACGCCTCCCGCTCCAGAACCAGGACGATTTCACCTACCAATGCAACAATGGTCTCTTCGAGCGGGTGTACGCGATCATCCAGGGCAAGACCGTCAACCATTACAACAACCTCCATTTCGGGGGCACACTCAAGTTCTACGTCGGCACCGGCACGGCATGTACGGCAAAAGACAATTTGTTCGACAAAACGAGCCTGTTTAACGGGAACGCCGGGGCACTGGATTTCGGCTGGAATGGCTACGTCACGAATTACAACCGGCTGCTTCCGGAAGGGCCGGCCAACGTGACGCTGACCGGCAGCCCTCTCTATCAATCCACAGTTCTGGGGTCCTACTATCTGCCAAGTGGCAGCCCGCTGATCAACCTCGGCAGCCGGACCGGCGGTTCGGCCGGACTTTACCAGCACACGACCCAGACCAGCGCCGCGAGCAAGGAAGGCGCGTCCCAAGTAGATATTGGATTTCATTACACCGGCCTCAACGCCCAGAATCAGCCGATCGATACGGATGCCGACGGGCTTCCCGATTACTTCGAAGATCGCAACGGCGACGGAGTCGGAACCAACGATACCTACAACTGGCAAAACTCGGATACCGACGGAGATGGCTTGGGCGATTTGCTGGAATATCAACTGTCGATGAATGGAGTCGTTTCGGTCGCGCGGGTCAACGACCCGAGTCAGGACTCGGCGTCCGGCGACCCGAACAAAAACAGCCAGTCCGAGTGCAGCTTCGTGGTCGTGGACTCCAGCAGGATCGTCGCCGCATTCTTCGATACGCATCTCAGCGCTTACGGGTTAGGACAGGTTAACTTCCCGGGAATAGTTTCGCCTCGCTCAACCGGATGGGCTGTTTCGACCAATGGCGGCGCGTCGTTTACCGACAACGGTGCCATGCCGCCTGCTTCTCCGGCCAATACCACGCAGGGCGACGCGGGCGATCCAGTGATGGCGCGCGACACTGCCAATGGCACAATTTACTCGTTAGGGAACCCCTCGCGTGAGAGTGCCGCTTGGGGCGGGTTCCGATTGTGGAAATCGACTGATAACGGGGCGAGTTTTTCATTGATCAATACGAGTGTGCCTTCGGTCATCAGCGGAGCTGACAAACCAATGATTGCCGCGAACAATTTTGCGGGACTGGGCACGTCTGGCTATCTTTATGCCGCCGGTACGGGGCGCCTGAGTGGCGGTCCAACTGGCGTTTTCGTCACGCATTCGTCGGATGGTGGAGCGAACTGGGACGGAGTCACCAGTTTTGAAGGTGATACGCACGGAGCAGATATTGCAATACGGCCGGACGGAACAGCGTATGTGGTTTACTTGGGATGGACCAATGCAAACGGGATTTTGACGACGTCGCTAAAGTACAACTGGCTCCCTCCCGGTCAGACCAACTGGAGCGTTCCGACCACAATCAACGCTCACTCCGACAGAGCTGCCCTTTACTCGACTAACTATTACGCGAGTGGGAATCTGAAACGATCGAATTCAGCCAGCGAACAAGACTATTTCGTGTCTAACGGCTTTCCTCGCGTGGCGGTGAATCCGGTGAACGGGCGCGTCTATCTGGTGTATGCCGATCTCCCGTACGCAGGGTCGTCCACCGACCGCAGTGATATATTCGCCAACGAAGGCGTACCGAACGCAGATGGTTCGTTGACGTGGACGGGTGTTCGGAAGGTCACCACTGACCTGACATCTACCGACCAATGGAATCCTTCTGTCGCGGTGAATCCAGCGGGAACACAAATCTTCATCGGCTACTACAGCCGCCAGGTCAATCCTTCTCAAAATGATTCCATCAGAGCCTACGGAGCCAAGGCGAACCTTGCCAATGGGCTGACCGGCGCGATCTTTGACGTGTTTCCGATCAGCGCCCCGGCCTTTCCGCCCTTGTTTCCGGGAACCGTTGAGAGTACGCCATCCGCCAACCCTTGGATGTACGATCACGTCTGGGCTCAGACGGAGATGTGCTTGGACAGCAACGCGATGATCATTTCGTGTCCGTCGCCGGATTACCTACCTCGGACCGATGCGACATACCAACATTTCATGGCCGACGATTACACGTGGGCCGGTTCCGATAGTTCTTACTTTTATTATGCTTGGTGTGACCGATCAGACAGCTATATCTGGCAAGGGCATAGTCGTCCCGATCCAAACATCAGGCTAGGGAAGATCAGACAATGAAAATGATGATTTCTTTCTGTGTTTGCATCTTCGCGACGACCGCAGGCATCGCCCAAGGTACGGTGTACTTCGCCAACTACGTCGCGTTTTTTTCCATGGAACCAATAGTAGACGCTCCGTTTTTCGATGAACGTGGCTTACGGCTGGCGGGGCCGAGTTACGTTGCTCAACTGTATGGGTGGAAGACGGGTGATGGCTTCCAACCTGTGGGGATTCCGGTGCCCTTCGCAAGCGATGGCTATTTCGACGGGCGGCAGGTTAGGTTGCCATTCGTGCCGCTGGGCGGCCCGGTATGGGTCCAAGTGCGCACGTGGCTGGTTGCCGGCGGGGCGACCTTCGAGCAGGCGGCGTTGGCGGGAGCTTGGGCGGGAGTATCCACAATTCTATTTGTCCCTTATACCGGTAATGCACCGGGTGCAGTCGCTCGCACATCTCCGCCAACATTGCCCGCTCAATTGATCGGCCTGCAATACCCGGGAAGTCCGCTGCTTGTCCGGCACCCACAAGCCCAGTCCGTCCGATCGGGAAATGGCGCTAGGCTCTCCGTCCTGGCCAGCAGCGGGGTACAAATGACTTACCAATGGTACCAAAACCGCAGTGACAGACCTGACCGATTAATCGTCGGAGCAACGAACAACGTTTACACCACTCCGATGTTGAGCACCAACACCGCCTTCTGGGTCAGCATCGCCAATTCCGCTGGCTCGGTGCTGAGTGATCGGGCCTTAGTGACGGTTGTGGCCGTCGCCCCACGGCTCACGTTGACCCGCGTTGCCGGGCTGTCCTCGCTGTCCCTGGACGGCCCTGCGGGCTTCACCTACCGGATCGAATTCAGCACCGACCTGAGCGCCAATAATTGGGTCAACCTGTTGGGCCTCTCGCTTTACGCAAGCCCGGTCACTTTCATCGACTCCGGAGCGAGCAACACGCCAGCGCGTTTTTACCGGGCTGTCGTGCCATAGACAGATGTGGAAAATAAGGACAAACGGTTGTGGAAAGATTCTCGCTTACGCCGACAAGGCCCAGAATCCAGATCCCAACGACAAGGCGGACGTGAGCCATAGGGGTCAGTCAATGGTATCGTGCTAATTTCCCGAGCGGAACCGAGAACGGAGTTCCGAAGTAAGTAACCGTCCGGCGAAGCCGTCTTACGTGCGGGAGTGTGAGTGTGGCAGGGTGGTGAGGTGAAAAGAACATCCACTCAAAGCCGACCGGTCCTGGGCCGCCGCAGTGCCCGTGAGAAAGCCACACTCCTGAACCAGTATCGCCGCAGCGGGCTATCGTTGCTGGGGTTCGCCCGCAAGCACCAGCTGTGCTACTCGACGCTGATGCGCTGGCAGAAGCGCTTGGGCCAGGGAGCTCAAAGCCAAACAGCGCCCAAGGATCCACCATCTCCGAAGTTCGTTGCGATCCACATGGAACCGGCGCCCGCCCCCGAGGCTCCCTACGTCCTGAGTTTGTCAGGTGGACGTTCCGTGAAGGTCCCTTCTGGATTTGAATCGGAGAGCTTGCGCCGACTGCTCACGGTGCTGGAGGGCGCGCGATGATCGGTCTTTTGCCGACGACCACGATCTTCCTGGCCACAGCCCCCACAGATTTGCGCAAAGCCTACGACGGCCTGGCTGTGCTTGTGCGGCAGCGAGCCATAGGGGTCAGTCAATGGTATCGTGCTAATTTCCCGAGCGAAACCGAGAACCGAGTTCCGAAGTAATCAGTAATCAGTCGAAGATGGAGGGAAGAGGAACCATTTCCCACGAATCTCACGAATTTTCACGAATGGAAGAAGGCCAAGGGGTTTTTATCCACAGATTTCCACAGATGGGGAAAATCGGAACTGACTCTGCGGAATCTGAAAACCTCCATTGGAATGGAGCCGTTGCGCTGTCAAAGCCCAACGTAAGCGTCAAGCGGAGGGCGTCCTGCCGAGGGCTCGGCT
>CAMBEJ010000203.1 GCA_945865375.1 Akkermansia muciniphila | reverse complement strand
AAACCCAGCACCAACTGAACCAGCGAGTGCTGGATGCTTTTTGCGTCGCCCTTCTTCGCATCGCAAAAGTGGATCGGGGGGAATTGCTGGTCAGACAACTTCAGGCGGGTGCGAAGCGTGTCTTGGATTTGGCTCAACCGCACCAAACGCCCTTCGTCTGCGGAAGAAACCGGACCTTCTTCGGACAGCATGTTTTCCGCCTCTTCATTCCGGTCCAGAATGAGCAATTGAGTCTGCTGCGCGACCGGCTGGCCAAGCCCGCTTTCCAAGAGATGTTTGAGCAGGTCTTGAACAGCCTGTTCGGGGGCATCGTTGAATTTAGAGCACACGACGCAGACCGCCCGATTGTTGCGGAACTGACAGTCTATGTCTTCCCGCTCCACATTGCCGTCCAAGCCCTTTGTATCAATCAGAGAAATGTTCAACTCGGGCTCGTTGACAAGCGGTCGGCCCAGCTCAATCACGATCCGCTGCGGCATTGGCGTCTTCGGATGCTTGCCAAGATTGACTTGGCCAAAGTGGTCTTTGATCCACGCGGTCTCGTCTTTGCCATCGAACACCAACTCCGTCGTAACTCGCTCGTCGAGATTGATGCGCTTGAATGTCTCCTCCAGAAACGCCGTTGGACTTCCGAGCTCCTTATAGAGGTCCAAGGCTTCGTCCGTCCGCTTGGTTGTTCCGTCCGGCGCTTTGGATGTGCGCGCCGGCAGACCAATCATATTGCGGACACACCGCTCGACTTCCGAACTCATCGAGACCGCTTCGGTGTCGTCATCGGCCCGCCCTTCGTGACGCATCCGCAAAACGTCCACAAAGTCGCGCAGGTAACTTCGCGTCTCGTCTGGGGCGCTTCGCGCGGACAACGAAGTTCTCCACGTTCATCGCGGCGACTTCACCTTGCAACATCGCGGCGACATCCCGCCGCAGCTCTGCTTCCCTCTCTGGGCCTTCCTGCACCACGCCAGACAACTTCCGGTCCAGTTCGCTGATGAGTTCCAGGCGCGTCTTGAACAGTCGCTTGCCGAGTGATTCGCCGAGCGCACCGTCGGTCGTCTTCGGGTTCTGGCTGAAGAACTCCAAGTTCTGGCAGTAGTCGAAGATGTAGAAGAACTCCTTGTGCTTGCCCGGCGCAAACAAGTCGGGGCACAGCCGCGTGCCGCGACCGACCATCTGCCAGAACTTCGTCTTGGACCGCACCAGCTTGAAGAACACGAGGTTCACGACTTCGGGCACATCGATGCCCGTGTCGAGCATGTCCACGGAGATGGCGATGTGCGGCGCTTTGTTCTTCTGCGAGAAATCGTCAATCAAGCTCTGCGCGTATTCCGTCCTGAAGGTGATTGTGCGGGCGAACTTTCCGGCCAGGCTGGGATAGTTGATGTCGAACCGCTCTTGGATGAAATCGGCGTGTGCCTGATTCTTGGCGAAGATGATCGTCTTCCCGAGCCGGTCGCCACCCGCCCCTTTCTGCCCGCGCGTCATGATGTGCTCCAGCACCTTGTCCACGGTATCAATGTTGAATAGCCACTTGTTCACCGCCTCGGCCTCCACGAAATCCGGCGTGCTGCCGTCGTCGCTCCATTCCTTCGCGTCCCACTGCTCCTTTTCCTCCTCGGACAGGTTCTCGTATTTGATGCCCTCGCGCTGGAATTTGAGCGGCACGGACACGGACTTCGATGGCACGAGGAACTTGTCCGCCACCGCATCCTTCAAATCGTAGGCATCCGTCGGCACGCCCTTTTCGAGGTCGAACAGGCCGCAGGTGTCGCGGTCAATCTCGTCGCGCGGTGTCGCGGTCAGGCCCACGAGCAGCGAATCGAAATAGTCGAAGATGGCGCGATACTTTTGGTAAACCGACCGGTGCGCTTCATCAATGATGATGAGGTCAAAGTGGCCGACACCGAAACGCCGCTGCCCGTCCTTCGTCTCGTCAATCAACCCCATCATGGTCGGGTAAGTGGAGACGAACACGCGGCCCTCGGTGTCTTTCTCGGTGACGAGATTCACCGGCGACGCTTCGGGCATGTGTTTTTTGAAGGCGTTGACCACTTGATTCACGAGCGCCACGCGGTCAGCGAGAAACAGCACGCGTTTGGCCCAGTTGCAGCACATCAACAAATCGGAAAGCGCGATGACCATGCGTGTCTTGCCTCCCCCGGTGGCCATGACGACCAGCGCTTTGCGTTCGCGATCGATCTCAAACGCCTCGCCGATGCGCCGGATGCTTCGCATTTGATAGTAACGGTCAACGATAGCCTGGTTAATCTTCGCCTCCGCTAGTCTCTTGCGTTTTTCACGGCGTTGAATCAGCAGTTCCAACTCTGCCTTCTTGTAAAAAAAAGCCTTGCACTCGCCGTGGAGGGTAATTCGCGTCATCCCAGATCCAATGTTCGTAGCCGTTTGAGTAGAACATTATGGGCCGCCGCCCAAAGCGCCTTTCCAGACAGTCCGCATACAGCTTTGCTTGTTGCTGGCCTACGCGCGGATCGCGCTTGGTTCCCTTGGCCTCCAGCAACGCCAGGGGAATGCCGTCGTCGCCCCAGAGCACGTAATCCACGAAGCCCTTGCCCTCGTTGTTGGGCATTCCCTCCACGGGAAATTCCCGGTCGCGTTCCTGATCGAGCGCCCAGCCCGCTTCCTTGAGCAGCAGGTCAATGAAGTAATCGCGCGTCTCCGCCTCGGAATAGTTGTGCGTGTCGGCCTGCGCGGTGTTGGCCTTTTTCGTTGCGGCAATCTCGGCGCGCAACCGCGTCAACTCGGCATCCAGCGCCGTCTTGTCCGACAGCAGCGCCGAGAGCTTCTCGTCCTGCTCACGCAGTTCGGTTTCCAGCCGCTGCAACTGCTCGATGGTCTGCTTGGGCAGCGGCGTGGTTTTGGGCAGAGCATTGGGATCGAAGGCCAGACCGGGCAGTGGCTTTGTCCCCCGCGTAGGTGTGGGCCAGCCAGTAGGCAACGTGGAAGAGCTCGCGCACCGCCGTCAGCGCGTCGAACTGCTGGACGGGGCGATGCCCATGCACGGCAGAATTGCCGAGGCGATTGATGAGGACCGCCTTCGCAAAGACCGCCCCCCCCCGCCGTGGTTTGGAACCTCGGCTCGTGGATGAGCGCGCTCAGGTTGTCCTGATACGGCAGCTTGAGCGCCGCATCGTGCTTGTAGAGCCAATGCACCATCACTTCCAACCCGCGCCGCGCGTGGAAGCACGCCGTCCGAGCATCGGGATACGCCAGCGCCTCCCCCTTGCCCGCCGCGTCGTGCAAGTCAGGCCATTCGGAGTTGAGAAAGTTGAAGTGGCTCATGCGCTTTGATTGATCCGATCTTCCAGCCGGCGCAGCGTTTCCAGAATCGTGTCGAATGCCATCGGCGCATCAAGAAACATGTCCTGCATCTCTTGATAATCCCGAGCCAGTTCCGCCACGCGCGCCGCTGGCGGCACGAGCCGGAAAGTTCCGGGTTTCGCCAAATCATATCGTGCCCAACTACGGGCAAAGAACCGCGCTTTCCAGTCCACCACCCGCTCGCGCAATACGTCATCTGCCAGTGCGCGTTTCGCTTCCGGACGATCTGCCATCGCCGCCACGTCAGCGTAATGCCGCGAGTAACGACCCGGCATCGGCGTCGCCAGATCGCGGTGATGCTCCGCGTGCAGGATGGTCGCCTTTTCCCAGAAGGCCCGTTCCACCTGCAGTGCCACCACATCGCAGCCCATTTCACCGAGCGGCGCGGGCAGAATGTCCGCCAGCCACGGGCGCACGCGATGCCCGCCCACCGGACGCTGATCCGTCAGCGAACCGAACTCCAGTTTCACCGAGCGGCGGATGTAAGACGCGCCCGCTTCCAGCGTGGTGGGATAGTGGAAATGCAAAACCGGCGAATGCGTCGCGGCATCCGTCTCAAACTCCAGCCAGCTTTGCCTACCCGGCCTTGGCCCAAGCACGGCGGAAATCTCCCGCTCCAAATCCGGCTGCAACCGTTCCGTCACCCACTTGCCACACCCTGCCTCCAGATTCTCCATCGATTGATCGCGCTGGCGGCGACTCCCAGCCTCGTTCACCTCGGCTTCCGAAATCCCCAGCGTCACCGGCGACACTGACAAATCAATATCCTCGGAAAACCGGCGGATGATGCCGAACACCTTCGACAACGCCGTGCCGCCCTTGAACACCAACGCCTCGCTCCACGCCGTGCGCCCAAACAAGAGGCCCAGCATCCAGCAAACCCAGAAATCCTTTTCCACGATCACCGGCTGGATTTGCAGTCGTTCCGCCGCTTCCGCGAACACCACGCGCCGCTCTGCCACCGGCATGGAAGCGATGCGGTTCATGCCGGCTTGTCCTCGCCGGCAATGAACCGCAGATGGGGATGCATCCAGGCCGGCGCGAAGCGCAGGTCTTGCAGCAACCGGCGGCGATCCGCCGGTGGCAACAACTGCCGCAAATGCGCCAGTCGCTCCGGCGTCACATGCTCCCGCCCCAAGGAGCGAAAGGCCGCCATCACCAGTCCGCCCGCCTGACCCGCCGCCATCTTGCGCTGCGAACGCTTGCGGAACTCAATCGTCCGTTTCCCCACCTTCACCGTGCGTTCCTTGCCATCCGTGTGATACACAATCCGCGCCGGCACTTGCTCCGAGAGATTCAGCAGATTCGCCGCCGCCGCTTCCGTCGTCTGGAGACGAATCCCGTCCCGCCGCGCAATCGCCGCTGCGATGGCATCCGACGATGCGGAAAGCTCGCCGATCATCGGATGCGTGCGGGGAATGTCATACAATCCCCGCGCCACCCGCCGCAGCTTGCCCGCCTTCAACAGGCGCTGAATCGCCATCCCAATGGCATCCGTCGAGCCGAGATCGAGGAAATCCGACCGGGTGAACACTTGGTCAGGCTTGGCTCGTTTCAGTCTCGCTAGAATCTTGTCGTTCAGGCTCATGGCGCTGCATTGTGCGTGCGTTGTGTTATAAATTCAACATCGTATTTATAACACGATTCCAAGGAAAAGCTACAATTCCCCGCGGAAGGCGCGGTGCTGGAGGGTGGCGAAGAGCGCGTCCAGCTCCGCCAGCGACGCGCGCTGCGCCGTCTTCAGCGCCTCCACCGCCGTCACTCGCCGGGCGAATTCGCGCTGCAACATCAGTCCATCCCCCAGAATCTCCAGCCGTTTACTTCCTGTTTGATTAGCGTCTTCGCCGCCCCGCTTGGTGAGCCAAACAGTTTGCCATCCATTTTGTAGCAAATTCTCCCTTCAAGTTCGACGACGTGAAGTGTGCGGACCTTCCCTTTGAACTGTTTTTCAAAGCGGCTGCCAACTTTGGGTGTGGGTCGTTCTTTGCGTTTTGCCATATAAAGTTTTGGCTTGTTTTTTGTTCTAGTTTTAACGTTTTACAGGTTTGTTGTCAGGAAGACTTTTTGTGTGGCGAATCTTGGATAATCAGTTCTCCGCGAAACGCGCGGTGCTGAAGGCTAGTGAAAAGTGCATCCAGTTCCCCCAAGGAAGCTCGATGCGATACCTTCACCTTTTCGATAGCAGTGACGTGTCGCGCAAATTCTTGTTGCTGCTTGAGCGACGGCCTTGGAATTGAAATCTCCCGAACCATTGAAAGGTTCAAATGTTTCTGACGAACTCCTCTCTGCAAGCGCCGGAAATGCTCTCTGCCAATTGCGATTGCGAAATAGACAAACACCGTCTCCGCGAGTGCGGGGTCAATGGTCGCAAATGCGATTGCTTGGTTACACGAACACTCCACCCCGGCGATGCTGGCCTTCAACGCCGCCGTATCATACATGCCAAGCATGAGAGCGCCCTCCGGAACAGCCTTTTCCGTGGTTTCATGAAGTGCTTCAGTTGAAACGTGCTCTTCGCTCTCGTGGACGAACATGGTGTTCAGCTCACCGGACGAGAACCAAGGGATTGAGCCGTCGAAATAGTCTTCGCGAGAGCGTGGCGGTGTTCCTCCGCTTGACCATCCCCCAAGATTTCCCAGGGAAATCGTCGGCAACCTCTTTGTGTTGCGGGCCGGGTCACCGAAGAGGTCGAGGAAGAGGGATTGGGTGAGGGAGTCGTGTGGGGCGAGGGCGGCGCGGCGCTTGGCCCGCACCGCCTCCTCCCGGTCCAGCACCTCCGCTACCCGCCGCTGCTCCGCCAGCGGCGGCAGGGGGATGCGTGCATCGAAAATGATTCGGTCGGAAACTGCCGGGTAACTTGCTCCCGTGGCCTTGTTCACCATGTCGGCGACAAACGCAGGCGATTTGACCCAGTGGAACAGATAGCCGCCGTCGAACTTCGATTCACGCGCCCTCAAAACACAGAATCCGGTGGAGGCCGTCGCCCCATCAAGCTGGTCGGGCACACGGGCGACGCCATTCAGATTCGGACGGACTGTCGAAACGAGAACATCGCCGCGCGCAACGAGCTGACGTGCGCGGCTCGGAGCTTCGCCACACGAAACTTCCCGCGCTCCGGTGATGAGCTTCGCGTCTTGGTCAACCGCGCTGAGGTCGATGTAGTCGAAGACTTCATCTGAGGGCGAGCGCGTGGGATTCCATGTCTTCGCAGGCTCGACCAAATCGCCGAGCGCGACGGTTTCCCATTCATCCTTCATCATTCGACCTTCATCCTTCACTTAAGCATCCCTTCCAGTTCCTTCATGCCCTGCTGAATCTCCGCCTCCAGTTGGCCGAGGGCTTTGAGGATTGCGCCCGGCGGGCGGTGCGCGACTTCGGCATGGACGACTTCCTTGTAGCGGTTGAGCGAGAGGTCGTAGCCCTGCGCGGCGATGTCCGCCTTGGGCACGCAGAAGCTTTGCGCGGTGCGCGGGTTCTGGCGCTCGGCCCGGTCGCGCTGCGACCAGCGGGCGAGAATGTCGGGCAGGTTGTTCTTGGCGTGGTCGGCGGCGGTGAAGCGCCCTCCTTCGCCAAGGCTTCGGAGGGCAGGCGGCCTGACACCGAGCTTGTCCTCGGGCAGCAGTGGCGTGCGTTTGTCGTCGAGACTCCAGCCGTCGGCGTCCACGTCGTAGAACCAGACGTGGTCCGTGCCGCCGGAGTTGGTCTTGGTGAAGAGGAGGATGGCGGTGGAGACGCCGGCGTAAGGCTTGAACACGCCGCCGGGCAGGGAGATAACGGCGTCGAGTTTCTGTTCCTCGACGAGGAGCTGGCGCAGGGTCTTGTGCGCGTTGGACGAGCCGAAGAGCACGCCATCGGGCACGATGACGGCGGCGCGTCCGCCGGGCTTGAGCAGGCGCAGGAAGAGGGCGAGGAAGAGCAACTCCGTCTTCTTCGTCTTCACGACCTGGAGCAGATCTTTGGCCCAGTTTTCGTAGTCGAGCGATCCGGCGAAGGGCGAATTCGCGGCGATCAGGGTGTATTTTTCCACCTCGTCGGCGTGGTCCTGCGCGAGCGAGTCGCGGTAGCGGATGTCGGGATTTTCCACGCCGTTCAGGAGCATGTTCATGCTGCCGATGCGGAGCATGGTGTTGTCGAAGTCGAAGGCGTGGAACAGACCGTGGTGGAAGTGCTCCTTAAGTTTGGCGTCGCGGAAGATTTCCGGGTGGTGGTGCCGGAGGTATTCGCCCGCCGCCACGAGGAAGCCGCCCGTGCCGCACGCGGGATCGCAGATGACGTCTCGGGCGGTGGGCGCGGTGAGTTCGACCATGAGCTGGATGATGTGGCGCGGGGTGCGGAACTGGCCGTTCTGCCCGGCGCTAGCGATCTTCCCGAGCATGTATTCGTAGAGGTCGCCCTTGGTGTCGCGGTCCTCCATCGGCACGCCGTCGATCATGTCCACGACCTTGGCGAGCAGCGCGGGCGTGGGGATGGTGAAGCGCGCGTCCTTCATGTGGTGCGCGTAGGTGGAGTCGTCGCCGCCGAGGGTGCGCAGGAAGGGGAAGACGTGTTGGTCCACGACCTCGAACATTTCCTTGGCCTCGAAATGTTTGAAGCGCGACCAGCGGCAGTCTTCGTAGGCGCGGCCCTTGGGGTCTTTGCCTTCGGGGAAGACACGGCGCTCCAGCTTCTTGAGCTTCAGGCGGGAGGCTTTGTTTTCCTC
>CAMBEJ010000202.1 GCA_945865375.1 Akkermansia muciniphila | reverse complement strand
CTCGGAAACTGCGCTGAACCTTTCCTGAGACCACAAGTGTGGTTTTCGAGCGTAACTCGTTGCAAATTAACGCAGAACTTCTGGAATGGTCTCGTGACAAATCCGTCAATCGTTCGGAATGATGCGGAGGGATCAGGAACTCTGAGGCTAGGCGTGCTCCGGTCGAAAACGGCAAATGTCGCTGTAGTGCTAAGACGAAATCCATCGGCCCTCCGGCCTGCCCGCCGTCCCGTCCACCGTAGCTTCAGCGAAGGCGGAAGCCTTGGCGAAGGAGGGCCTGCCCTCCGTAGCCTTGGCGAAGGAGGGGGCGACTGCCATTGGGGCTGGGGTCCAGGGGCGGCACTCGCAGACTCGTTTGCCCCTGGCTAAGCTCCTTCAACCCTCTCGGGTCATCCCAACTCCGAAACCTTTGCATTCCACTCAAAACAGCGAAGGACCTTCTGAGAGAGGAATGATCCTTATCTCCTCGGCGATGATTTGAAGAATCACCCTGTTTCGCAACCCATTCTCAATGTGCTCGTTGCGATCTTTGCGGTGAAATGAACTGACGGATTAAGGTTCACGAAACAATAGGGCACTCAAGTTCGACAACAACGGCGCCGCAGAGCTCCTGACATCGGAGGAATTGGCCCAAGAACTGAACAGCATGGCAAGCCAATAAAGGTTGAATAGCCCGCAAAATAGGAGAAGCACGGCTAACGGCTTTGGGTGAAATTCGCTCTCAGCATAAAGCGGGGCGGGGCAGTGGTCTGTTGGGTGACAGGCGATCCAGCCGTCTCAGTGTGAACCGAGTTACAGGCTAATTGTCATTGTTTATGGAAAATCTCGTCGAACTATTCATTGTGGCCGGAGCTTTCGGGCTCGTCGGAAGTTATCTTTTCATCATCAGCCGGTTTATCAAAAAGGACGAACATGGGACGTCGCAGTTGGCGTCTCCCCCTGTGAGCCGATTCCAGGAGTCGGCTCCTGCGCTGGGGCGGGCCGCAGCGCACGCCCACTGACATTGCGGCGTTCCGTTGGCCGGAGGTCATTCATCCTGGAAAGAGCAATTGAATTAACCGCAAAGAACGCAGCGAACGCAACGGCAAGAATTTGTGGAGTTTTGAGAGAGGGATGATCCTTATCTCCTCGGTGGTGATTTGAAGAATCACCGTTTTTTGCCACCCATTCTCTATGTGTTCTTTGCGATCTTTGTGGTTAAATGCATTGCCGGATTAAGTGTTGCGATGGGCGGTCACAGATGAGTAAATGCTTGGATCATGAAGCTTTCGTTCTCGATGCATTTCGCTGCTGCTCTCACGTCCATCCTGGTTTCGATCATCGCGAGGGCCGGCTCTGAGACCGACTCGATTCAGTGTGTGAAATCGGGCTGGTTGCGGGCGCCTGTTGAGTCGGCGGATCATCGAAAATACGCACCGGACCGGGAGACGGATCTTCTGCACATGGCGTTGGATGTGACCCCTGACTTTCAGCGCCGTGAGGTGAGCGGGCGGGCGACGTTCCGATTGAAACCGATCGCCAAGCCGATGGCTGAACTCCGGTTTGACGCCGAACGACTCAACGTCACGTCGGTGGAATCGTCGGCCAAATTGCGGGCTTGGCAGTCGACTGGTAGCAAGCTGATCCTGACCTTCGAGAAGCCCGTGGAGCCGGATCAAGAGTTTCAGGTTCAGGTGGTGTATTCAGCTCAACCGGAGCAAGGCCTCTACTTCCGCACGCCTGAGATGGGTTATAAAGCCGGGGAAACGCATCTTTTTTCTCAGGGGGAAGCGATCGAGGCCCGGCATTGGATGCCGTGTTTCGATTCGCCCAATGAAAAATTTACATCGGAAGTGACCTGCCGCGTGCCCGAGGGGATGACCGTGATTTCCAACGGACGCAAGATTTCGGAGGTCAAGGATCCCGCGACGGGCCTCGTCGCCGTCCATTGGTCGCAGGAAAAACCGCACACGACTTATCTGATAACGCTCGTCGCAGGGTATTTCAAGAAAGTGGAGGATCGGTACAAAGACGTGCCCATGGCGTTTTACACTCTCCCTTCCCAAATCAACGAAGCCATGGGTTCGTTCAAGGACACGAAGGCTATGATGCAGTTTTTCGAGGAGGAGACGGGAGTCCCCTATCCCTGGGCCAAGTACGACCAGATATGCGTGAACGACTTTGTGGCTGGAGGGATGGAAAACACCAGCGCCACGACCCTGACCGACGGGACTTTGTTTAGTGCAGCGAGCGAAAACATTCGCTCCAGCCAGGGCTTGGTGGCCCACGAACTGGCGCACCAATGGTTTGGGGACCTAGTCACTTGCAAGGATTGGAGCCACCTCTGGCTCAATGAAGGGTTTGCCACGTATTACGCCCACTTGTTTGACGGCCATAAGAATGGGCGCGATCACATGCTCTACGGGTTGTACGGAGATGCCCGCGGGTTCTTGGATGTGCCCAACGACACTCGTCCCATCGTGCATCGCGGCTACGATAAACCCATGGAGATGTTTGGTTTCCTGGCTTATCCAAAAGGAAGCTGGATCCTCCACATGCTGAGGTCGCAACTGGGAGCGGATTTATACAAGCGATGCATCCGGACCTACCTCGAGCGTCACCAGTATGGGTCCGTTGTCACCGAAGATTTGAACAAGATAGTGGAGGAACTTTCGGGGCGGTCTTTCGACCAGTTCTTCGATCAGTATGTGTATCATGCGCACCAACCGGAGCTGGGGTTGACCTATTCATGGGATGAAACCTCAAAGACCGCAAAGATCAGCGTCGCTCAAAATCAGAAGTTGGGCGAGCAGGTTCTGCTATTTCGTTTCCCGGCCGTTGTGCGGTTCAAGAGCAAAGGGAAGGGGATGGTCATTGACCGATCCATCGTGGTGAAGGAGAAGCAGGAGGACTTTTATTTTTCATTGCCTGAATCCCCTGAGATCATGCGGTTCGACCCCGATTTCACAATCCTAGCAAAGGTGAGCTTCACGCCCCCTGGCCCTATGCTGAAAGCGCAGTTGGCCGACGAGACCGATGTGATTGGGCGTCTGCTCGCGGTGCAGGCTTTTTCCACGCAGAAGGATCTTGAGGCCGTGCGTTTGCTGAAGGATCGAGTTCAGAACGACTCGTTTTATGGAGTTCGGGTGGAGGCGGCAAAAGGGCTTCTTGCGATCCATTCTCCTGAGGCTCTCGACGCGCTGATGGAGGTTGCGGCCCAGTCTGACGCCCGCGTGCGGCGACAGGTCGCCCTCGGCGTCGCAGGGTTTTACGGAGAATCATCCCGGGATTTCCTGATCAAAACCGTTGAGCAAGAGAAGAACCCGGACATCGTCGCCGATGCGTTGAGGGGGTTGGGAGCGTACCATTCCTTGGACAACAAGAATCTGCTGTTAAAGCACGTGAACGGTGATTCTTACCGCAACGAGTTGGCAGTGGCGGCGGTTCAGGCGATGCGCGGGCAGGATGATTCTGAGCTGGTAAAACCCTTGATCAACGCGTTGAAAGAGCGGCAGTCCGCGTTTACTTCAGCCGGGTTTGCTTCGGGATTGGAAGTGGTGGGTTTTCTGGGGCGGCATGAGAGCGCGAACGAGAAGGAGGAGGCGGGTGAGTTTTTGCTGGGGCATGTCACTCATTTGAAACGAAGAGTCAGGCTGGGTGCGATCAACGGGTTGGGTGTCTTGGGAGATGGGAAAGCCGCTGCCGCGCTCGAAACCTTCGTGAAGAGTGATCGCGAGCATCCCGAGCGCACGGCGGCGCAAGCGGCGCTGGAATCCATCCGCGCCTCCAAGAAGCCGGGCGTGGAGCTCCAGACACTGCGCACTGAGTTTATTGAGTTGCAGCGGGCTAATAAAGAGCTGAAACGCGAATTCGACGAGCTGAAGAAAAAAGTGGAATCGCGCAATGACCCAGCGCCGAAGGATGGGAAGGCGGGAAAGCCAGAAAAGCCGAAGAAAAAATGAGGGAAGATCTCCGGGGAGTTCCAGTTCAGTTTGCCTGCGACTCCACGCGACTCCACGCGAATGCAACGGAAAGCACTGCCCCGCAATCGGAGAAGTTGTTTCAGATTCGCGTCTATTCGCGGGCAACCACCTGAAAAGTTATTCGATCCGTTGCGGGAATGACCAGGGTTGGCCGATGAAGTTTATCGGTGACTATGAAATCCCCGAACAACGCAGTCCATCGAACGGGAGCCAGCCGTTCCGTTCTGAATGAAATGCGGGCCTCATCGGGGGCTGGCTCCTGTCGCCGATCTTTGTGTTAGCCAAAGGATTAAAAACCAGTGTGCAGATGCATCCGTATTTATACTTCAATGGGCAATGCGAGGCCGCGTTTGAATTCTACGAGCGGTGCCTCGACGGCCGAATCGGTGAGATCTTCCGCTACGCAGGATCGCCTATGGCAGACCAAGCTCCAGCGGGCCAGCAGGACAAGGTCATGCATGGCAGTCTGACAGTTGGCGACCAAGTGCTGATGGGCGCCGATGTAGCCCCAGGAGATGCTGCGACAGGAGATCGGCTTTGATCGACCCACCATCATTCCGCCGCTGACAATCCGAAAAGCAGCCAGGACCGACCTAACTTCTTGTTGAGTCTCACGGCTGCCGTTGACACGGCGCTAAGACCTGTGCATGGTCTGTGTATGGCTACAAAAACTATTTCTGTGGATATCCAGGCTTACACCCTCCTGACCCGCGCGCGCTTATCCAGGTCAGAGTCGTTTTCACAGGTCATCAAACGGGCGCGATGGTCTCAGAACGCAAAGTCTTGCGGTGATCTCCTCGCAGCCCTTCCCAATATGCCGGTGGCGTCTAGCGTGGCAATACAGCGGCTGGATGAGGCACAAACGGCGGACATTCCACCTGATTCGACCTGGTCATGAATGATCTTATTTTCGATACCTGTTTTCTGATCGATCTGGAACGTGAGATGCATCGGGGGTCGGGGCCAGCGCATACTTTTTTAGCCCAGCACCCAACGGATCGCCCGTGGATCGCCTGGACGGTGGCGGGTGAATTCGCCGAAGGATTCTCGGACATTCACCATCCCGCGTGTGTCGCCATGCTGGATCGTTTCGATGTCGTGGCGATGGATGGGCCAACTGCGGGTCACTATGCCAGAATCACCTCCGGCCTTCGCAAGAAGAACCAGCTCATCGGTGCGAATGACCTGTGGATCGCCGCAGCGGCATTGGCCGTGGACTTTCCACTTGTGACAAACAACGCAGCCCACTTTATCCGTGTGCCAGGGTTGAAGATTGTCGGATATTGAAGTGGAACATCGTCGAGTTTTCAATACTCGATGTCCGTGGCGGATTTCACCATTGCATCGTCCTTGCCAAGAATCCATCTAGAGCACGTCGAAACCCGGCGGGGTCGTTTTCCGGGATGTCGTTGTGGTCCCCCAGAAGATCCACAAGATGCTTCGGTTCGCAGTGGACAATTTAATCGCGTCCCGCGAACCCTTCTAACGGGGCGCGATCATGAAATTGGCAGCCACAGGGCTTGACCACGGAGTGGAAACGGGCGGGCCACCAACTTGGCGCTTTCCAGGATTTCGCGCGCGTATCATCACGCGCGCATCGCGCTCAATGGGAATCGGGCCCGAATAGATCATGGCGTTGGGAGCAATGTCGCCTTGCGTCTGCCGCGGATCTGAACCATCCAAGGTGTAATAAGCCGTCGCGTCGTCCGGTCCGGTGAGCGTCAGTTGAAAGCCGGAGGCGACCGGCCCACCGGCATGGCTGAGGGCGGGCGGTTGAACCAGTTGGCCATCGATGAAATCGATTCGCTCCGAGAGCCAGCGCTTCATCCAATCGATCTCGCTCTGGTAGGAACCGCCTCTTGGTTCGAGGCCCCACCGGGTGGTTTGGCGCGGCTGGGCTTCACGGACCTCATCCGAGAGCCGGTCAATGAGACCAAACAGATTCGTTTCGGAAAAATTTGAGCGGCGCAGGGCCTGCCACCGATCCACCCAGAGCTGCCAGAAATCCGGGTCTCTAAAAATCTGCCTCCACCACGGCCCGTCGAAGAATCGACCTGTGTTCCAGCGGCGCGGGTTGGCGTCCCGGCGATCGATCGAACCCAGGGCTCGATCGAAATCCCAGTGCGGACCGAAGGTGATCTTCCCCCCGCGGGGTTTGTGGAAAAAGGTGCTGAAACGAAAGATATCCACATTGCCGCTAAGCAGTTCGAGCACGTGAAAATCGACCCACGCATCGACGTCAATATAGGCCGGATAACCTTTGACCGGATCCTTCCAATCTGGGCCTTGAAGCACACGTTCGAACTCGTCGAAGAAAGTTGCGATATAGCGGCGCTGAGGGGCGCGTTGCGGCAGTTCGATGACCGACTCTTTCGGATCGACATACACCATCTCCGCGCCACCGGCCCAGAAGCCTTTCTCGCCCGGACCGATGCGGTCGAATTTCAAAAGGTAACCGCCCGTCACGTCCGGCGCTTTCAAATCGTCCGGTCCCAGCTTGTCGATCGCCACTCGGTGCTTGCCGATCTTGATCTTCTCCTCGAGGACGTACAGGCCGGCGTAGTCCTCGGGCGTCACCGGGCCGGGGTGTAGAACGATATAAACCTCCACAAATCGAGTCCGCGAGGAATAGCGCCCCATGTCGCGACTCAATTGGTGGATAAAGGGGTTATGAATCAGTACCGGATCGAATATGTTCGGGGCGTAAAGCACCCAATCGGAATTGGCGGGCAGGCCCAGCACCGAATGATTTTGGTCCCCGTTGAATTCATCCAGGAACTCCATCGCCAGGCTTGGTTGCGGCATCCCGGCCGTGCTCGAACCACGCAGATGAAACCTGCCGCGCGTCACCAAGGCTGGGCGCCCGTTGAGCGAAGTCTTCCCATCCACCGGTTCATGAAACGAGAGGTGCGAGGAATGCGATCGCGTCGGACGATCTACGCCCATGGTGTTCATCACCAATACCGGCAGGCTCGAATTGAATTTGAGAACGTTCTGCGCGAGCCTCATGAAAACCTCGCTCTGGGGCGGCCCGGGCAGCAGGCCCGCTTGGTACGCGCGTGCCCGGACAGGCGTCGTGTTCGTGATCTGGAGCGGCTCGCCATAAACTGGAGAACCGCTGTTGGGCAAACTTCCATCGATGGTATAGCGGATCACCGGGTTGCTTGAAGTGTTCGTGGCGACGGAGGAAAGATTCAGGACAATGGGTGAGGTGAAGCACCCGCTCGGTCGCGAAAAAACGACGGGCGGCGCGAATCCAGTTCCTTTGCTTTGGTTGGCTTTGCCGGGCGTTGGCTGGACGAGACTTCCTCGAAGGCCGGGTTCGCCGCGCACACTGCCGTAGGAGACATCCGTCATGGACTTCGGATAGACGAACTGAGAAACCAAGTTCGTGGATCGTCCGGCCAGCATCACTTGACCACCTTTCGTATCGAGCGAAAAATTCGCGTGCAGATCGGCCAGGTCGTTCGTGCTTCCCGTCCCCGATGCGATAACCAGAAGAAAACTGTCGGGAAGCAGGACGACTCGAGGAAAACGCCACTTCGTTAAGTTCGTGGGCGTATCGGAAAGAAACCAGCCCGCGAGATTCACAGCGCCGGACCCGCCGTTATGCAGTTCGATCCAACCGTCATCCTTTCCGCCTTTGGCGGGAATGCCGCGTCGGTTTTCCGCGAGCGCTTCGGAAATATAGATCGAGTCAAATGTCTCCGCCGACCAGGCAGGCGTGCCCAAAGGCAAGAGCCATCCCAAACTTGCCACACGAAAACGCCGGAGCAACCCGTCACATAGTGATTTACTCTTCACGCAACAGGAGAAGCCTAGGGAAAAAGTCTCAGCTCCGCCATTCGTAAATCACTCCCCGCTCGCAACAGTTCCATCACCTGTTCGGCTGTGGGTAGGATGTCGGGCCGTTTCGGGACCTCCAACAAAATCGGGTCATACTTGGACATCACACAAAATGAGGGCTGCTCACATCTCACAATTCAACAACTGACAGGAAGCGAACGTGACGATTATGGCCCGACCGTTGCGGATCCAGAAAATGGGCGGCTGGTATCACGCCACTGCCCGCGGCAACGGTCGTAAGATCAAGGGGTCACCCATTAGGGCACACGGTCAAGCGGCAAAACGTTGCCGTCCCAACTTTTTTCTCTTTCAAGTAGGGTCTAATCGAACTGACTGAAGGCTCGCTTCGCCGCTCGAATCGAACCTGACTTTTCATCACTTGATT
>CAMBEJ010000201.1 GCA_945865375.1 Akkermansia muciniphila | reverse complement strand
TAGGTTGATGCTCTGCGGACGAGCCTGTTTGCTGGCGCTGGTGCGGCCTCGGCCCAGACTTTGACCAATGCGCAGCCAGTTCGTTGGCGCTAACCGAAATTGACCCGCTTGTGCTCAGGAAGACTGATCCATCTGGTGGAAGTGGTGAGTGGTAGATTCCCTTTCCAAGGAGGGGAGAGGTTTGTTCCGAGCAGGGGTATTGCGCGGAGTGAGCGTGGCTGTGGAGAAGGCGAGCAGGCGAACAGGAGAAAGGAGGGCGAGTTCGTCAGGCAGGAAGGCGGAGCACGTCGTTCCAGTCTTTACGAGGAGGGCGCAGACGTTGAACGGAGGGATGGAGCGCCAGCATCCTAGCCGCCATGGATTCTCCGGTGGGGTCGAAGTCAAAACCACAGTAAATGGGGTGGCCCTGCTGGATGAGGTTTCTCAACCATCCTGGAGCGGGTCGTGCCCCCGCGGTGGAGAGGCAGCGAAAACGCGGATGGAGCGCATGGCCGTTAATTCCCGGGGACAGACAGTTTATTCGAAAACTCTTCGCTCGAGCATAAGGCTAAACAAGGTCGTTTTACTGAGTTCAGGAGGTCGGCAATTGGTCAGAAATATCGAACCATGCTATGGGGTTGGCCCCAGGGTCGCGCTGCGTGAAGGACGGGTTACCGGGTTGCCAGCAAATAGCGCCAGGCGTCGGTCACCTGGATGCCAACCGGTGGATTGCGCGAGGTGTGTTCGTGTGCCACCAGCACACGCGCCGCCCGAGGGAACCTCGCCGCAGCCTCCTCCAGCGCGTCGATCTCGCGCTCCCATGTTTGCGGCTGTGAGACGGAGTAAGCCACGTTAATCAGTTCCTCGGGATGCTCTCGGTTCACGACCAGATCAACCTCACGATCCCCGGCCAGGTAGCCCAAATCCTCGCGCTGGCGACGCCAGTGCAGGAAAACGGCCGTCTCCAGCTTCTTTCCAACATCGATGCTGGGTTCGGCGACAAACGGATACGCCAGCGCCCAATCGATCGCATGCAGCTTCTTTGGGTTCATCGCCTGTTTGCGCAGGGAGCGCTCGGCCACGGGCATCGTGAAGACGACAAACGATTCCTCCAAGTAGCCGAGGTAATTGTAGAGCGAGTCTTTCGAGATCGCCAATCCCTGGGAGCGGAAGTCTTGGTAGAGTTTGTGGACGTTGAAGAGTGAGGCCGGGTGGCCGAGGCAATGCCGGAGCAATCGCCGCATCAACAAAGGATTCGCTATGCCGTAGCGCTCCACCAAGTCCCGGTAAAACACTAGGTCCACATACTCCTTGAGGATGCGCGGGCGCAACGCTTCTTCGGCGAGGACCACTTCCGGCAGGCCGCCCGTCTTCAGATATTCTTCCAGCGCCGCGGCCATGCGGCTTTCCGAGGTCCGCGAATACGGCTTATGTTCCAGTCCGCGAAATCGTAGGAATTCAGCGAAGGAAAGGGGAAATACCTCGTAGGACACGCTCCGCCCACGCAGCCCAGTCGCCAGTTCGCGAGACAACAGGTGCGATGAGGATCCGGTGACGAAGAGGCAGGCCTCCTCGGTGTCGTGCAGACGCCGCAAATAGGTTTCCCAGGACGGGACATTCTGCACTTCGTCGAAGAACAGATATTTCTTCCGGCCCGCCATCCCGGGATGCAACTCTTCGTGCGCACGCAGAATCAGGTCGAGTTCGCTGGTCTGGATTGGGAGGAGGCGGTCGTCCTCGAAATTGAGATAGAGCATCTGACGCCGATCCACGCCTTGGGCTTGCAGCCGCCACATCGTCTCATAGAGCAGGTAAGTCTTGCCACTGCGACGGATGCCTGCGAGCGCAACAACCTTGCGTGAATCCAACGGCAACTGCAACGTCCGTGGCGTGGCCGGCGGCAACGGCCGTGTGGTGGACTGGGCCAGAACGTATTTCAGTGTTTCCTTTTCCATGTGGAAACAGTATGCTTTATTATTCCCTTCTGGAAAGGAAATACCAACTAACTCCGAAACCGATGCGCCCGGCAGCCCGACTCTAACACGATGACCCTTTGGCAAGGCGGTTGCATCTCGGAATTCGGAACTCGGCGAAGGAACTTAGCCAGGGGCAAACGAGTCTGCGAGTGCCGCCCCTGGATCTCAGCCCCAATGGCAGTCGCCCCCTCCTTCGCCAAGGCTTCCGCCTTCGCTGAAGCTACGGTGGACGGGACGGCGGGCAGGCCGGAGGGCCGATGGATTGGGTCTTAGAAACGAACCAGCGGAATACCGTGAGTTGTTGAATGGAAACCGTGTGATTGTTGATGCACCTGACTTTTGGTGAACCCTGCTCCAACACCCTTTCAGGGCGTGAATCCAATTCCAAAACCGACCAGGTGCCGCGCTCGCGGACTCGCTTGCGCTAACGTTCGGGAACAAAAGCTTCCAGAAATTCATAAAAAAACGTCCGGATCAACTCCTTGAAATGCTGATCATGTGGCGTCATTTTCAGTGATCCTGCTCAGCCCCATTTGACCGCGCCGCCATTCCACGAAATCCTCCCAGAAGACACCCCCGCAAGACGGGAAATCCCGGAAGCCGAAACCACTCGCGAGCCGTCGAATATGAAATACCCGCGAGGACCGCGAAATCTTTGGCGTTCAGCGCCTGATCCAGGCGACGCTTTTCGAGAACTTCTTGGAGATTCAGACCGCTGAGTTGTTTGTTTTGGAGCATGCGGTATTCAATCAGCGAGTTTGGGCGTCGTCGCTCCTTTTGCCTTCTGGCTCGAAGGTGTCTTGGCTGATCATCGGCCTCCCACGCCTCAAACGGGGCCGGGATCGAAGGCGGCGATTCTCGACGGATGAATCGTTCGCTGCCGTCATGGAACGAACTGGGCAGTTCCCCGAAGGCCAACCGATCACTCAAAAGGGCGAAAATATGAAGAAAATCGGTCGCTCCAAGAACATTAGTAAAACCACCAGTTGCCGCCTCGATGCTGAACACCGTCAAGCACTCGAAGCCCGAGCGGAGGAGTTGAATATGAACATCAATGATCTGGTAAAAGAGTATGTCATCGCCGGACTTCGTGAGGAAGCGGCCAAGGACTCAGTTTTTGATGCCCTGATCCAAGTACGCCGAGATCTGTCTCTGATGACGGAAGCGTTGCTTCTGGGCGCGGGAAAGCTCGACGAAAAGGAGGCTTACGATTGGACGCAGAAGAACATTTACGCGCGCTGACCCCATACTCGAACCCGCATCATGATTTCCATCTCAGCGCCGATCAAGGATTCCAACCGGACCCAATACTATCTGGAGATGGCTCGCACCGACTACTATGCGAACCGATACGAGAAACCGGGTTATTGGGCGGGAAAAGGCGCGGAGCTTTTGGGCCTGAGCGGCCCGGTGTACCCGGAGGTGCTTCAGAATTTGTTCGATGGTTTTTCTCCGGATGGGAAGACGAAACTGGTTCAAAACGCCGGGAGCCCGGACCGACAAAAGGCAATTGATCTGACACCCGCCCCACCGAAACCTTTCAGTGTTTACTGGGCGATGGCGAGTCCGGAGGAACGCATAATTTTAGAGAGAATTCATGATGAAGCGGTTCAGGCGGCCCGCGAATTTTTGGAAGAAAAGGCCGGGTTTACCCGGCGCGGCCATGGCGGGAAAGAAATCGAACCCTCCGGGAGATCGCAGGCAAAAACATCTAAGAAGGTGTCGAAGAATTGCTACCAACTCAAACACCGCCGCTGGGGTAATATCCTTTGGAGGGTTAATCTGGGAATCGTGGAAATTCGCATCCAAATGCGCAACGTCTTGCCCAAGGCTCCGAGTCTGAATCCCGCTTCGAAGGTCGAGGTCCCGGCGGTTCGAATCGTTCCTTGGAAGATCCCCTGTTTGATAACGTTCCGCCCCACAAACGACCGAAGCCAAAAGTGCTTTGGAAGAAGAGCTTCCTCTTTGCGGAGCTTCGATTGCAACAACAGCAGATATTTCCTGAAACCCCCGCCTGGATCATTCGCATTGATGGGACACTGAAATGATCGGCCAGCGGCAGGGCTGTCCTGGGGCCTCCCCCAAGTCCATGCGCTTGACGCTCACCACGCTGGAAAGGTAGCCGTCCACGGCCTCGCCCAAGGTGCGCCCGTTGAGCTTTCGGGCGGCCTCGGCGTATTCGCTCGCGACGGCCAACAGGGACACGCGACGTCCGATGTCGCGGTAAAGGCCGTCCAAGCGTTGGAGTGCCGCCAAGGCATCGTTGGCCTGTCCGGGGGTCAAGGCGGCGGTTTGCGAGCCATCGGCAATGTCCCGCACCAGCTTGTCGGCGGTGGCGCGGGCCTCGGAATAGCTGCCGTGACTGCTCACGCGCCGCTTGCCGCCCACGTAAGCGGCAACCCGGTAATAATCGTACGCATCACTCCATCCGTAAATTCTGGCTTCGGCTTTCCGATGTCGGATGATGACAGGGAATCTCATGGGCTTGGCCCCGGATTCGGGCAGTTTTTGTGCGCCAACTGTGCGGGAGGTCAAATCGGCCTGCGCTTGGCGATCGGCGGAATCTTGACTATCTCCTTTATTTGCAATGTGTTGGAAATTGTCGTGACGGTGAGATTTGAACTCACGATCACCTCATTTTGCTACAGATCCCTGCTTCAAAGCAGGGTCATATCAACGTCGCATGCAGGTGATGTGCGAGCGAATGATGCAGCAACAGATGTATGCGTGCGCCTCGGTGATGACGGCACCAAATACTTCGGAGGCGGGAGATCACACCAATCTTTCCGTACAAACATCCTTTCGAAATTTGGCTACTCGACTTGCTGCACATCTGGCCGGTGAAGCGGAAACCGCACGGTTTACCGGCATGATGCATGAGTTTCACGTTGCAAAACCGGGCACTGCTTTGAGCCACTCCAACTTCTCGGTTTTTTTCCTAGCTTCATTTCGATGGGATTCTCTAGGCTGAGCGTCGAACCCTCAACTTATGAACTTTCGCCTTGGTCTTGTTTGGTGGATACCCGTGTTGTGTCTGGCGATCCAGCCATGTCCCGTGGCGCTGCGCGCGGCAGAAACACAGAACCTGATTCAAGAGGCTGATTCGGTGAGCTTTGCTGGGCTCGCTCCCGAAGCCGCGGCCAAGGCGGCCACGGTCCCTGAGGGCTTTACTCTGAAACTGTTCGCAGGAGAACCCGATGTGCGTCAGCCAATCGCGTTTTGCCTGGATGACCGTGGGCGGTTGTGGGTTGCGGAGGCTTACACATACCCTGTGCGAGCCGCTGAAGGGCAAGGAAAGGATCGAATCCTGATTTTTGAAGACACCACTGGCGCGGGGAAATTCGACAAGCGCACGGTGTTCATGGAGAATCTGAACCTTGTGAGCGGGATCGAGGTGGGGTTCGGAGGTGTGTTTGTGGGCGCGGCACCTCACCTGCTTTTCATTCCAGACACGGATGGGGACGACAAACCGGACGGCTCCCCAACGATTCTTCTCGACGGCTGGGATTACCGCGCGGACACGCACGAGACATTGAACACGTTCACGTGGGGACCCGACGGCTGGCTTTATGGATGCCACGGCGTGTTTTGTCCGTCGTTTGTCGGAAAGCCGGGCACACCGAAGCGCGATCGGCAGCGCGTGGATGCGGCCGTGTGGCGGTATCACCCGGTAAAAAAGGTTTTTGAAGTCTTCGCGGAAGGAACCAGCAATCCATGGGGGGTGGATTTCGACGAGCGCGGACAGTGCTTTATCGAGGCCTGCGTGATTCCTCATCTCTGGCACATGATCCAGGGTGGACGATACCAACGCCAGGGGGGCCAGCACTACAGCATCACCCGGGAAGAGACCGAGGCGAACGCGAAATATCAATCTCCAGGCCAATGGTATCAGAACCCCTTCATCTACGACGATATCAAGACCATCGCCGATCATTTTCATTACACCGGGAACAAGGGTCCTCACGCCGCCAACGGTCGTTCTGATACAGCGGGAGGAGGGCATGCACACGCCGGCTTGATGGTTTATCTTGGAGGCTCTTTCCCTGAGAAGTATCGGGGAGCTTTGTTCATGAACAACATCCATGGCCAACGGTTGAACATGGACGTAGTGGAACGTAAAGGCTCTGGTTTTGTGGGACATCATGGCGCGGATTTTGTTAATTTCAACGACAGTTGGTCCCAGGTTTTAAATATGCTCTATGACCAGGATGGGGCAGTTTATATCCTCGACTGGTATGACAAGAATCAATGCCACCACAACAACGTCGCCGGGCACGACCGGTCGAATGGGAGGATTTTCAAACTCGCCTACGGAAGCGGTAAAACGACGCGGGTGGATCTGGCGAAAAAGACGGATGAAGAGCTCGTTCAGCTCCAGCTTAGCAAGAACGACTATTATGTGCGGCATGCGCGGCGGATTTTGCAGGAGCGCGCGGCGTCAGGGCGTTTGAGCCCAGGTGCCGCCACCGGGCTGCGGGCGATTCTCCAGGAAAATGGGGACGAGACCCGCCAACTGCGCGCCCTCTGGTCCCTTCACTCGGTTGGCGCCCTCGGAGAGCGCGCGATACGCGCCCTGTTTTTACACCCGTCCGAGTCTGTTCGCGCTTGGGCCATTCAACTCGCGCTGGAGGATAAGAAACCCTCGGCCGAACTTCTAGACGATCTGGCGCGGTTGGCTGAGCGTGAAGCGACACCGTTTGTGAGGCTTTATCTGGCGGCTGGCATGCAGCGGGTTCCTCCCGAAAACCGGATCGCGGTCCTGAACGCTCTGGTGACGCACGAGGAGGATGGTGGGGATCCTAATCTCCCCTTGATGTACTGGTACGCGGCAGAACCCCTGGTGGGGAGCCATGTCAAGGCGGCTGTGGATTTGATCGGCAAATGCAAGATCCCAGTGCTCCGCCAATACATCGCGCGACGCATGGCGACCAAAGCGGTGCAGGAATCGAAATGATTGTGGTGTTTTATGCTAGCAATGAAGTGGTTCATCGACCGTTCAGCAGTGCTTTGGCCTCAAGCGACCAGGCGTTTTCGTGGTATCCACATGGCTTTAGCCTTCGCATGCGCCGCCGCGTGCGGGACCTGGGCTCGCGCACAGGAGGCTTCCACCGAGGGCCTCGAGCCTTTGGTCCAGATATTGTCCCAGAGCACGGATTCCCAGTTGCAATGCGACATCCTGAAGGGCGTGAGCGCCGCCTTGAGTGGACGTCGATCGGTGCCGATGCCCAAGGGCTGGAGCGAGGTGGAGACAAAGTTGTCCAAGAGTGCTAACGGGGAAGTCAAATCGCTGACCCAGACGTTGTCGCTGACGTTTGGCAGCGCGCAAGCCCTTGGGGCGTTGCGGTCCACCTTGAGCGACCCGGGTATTCCCGCACGGACGAGGAACGCCGCGCTGGAAGCTTTGAAAGGGACGCGCGACCCCGAGTTGCCGTCGATCCTTTTGGGATTGCTCTCGGATCCCGAGCTCCGCGGGCCTTCAGTGCGGGCTCTCGCTGCTTACGATCATCCCGGCACATCCAAAGCCCTGCTGGGTGTTTACCCGGTCCTGCTGGCTGAAGAGAAGCGCGATGTTTTGAACACGCTCGCTTCGCGCGCCGCTTCAGCCAAGGATCTCTTGGGTGCCGTCGCCGGGGAAGCCATCGCCAAGTCCCAGCTCACGGCGGACATCATCCGCCAATTGCGCAGCCTCAAGAACCCCGAGGTCGAGGCCGCCCTCGCCAAGGTCTGGGGAGTTGTTCGAGAGAGTTCCGCTGACAAAAAAGCGGTGATCGAACGCACCAGACAGATCTATCGTCGAGGGGGATCCCAACCGGGCGATGCGTCGCGTGGACGGGCCGTGTTTGCGCGGATTTGCCAGCAATGCCACGTGTTGTTTGACACAGGCGGCAAGGTCGGGCCCGACCTCACCGGTTCAAACCGCAGCGATTTGGATTACATCCTGCAAAACATGGTGGATCCTAACGCCGTCATTCCCAATGAATACCGGACATCCACGATCGAAACCAAGGATGACCGCGTGCTGACCGGCATCGTGAAGGAGCAAAATGAGATTTCTCTCACAGTGTTAACGGCAAATGAAGCTCTGGTGGTCCCGCGCAATGAGGTCAAATCCGTGCAACTCAGCGAGCTTTCCATGATGCCCGAGGAATTGCTGAGCAACCTTCCTGAACAGGAAGTGCGCGATTTGATTTATTATCTGAGTCGGCCCGGGCAGGTGCCGTTGCCGACGAGTGAGAAGTGAATGGAATGACCGCAAGCCCGAGTTCAGAGGCACAGACCTCAGTAAAATGAGGCTTTTTCGACTCATCCTCGGGCAACTCCAATTCCCTGCTCCTGCTCCTAATCCTAATCCTAGCCAAACAGATTTGAAATTTGAACCACAGAGGCACAGAGGCAC
>CAMBEJ010000200.1 GCA_945865375.1 Akkermansia muciniphila | reverse complement strand
GGGGTCGAAACAAGTCCCGTTCTATTGCATTTCCATCCGCGTCTTTGTGTGATGAATTCCTTCGCAGTGACATGCCGAATACGCCGCGCTTTTGGGTGGGGTTTTCAGGGATTGACCGAGACCGTTCAAAGGAGTTCAGTGGCGGACGTCACGGCAGGATCGGAGAGAGATGGCCGGAGATTTTTGCGAGATGAGAGGCACCTCGCCGAACAAACCGGATCCAGCGGGATCTCGCGGCGATGGAGCGCGTGTTTGCGGACTCGGGACTTGATTGGTTCTGCCCGCGCCCGACGCGACTCACCCGTGGCCCGCTCAGTCGACGCGTGAAGATCGTGGAGAGCTTCCCGATGACCGCCGCGATTTCACGCGCGGATGTCACGTGGTGGATGCTGGAGCACGCGGCGCAGCCGATTCCCGAACGCGCGCCGATGATCACCGGCGGGTGAGCATCATGACCACGCCGCCTAACTTGAACCGCTGCCAAGCGTCCCGGTTAAAGAGCTGGCCGGTGATTAGGGGCCGCTTTCGCGTTTGCGACGGTGCGCTGACGGCAGCGGTCGCTCACCTGAAACGTTCGGCCATTTCCGGCGTCTCTCCTGACTCGACAAAGCCCAAAAGAAGCCTACCCTTGGTCCATGTCCGCTACGCTTGACGCACTTTCCCAAGACGCGCTGGTTCTTCCACCCGACCAGCGCCTCACGCTTGCTCGCCGTCTGCTTGAAAGCGTCGATTTGGAACCTGAGCCGGGCGCGGAAGCCGCCTGGCAGGCGGAGATCGCCCGCCGCATTGAGCGCTTCGACGCCGGAGAGTCTCGGACGATCCCGGCTGGTGAGGTTTTCGCCCGCTTGCGACAGATCGCTCCCAGACGATGAGCCTCGTATTGGAGTTTCTGCCCGAAGCGCAGGCAGAGGTCGAATGCGTCACCGGTGATTACGAGGCCCGGGTTCCCGGCTTGGGAGTTCGATTTCGGGAGGAGGTTGAGAGCGTGTGCGTGGCGATCGTTCAGCATCCGCTTCTCTGTCGAGAACGCTCGGGCAGCTACCGGCGAGTCAACCTGCCGGGCTTTTCCTATTACGTTGCGTTCGTCCTGCGCGAGGAGCGCGTGCTCATCACCGCTGTCGCCCACGCCAGCCGTCATCCTGACTACTGGAAGGTCCGAATGCGGTGAATACCCGATGGCCGAACCATCAGGTCGCGACTGAATGGAACGGCAGCACGCAGGTGACGAAACACTTCTGCGAAGATTGCACTTCGCCGACCGGCAGATTTTCAGTAAACATTCGGTAAACCCGGTGGGAGGAAAGATTGCGAACGAATTGTCCGGACACGCTCCCGACTTTCAGTTAGTGTGTGTTTGGTGATATCGGAGACAGAGAGTTTGTCTGATGCAACGGAGGACGTGGCGCCCTCTGAGCGGATGAGTGATCAGCAAAGGTTCCACTACTACCGGGCGCAGCATGCACGCGCAGTGGAACGATGCAAGCGATGGCAAGAAAAGACCCGGGCAGCGGAAAAGATCATCGCTAGGTTGATGTTACTTTTGGGATGTTTTTCGCAACGAATCCAGGATGTGTGCCGACAGTTGGTGTGGTTGAAAAAGCAACAGTTCGGACGCAAATCCGAAACCTCCAAAGGCAGCGAATCCGGGTCGAGTCCTGGCCCAGGGGAGTCGGACACTGGGGAGGAGTCCAAGAGGCCGGCGGAGAAGGAGGAGAAGGAGGCTAAGAGCAAGACCGGACGAGGCCGGGGACAGCAGCGTGGGGGCAAAGGCCCCCGGCGCAAACGTCGCAAGAATTTACCTGAGGAGACGCAACTGTTCGGCGACGCCGGGCGTCTATAGCAAAAGTCAAAACGATGAAACTCCACGCACTCTTCGCCCTGCTCTCACTCGGTTCCTCACTCGGTTCTATCGCCATCGCCCAAGAGGCAACGCCGGGTCAACGTCCGCCCGCCGAAGTCGCAGCGAAGGCGCAGCCCGCGCTCAATGAAGGCCGGCGCGCGCTGGAAGCGCAGGACGCCGCCGCCGTGCGCGCCGCCGTGGCGAAGGCCATCGCCGCCCTCGGCCCGTGGTCGGGGAATCCTGAGACGGCCACGCGCTATTTTCCGCCGATCATCACGACGCCGTTCGATGCCGTCAAAGCGCGTGAATGGTGGCTGAAGGAAATCCAGCGCGGCCTCCGCGGCCTGCCGTGGTTGAAAAATCCCGCAGGCAACCCGCGCCAGATGCAGGCGGGTCTGCGCGAAGCCGCCATTCCGCTCGACGGTCTCGCGCGCACGGCACTGCTTTTGCCCGAGCATTGCGACGAACTCACCAAGCACGTCCGCGCCGGGGCGGACTGGCTCATCAAGCTTCAGCATCCGAGCGGCGTCTTTCCCTTTCCCATCGGCCCCGGACTCAACCCGCGTGAAAAGGTCGGCCACATCGTCGCGCGCACCATCAAAGAGTATCCCGACCTCGTCGTGAACGACTGGATTCCCGATGACCGCACCGACGGCGGCTTGCAGTTCGACAACGGTCTGTGCGGGCGCGCGCTCATCAGCGCATGGGAGTTGACGAAGGACGCGCGCTATCTCGATGCCGCGCGCAAGTCCGGCGACTGGGCGATGTCGCGCCCGCTAGTGGCGAACTGGAACTACAACGCCTTCAGCGTCGGCCTGCTCGCGCGGCTCGCGACCATCACCGGCGACGCGAAGTATCTCGACGCCGCCGTCCGCAAGGCCGACGCGGGCGTGCTCCCCGGCCAGATGCCCGGCGGCCGTTGGTTCGACGCGCACAACGCCTGCGTCGTGTATCACAACATCCTCCTGCGCGACCTACTGGAACTCGTGCATGCTCTGCCCGCTAATCACACCTTCCGCGCCACCCTGCTCGAAGCGCTCACGCGCGGCCTGAATCAGGCGGCGGAGGAAACCTTATCGCGCGGCTTCACCGGCACATGGACGGACAATTTCGCACGCGGCCTGCAATGGATTGGCGAAAACAAAAAGTGGCGGGACGCCTTGAACACGAACCTTAACGCCAGCGGAAAGAACGGCGCGCCCACACCCGGTTTTGCCATCATCGCGGTGCTGGAGGGAGCCGACAAGCAGCCGTGATTCGTCAATTCCCAATTCGACCGGAAGCGCCTAACTTGGCGGTCCAACGGGAGCCAGCCGTTCCGTTCTGAGTGAAATACGGGCGTCATCGCGGGCTGGTTTCCGTCGCTTCGCTCTCCTCGCCACCCATGAATAACTTCGGATTACCTATACGAAAGTTCGGCGTTACAACCCAAGTTTTCGCGCGAAGGAGCCAATTGACCCTGCCAAGGAAGCGGGATACCTTTTCATCATGAACGCCATCGAATTCACGACGGAGCTGAGCGGCACCGCCATTTTACAGATCCCTCCAGAAGTCGCGGCTCAGTTGCCCAAAGCGGGCAAGGCACGAATCATCGTACTGACGGGCGATGAGGCCGAAGATGCCGAGTGGCGTTTAGCAGCTTACCAGCAGTTCCTCCGCGACGATTCACCCGAGGACGCCGTTTACGATTCCTGCCGTTGACATGTTCGGCGAGGTGTTCATCTGTCAGTTTCCGTTCACTTCGGGAGCCGGAAGCAAGCATCGACCAGCTCTTGTGCTCTTCGACTTGCCACAGGATGCCATCATTTGCCGCGTTACCTCCGTGCTTCGCGGCGGGCCCCTCGATATCGTGCTGACTGATTGGCAAGCTGCTGGACTTCAGAGGCCGTCTGTCCCACGTCTCGATCGCATCGTCACGGCCGAGAGAACTATTTTGGGACGCCGCCCTGGCATTCTGAGCCCTGGGGATTTGGACGCGATCCGCCGCGCTTGGAACCAGCACATGAGGCTATGACTGAAACGCCGAACTTGGTCGAGACGCTGCCAGGCGTTCCGGTTACGGAGTTGGCGGATGATTACGGACGGTTTTCCCGGTTGCGACGGTGCGCCGTCGGCATCGGTCGCTCACCTGAGGCGCTCGGTCGTTCGTTCTTGGGCTTGTCGAAGCGTTACGGCTTCGTTAGAGTCAGTTCATGCCAGAAGTGCTGCGGACCCGGGGTTTCAGATTCTTCTTTTTCAGTCGCGGAGGCAATGAACCCCGGCACATCCATGTGGAGCGCGCGGAGAAATAGGCGAAGTTTTGGCTGGAGCCGATTGAGTTGGTGGAGTCTCGGGGCTTTCGGAGTCACAAGTTGACGGCACTTCACGGAATCATTGAGGAGCACCGAGGTGAGTTTATCATTGCCTGGGATGAGCACCTTAACCGCTAAGCCGGTTGCCGATGCAGTAGATGTGACGTTCACGAAGGACGCGCTGCGCGTCACGTTAGCCGATGGCCGGTGTGTTTCGGCCCCCTTGGAGTGGTTCCCGCGCCTACTCCAAGCGACCACAAGGCAGCGACGGAATTGGCGGCTGATTGGAGGTGGGATTGGCATTCATTGGGCGGATGTGGACGAGGACATATCTGTTTGCAGCCTGCTTGCGACGTGATGGGCGCGCCCAACCATCAGGTCGAGACGAACCCCTGCCAAGCGTCTCGATTACGGAGTTGGCGGGTGATTGGGGGCAATTTTCGTGTTTGCCACGGCGCGCTGTCGGCAGCGGTCGCTCACCCTATACGAAGCGTTAGGCGGAATGGTGCGTTCCGGGTATCGAGCACTTGTCATGAGGTTCGGTCGTTTCTCTGTGCCTCTGTCTCTCTGTGGTGAAAAACTTTCCGTTCCGCTTTCCGCGCTGCGCATCCGGCATTTGAAGTCAGCCTCCTTACGTCGGCTGCTACAATTTATCGGAGTTCGTCCGCTTTGCAGTGCGACAGCTTGACGGCGCTTTCCTGCGATGTGATCCGATGCGTGGCGAACAAGACCGATTCAATCTGGGAAGATGAGCGGAATCGCCCGTCGTGCTTTGACTCTTGTTCAACGCAGGGGCAGGTAACGCACTTGGCCTTCCCATTCGCCGAGCCGACTACATTCGGCGATCAGCCGGAGATCTTCAATGGCGACGGCGATGGCAACCGAGCGCGGGACTTCAAACACGCCCGGCATGTTCTTGCCCGCCGCCACTCGTTCGTACGCGTAAGCGGTGATGGTGGAAACATCGTGCGAGATCAGGACGCGCCCTTGCTGCGACGCCCATTCCAAAACCACCGGGTCTTCCGCGCGAGTCAGGCCGGCCGCTTGAATACGAATCACGTCGAGGCTTGGATTGCGCCGCAGCAGACCGCGAAAAACGTCCTGATTGAAGTTTTCATCGAAGGCGAGGCCGATCATCGGGTGAAAGCGGAACAGTCAAGAGCGTCGAGCCGTAAGCCGGGCACGCACGCCTTGAGGGGTAAACAGCCGTTCGTTTTCCTGACGTACGGTGGCTTGTTGCGCCGCCCGTTGATCGAGGTAAGCGGTCACCTCCGTTTGATGCCGAAGCAAATAGCCGAAAACGGAATACACATCCGCCAGAGATAGGCTGGGATATTGCTGAACGATTTCCTCGGCGGTTGCGCCCTGTTGGAAAGCTTCTGCGACTGTATCCAGGGTCACGCGCGTGCCAGCGACGCGAATGACTCCGTCACTGTCGGCAGTCAAAGGAACACGCTCCGTTTGTTCAATCGCCAGGCTCATGGTTGCAGCGTAGCTCATCCCATCGGGCAAGACAAGAGCCGGTTGCGCGTCGCCAAGGGGCAATGCCAACTTCGTCGGCCACCTTTTCAGATAAACCCCAGCCAACACACCAAACGAAGCGTCGCACTGATTCCAGCGCACCCCCTGGCTTTGCGCTTATCCGAGCCTCGTAGCCGCCGACGTGAGGAGGCGGATTCTCCCTCGCTCTGGTCCGGAACATTCCGCCTCCTGACCTCGGCGGCTACGCTGCTTCGTCACGTTGGAACCTCGGTTTCCAACTCGTCTGTTCCCTCAGTTCGTGTCAGCCGACGTGAGGAGGCACTAGCTTTCCGTTCCGCTTTCCCCGCTGCGCATCCGGCATTTGAAGTGAGCCTCCCCATGTCGGCTGCTACAACTCGGAGGAACCACGAATTCATCGCGGCCGCAGAGTCAGCGGCGCATTACAAGGCCAGCCAGTCACGCACACCCGCCTCCACGAGCGCCAATTGCGGCACTGAGAGCTTTCCCAGAAAACGTTCGGCCTTCACTTCGGAAACCGTGATGGGATTTTGTACCAGAAATGCCCCCGATTTCAGGAATGGAACCTCGATTCGCACCTCCAAATCCGACCCTCGTATGGTCGTGGTGTGCGGAATCACGCTGATGAGCGCACGATCCGTCTCCTTGAACGAACGGTTGAGAATCAGGGCGGGCCGGACCTTCTGGACCATGCCCAAATCCACCGACCACACTTCACCGCGACTGGGCACGAGCCTCCTCCTCATCCAACAGGGCAAAAGTCTGACCGGCGATGGCTGTCAAGTCATCGTCCGACAACGGCCCGTAATCATCGGGAACGACCTTGCGGGCGATGGCCTCATAAACGGCGAACTGTTCCGTGCGGGGCAAGGCATTGAACTGATTCAAGATGGCTTGGGCGCCTGTGCTCATGTCCAAAAACTACCCTCTTCACATGAAGCCCGCAAGTGCCAACCCAAAACGGCTGGAGGAACCACTCGTGATCAAACCGCCCCCGGAGAATCGCTGCCAATTGCTCAGACCTCGACACCGAAGACCTCGTTGAGCACGGCGGCCTGCCGTTGCGGGTTCAATTCGGTGTGCCACTGGTCGTACGTGATGCGCAGCGATAACGCGCGTGCGGATGTTGCCCGCGCGAACGAGCAGCAGTTTCCACGGCTTTCGGTGCAGAACATGCGAATGGTAAAAGTCCGTATCCTTGGTGACGACGACGCGTTGTTCTTTCAGCAAAAGCGTGTTGAGAACCTCGTCCGTCGTCCGGTTTTGCGCGATCAACTGGCGGGTGTGGAGGGCGTCGGGTCCCGCCGTTTGGAGCAGGGCGCACAATCCCGTCGGCAAATGCGCCTCCACCGCAAACTTCATGCGAGCACCAAGTGGCGGCTCTTGAGCTTGATCGATTGCGCGGCGAACTCCAGACACGCCTGCAAATCCTCGCGCTCCAGATCGGGAAACTCCGCCAGCAAATCCTCGAACGTGTCGCCCGCCGCGAGGTATTCGAGCATGGACTCCACCGGATACCGCGAATGCCGGATGACCGGTTTTCCGTGGCAGATGTCCGGGTCAATCGTGATGCGGGAAAGAAACTGGCTTCCATCGGCTCTTGCTTTCATGACGCAAACTTTACGCACCGCCGCTGAAAACCGCAATCGCCGTAATGTAGCCTTTCAGCCGAATAGGCGCCTCTGCGAATGAACCCCAGTCAACACACCAACCGCAGCGTCGCCGCGTTTCCTGCCGCTGGTAGCCGCCGACGTGAGGAGGCGGATTCTCTCTCGCTCTGGTCCGGAACTGTCCGCCTCGTGACCTCGGCGGCTACAACGCATCGGTGCATGGGATCGCTGGTTTCCCACCCGTCCGTGCCCCCAATTCGTAGCAGCCGACGTGAGAAGGCACTCTTGAAGTCAAAAGCGAATACTTCTCTCCTGGGTCGTTTCACGAGCGATGCGACTTACTTTGTCGCGCCGGTTTTTGGCGGCAATGGATGGAGTTTGATGACCCCGGAGAGCGCGTCGAACTCCGGGTCCTTGTGGACCAGCGTGGCATTCAGCCGCTTTGCGGTCGCCACCACGAATGCATCCGCGAACAAAACCTTGTGCGCCGCCTTCAACTTCGCTGCCTCGCCGCACAATGCCCGATCCGATTGGTGCCACCGAACGGGCTTGTCTTCCACGAATTCGAGAAGTTCCATCGCCTTGTCCGCTCCAAACTTTTGCGTCGTGATGTATTCCAATTCCGTGAGCGAGACGAAGGAGGAATGGAGCATCGCAACGCCATCCATCGCAACCTCGAAATACGCCTCAGCTTCATCTGCCCCCGGTTCATTTTGCAACCATGTGAGCCAGGCGGAAGTATCGAGGAGAACGGCGTTACCCACGAGCGCGCTCCTTCGCCCGGTCAACCAGCAAGGCTTCCAACAAACCGCCGCCGGCGAACAGGCCGCGCCCGCGCTGGATGGACTCTCTTCGCACCGCCGGTCGCTCGTCGTCGGTCATGCTGGACTGCTGCAACCCCAACAACACTTCGCGCCGACCCTGCGGCGGCAGTGCCTTGATCTCATCCAAAATGGCCTGGGCTTTAGTGCTCATGCTTTGAACTTCACCCGATCAGCATGAAAACGACAAGCGCCACACCCAATCTCGTTCCCCTTCTCGGAGAGGACAAAGGTGGAGTGCCTTCGACTCCAACCCAATCGCCAATCTCCAAAGGAAACCTCGCCCTGATTCCGTCGTTCCTGATGGTCCTCGCGGCCCGGTGCATCCCGAAGTTG
>CAMBEJ010000199.1 GCA_945865375.1 Akkermansia muciniphila | reverse complement strand
GATGATTTCCCAAAGATGTCAAAGGGTCAAACAGGGGAACCGTTTGCATTTCGTTTTCAGGGGGCGGCCGGGCGTTTACCGCTGAAGATCGCGTTTGCGGACCCCGAGGCAGGGCGGGTTGTGTTGAACGATTTTAAACTCACGGGTCGGCTTTCCGACGATCAAGCGGCGTTCACTCTGAGCGCGGTTGCTCGCGTGAGAAATCCAAGTGGCGGCAGGTTGGAGCTCTTGCGTGGCGTGGCATTAACGGAGCTGGGAGATCTCCACGATTGGAGGATCCGAGTTGTGGACGGGAGGTTCGTGGCGGAGTTCGATCGCGCGGGAGAGTTTCCGATCCAGCTTCAGTTTCAGTCCGCAGTCATCGTGACAAATGGCTGGAACGAGGTGAACTTTGCCGTGGCCACCAGTGCCTTGCAGCCGGTGATCCTGGAGGGCCTCAAAGCGGCGACTCAATTCCGTTTCGATGGTGCCGCACGCCCGGATCGGATGGGTGATCGTTTCACCACCCATCTTCCTTCAAATGGGGAGGTTCGACTTGCCTGGAAAGAAGGGAAACCCGAGGTGGAGGGCCGGTTGTTTTATGCGGTGGAGGCGCTGACCCAACTCACGATCAGCCCTGGGTTACTGAGGCAGACCGCGCTGATGGAACTGAAGATCATGCAGGGAGAGCTGAGCCAGGTGGTCGTGGTGATCCGCGGACCGGGGGAGGTGGTGCGTGTTCAGGGCCCTAAAGTGCTCGCGTGGGCGGTGGAAAAGGGATCCAACGGTGCGGAGCGCCGGTTGGTGGTGCAGTTCAACGAGGCGCAGAAAGAAGGATGCACGGTGCTGGTGCAACTCCAACAACCACTGGGTGCCTTTCCTCAAACGTTCGATGCGGCGCAGCTCCATCCCGAGTCGGCGACGCGGTTCGGAGGGTTTGTGCGCGTGGTCAACGAGGGCGCGGTGAGGCTTGAGGTGGCTTCCTCCAGCGGACTTTCTCAAGTCTCTCCGAATCAAATTCCGCAAACCGAGGCAACCCAGTCGCTGCTGCCTCCTCAGTCGAGCCAGCGTTTTGCATACAAGTTCTCGCGAGCGGACTTTCAACTCCGAGTGCAGGCGGATAACATTTTGCCCGAGGTGAGCGTGTCCGCGGTTCTGGTCTACCAACTGACTGAAACCGAGCTGAGCATCGACGCCAATCTCGAGCTGGACATTCGTGAGGCTCCTTTGCGGGAAGTTGTTTTGCGGATTCCCAAGGGATTTGGCGTGGCCCGACTGCAGGGCTCCTTCGTGGGGGACCATGTCATCGCCGACGCAGCGGACTCGACGGATGCGTTGCTGCGCATAACCTACACGGTTCCGGTGGAAGGACGTCAGATCCTCGGCGTTGGGCTCGAACGGAACCGAGCGGCAACCGAGTCACGGTGGATCCTCCCCAACGTCGAGGTCGTTAAAGCCAAATCGGTCCGCGGTCACCTCGGGGTGATCTCGGATGCGGGCTTTCGCCTCACGCCGGCTCTGACACAGGGTCTGACAGAAATCGCGTCGGCTTTCTTCCCCAAGAAATTGCCAGGAATCCAGGCCGCGTTTCGGATCAACGAAGCGCCTTGGCAAGCCACGTTCAACATCGAACGACTCGCTCAATCGATCCAGGCCGACGTGTTTCATTTGTTCTCGGTCGGCGAAGGCGTGGCTTATGGGAGCAGTGTGATGAACTACACGATCACTGGCGCTCCGATTTCGGTCTTCAAGGTCGAGGTGTCAGGGGAGTATTTTAACGTTGAGTTTACCGGGAAAAATATCCGGGGCTGGCAAAAGTCGGAGGGTGGCTATACCGTGCAGGTCCACACGCCTGTCTCCGGCAGCTACAGGCTCCTGGTCAACTACGAGCGCCCCTTCAAACCGCAGGGCGAAATCCTCACATTCAACGGGGCGCGCCCGCTGGACGCCACTCAGGAGCAGGGACATACCGTCGTGATCAGTACCTATCAGTTCCATGTGTTGCCCACTCAAATTTCCCCCACGCTAACTCCCTTGGAGCCTGGAGAAGTGCCCGCCGAACATCGCTTGCTTTTCGATGCGCCGATTCTCGCCGCCTACCGTTACAGCGCGCGTCCGATCAACCTCCAACTGCAGCTCCAGCCTCTTGCCTTCAGCGAGACTCTTGCGCAGGTCGTGGACCGAGCGGCCCTCACCACTCGGATTTCCGGCCAGGGCCAGGTTGTCACCGAGGCTCGGTATCTTGTCCGGAACAAAGGCGGAGCGAGCCTGAGGACCACCTTGCCCGCCAACGTTGAACTGTGGTCGGTCCTGGTGAATGGTCATGCGGTTGTCCCCGTAAAAGATCAGCAGGCCAATCTCATCCCCTTGCCCCAGCACACCGATCCCAACACGGTGAACGATGTGCGTGTGAAGTTTGCCTCGAAAGCGGAGGATCCGAACCGGTTCACGACGCGCTCACCGGCCATCGCCGCACCGGTCCTGCTAGCTCAATGGAAAATCGAACCCGAACCCGGACGGCGCGTTCTGTATCGCAGCGGTACCGTCAGGCCCGCCGGCGAGGTGAAGGATAACTCCGGTTTCGGGGTGTTGAGCCGCTTGTTCACCGGTCAATTTTCCGGGGTCGCGCGGTTTCGTGTCCTTTCAATTCTGGCCTCGCTGCTGGGGATTGGTGTGGGAGTGCGTTTTGCGTGTTCGAGCTTGGCAAATCGCTATGCTGCGCGCCATCTGGCGGGTGGACTCCTGGCCTCCTCTTCGTTTGTTTTCCTCGTTTTAGCGGTTCTCTCGCTTTATTCGCTTGCAGGTTCGTTGAACGAAAACATTCCCAACGGACTGGAACTGTTGGCCCCGGTCCAACAGGCTGGCACGTCGATGAGCGTGGACCTGACTTTGATCGATTTGAACCCTTCGACTTTGTCGAGCCTCCTGCCCTGGTGGCCGCTTTGTTGCGCCCTAACGATTTGGGGCTGGTCCTGGTTTGCCTCGGGGTCGTGGCCCAGCAGGTTTGGGCCCGCGTTGGGGTGGACGATCGTTTCCTGGGCGGCGCTTCGATTGCCAGAGGGAGCTCCTGTCTTTTTCTTGGGAGCCTTGGTCTACGCGTTCCTCCATGTGCTTGTACCCTCCGCTCTTCAATGGTGGCGTGTTCCCTCAAAGCCGACGACTCCTGGCGGGACGGGGCCTGCCGTCGCGACCGCTGCGGTGCTGCTGACATGCTTAGCCCCTCTTTCCGGAAGTGCGCAAACGAACGCCTTCTCGACCTCAGCCGTACGGACGAACGCCGTGGCTGACTCCATTATTCAGGATGTCAGGGTGGATGAAGAGTTTGTCTTTGGCCGCGTGAAAATACGTTGGAACGCGATCCAGGGGCAAAGCCTGCCTTTCCTCCATCAGCCAGCCGTTCTCACGAAGGTGGAGCGGGCCTCCGATTTCGGGCGAGTTGTTCAATTGCAGGATGGGGAACGGCGTTATCATGCGCTGGTGGCCGAGAAGAATGGCCTCGTTGAATTCGAGGTGAATTATCAGGCGAGCGTGCGCATGAGGGATGGGGAGCGCGGTTTCGTCATGCCTGCACAACCTGGCCTGGTCAATCGCGTCTCTCTTTCGCTCGTGGGTCTTGAAGTGGACATCGTGTCGCCGTCGGCCGTGTCCATCGCCCTTTCAGAAAGGCCAGCGAGCGGATCGACGTCCGCAACCCTCGTGCTCGCGCCAAAGCGAGATGCCTGGATCGGATGGAAACCACGGAGCCGGGATGCCAGGCGTGAAAAGGCCGTATTTTATGCCGAGTGGGTTCAAGCTTATGTGCCGGCCACTGGCGTGGTGGAAGGGATCCATTCGGCGCAGATCCGACCCGCTCAAGGCCAGCTTGCCGACCTCGTTTTTGCTGTCCCAGTCAATTCAACCATCACAGACGTCAACGCAGTCGGACTGTCCACATGGCGATTTGATCCAGACAACCGCCGGCTGCGGGTCGCCTTCACTCCGCCCCAATCCCGGCCATTCTCGGTGCTCATCAAATCCCAGATCGCGACCGGGCCCTTGCCGTTTGAGCAATCAGGAGGACTCATGAGCGTCCTGGATGCGGCCGGCGAGGTGGGATTTGCAGGCGTTGCCACCGGCAACGAAGTCCAGTTGGATTCGGTGGATGCCGAAGGGGCAACGCCCATCAATCTCGAGGACTTTCCGGGATCCGTGCTCAATCCGATGCAATCCCAGATCCCAGGGCTTGGGATGCGCCGGGCCTTCCGCTATTCGGGGGCGCAGGGAACTTTGAAGCTGAAGGCCTCGCAGGTGGAACCTGATGTGCGTGTGGAATCGAATCAAACTTTATCTTTGGGAGAGGACCGCATCCTGCTTGCCCTCACTCTGAACGTCGAAGTCACTCGAGCGGGTGTTTTCAAACTCAGTTTTTTGATGCCACCGGGAATGGATGTGGAGTCCGCGACGGGTGATGCGATGACGCATTGGACCGATCTCAAAGCGGACGAAGGGAGGATCATCACGTTGCACCTCAAGGGCCGAACCGAGGGCAAACATACCTTCTCAATCAGTCTCACCGGTCCTGGAGTACGTTCCGCAAAGGATTGGCAAGTGCCGCGAGTGGCCTTGCGAGAATCTGTGAAACAACGGGGACAATTGCTGCTAATCCCAGAGCAGGGACTACGACCTCAGATCGGCGTCAGGGAAGGAGCGACACAGTTGGATCCCCTGAAAAGTGGGGTTCGTCAGAAAGGGGTCCTGTTGTTTGGCCTGCTTCAAACGCAGTGGCGCTTGAGCCTGGACATCGAGCAGATGGACGCCTGGATCCAGGTGTCGAGTCTGCAACATGTCGAGGTGGGGGAGGCCCAACTGAAAGTGAGTGTGAACCTGGCGTATGAAATCGAGAACACAGGCGTCAAAAGCCTTCGGGTGCGACTGCCATCGAAAGCCGAAGCCGTGCGATTCAAGGGCGCTCAGGTGTCCGATTTCAAAGCGCCTGAGCCGCTCGGAGCACAGGAAACACGCGACTGGGAGATCAAGCTTGAGCGGCGCGTGATTGGGAAATATTTCCTGCAATTAACCTATTCGTTGGCGACGGCAGACCAGGCGTCGGAGGCGCTGATCACGGGGGCTCAGGTGCTGGATGTGACGATCCAACGTGGTTTTTTGACCCTGATGTCGGGCGGCAGGCGACACCTGCAGATCGGGACCCCGCCCCCGACATTGCAACCGACGGACTGGCAGGTCATTCCACGAGCGCTTCAAGTGGATTTGAACATCGCTTCTTCGGACCACGTGTTCAGGGCTGTGGAGAGCGATTTTCGCTTACCTCTGCAGTTGCAGCGTCATGAGGCGACTCGGCTCCTCCAGGCTCGTGTGAACAGGCTGGATTTGACGTCCGTCATCGCCGACAACGGCACGATGCTCACCCATGTGAGGATGCAGATTATTCCCGGCGAAAAGCGTTTGTTGCCCGTCAAGTTGCCACCCGCCGCCAGGTTCTGGTTTGCTTTTGTCAATCAGAACACCGCTTGGCTCTGGAAGGATAAGGATCGCATCCTGATCCCCCTGGAACAACCGGTCAAAGGTGATGAGAACACCCTGGTGGAGTTCTTTTACTCCAGCCCGGCTGGCTTGGCGAACGATCGGTCGTTGGCGCTCACCCTGGAAGCGCCGAAATTCGATCTCCCACTCGAGAACATCGCTTGGAAGGTTTTTCTGGATGAGAAATGGAAAGTGACGCAGAGCACCGGAACACTGCGGCTTCAGGAGTCACAAACCGAGCCTCGGCAAGCTTCCATGGATCTCGATGTCTACGTCCAAAGCGAGGCTCAGGTTCGGCAAAACAAAACGCGTGACGCCGAGGTCTTCTTGAATTTAGGAAACAGCGTCCTCTCGAACGGGGATCCGCAGGAAGCCCGCCGGGCTTTCAAAAATGCCTACGGATTGTCGCAGCACGATAACGCGTTCAACGAGGATGCTCGTGTGCAGTTGCAAAATCTTAAAATCCAACAGGCCCTCGTCGGGTTGAACGTGCGCCAGGCCAAGGTCGTGGGCGAGTCCAGTGCCTTGGCTGCGACGCCCAAAGGACTGCGGGAGGGGCAGAATTCGATCTACACCCAGGAAGAAGCGAAGCAACTGATTGAGCGAAACACTGCCGAGGACAACACATTTCAAATGCGCCTGGTAGAGCGCCTGATCCGGCAGCAGGATGCGGCGGTCGCGATTCCCGCCGCCATCCGCGCCTCAGTTCCCGAGCAAGGACAATCGCTCACCTTTGTCCGGTCGCTGGAGGTGAACACATCCGCTGATCTCAGCGTCAAATTGCGCGCTTCCACCCGTCGCAGTTCATGGATGGCAGGCAAAGTGATTTGGTTTGGAATCCTCCCCGTCACCGCCCTCCTTCCCTGGTTGCTCCGCCGTTTGCGTGGAGAGCCGGATCGCCGTTGATCCTGGCCGTCTGTCAAAACATGGGTGCTCCCCGTTTCTTGACTTGGCCTTTGGCCTTCGATACCGTCCGCACATGATTCGTTGGCTCACCGTCGCCGCATTGGCTGCGATCTGCCTTATCTTATGCTCGGTCGATTGTCCGGCACCGCTGACCTACCGCGCTGGCGAGGGCTGGTCGTACGACTCGGTCGGCGGTGACAAATGGCGGCGGACCCGTGCCAAGGACCAACTGGAAATTGCCCAGGCGTCCTTCGATAAGAAACGGTATTCCCTGGCCGGAAAATCCGCTCGGCGCACTGTCAAAGTGTGGCCGCTTTCAGACTACGCGCCCCAGGCACAGTATCTTCTTGGCAGATCCTACGAAGCGCGCGGCATGGATGAACGGGCATTCAAGGAATACCAGGTGTTGCTCGAAAAGTACCCCAAGGTTGACAACTACCCCGAGGTGCTCCAGCGCCAGTTCGAAATCGCGAATCGATTTCTGGCGGGGCAATGGTTCAAACTGTGGGGTTATGTTCCGTTCTTTCCGTCCATGGACAGGACCTCGGAGATGTACGAAAAGCTGATCAAAAATGGACCCTACAGCTCTGTGGCATCGCAGTCGCAACTAAACATCGGAACAGCGCGCGAAAAGCAGCGGGAATATTTCAAGGCGGTGAGAGCTTATGAGAAGGCTGCGGATCGTTATCATGACCAACCAACGGTCGCCGCGGACGCGCTTTACCGAGCCGGATTGGCTTATAACAAACAAGCCAAAACTGCGGAATATGACCAAAGCGTCGCGGGTCTTGCGATTAACACGTTTGGGGACTTTGCGGCGCTGCATCCCAATGATCCCCGTGTGTCGGACGCCACCGAAATCATTTCCACTCTCAAGACAGAGCAAGCTCGCGGCAGCTTCGAGATCGCCAAATATTACGCCAAAAAGAGGCGATGGGATGCCGCCTTGATCTACTACAACGAAGTCATTATCAAGGATCCTAACTCTCCCTACGCCCAGGAAGCTAAAAAGCGGCTCGAGGATCTCAAGCAGCAAAAGGCCGCACGAGGGAAGTCCACCCCCGGTGCCAAAACTAAATAGTCCATCAGATGCCAGCAGTTCTCCTTTTGGGTGGCAAAGTGGGGCAGACCTCCTGGTCTGCCAGTTGCGCGGCCTCTGGCCCCGCGCGGAGAGGAACACTCCGCCAACCGGCAGGTCCGAGATCTGCCCCACCACTTTCAAAATGAGAATCGATGCTCCGATGCTCCGATTGTTGACAGTATTGATGGTCTGTATTGCTGCCTTACTCGGAGGGGGTTGCGCGGGCTACAAGCTTGGCCCCACGAACGGGGACGCCGCGGGCTCTCGTTCCGTGGAATTCCGACCGTTTCTAAACCAAACGCAGGAGCCGCGCCTTGCCCAAGCCTTGGAAGGGGCACTGAGGAAAAGCCTTCAGCGCGACGGTACTTATACGCTCAACACCCATGCTGACGGGGATCTGGTGGTGACAGGGGTCCTCACCCGCTACAGCCGAGATGCCCTCTCGTTTCAACCCCGGGACATCCTGACCGTCCGGGATTTTCGCCTCACTCTGGCCGCGAAAGTGACGGCGGTCGACCGCCGGAGCGGACGCACCTTATTTGATCGGGAGATCACTGGGCGCACGACCTTGCGGATTGGAACCGATCAATCAAGCGCGGAACGTCAGGCCCTTCCGCTTCTCGCCGAGGACCTCGGGCGTAATGTCGTTTCCGCCTTGTGCGAAGGCTCTTGGTGATCGGGGCAGGCAATCCATCCCGACTGGCGGTGCGCATTCACGACGAAGCTGCGTGCGCATCTCAGATTTTTCGTGCTCGCGTTTCCTACTCGTAATCGTAATCGTAATCGTAATCGTAATCGTAATCCCATGAACCGCCGATTCGACCACGAAAAGCTGGAGGTTTATTGGAAAGTGCCGCCGCCCTGGATGTGCTCGTGGCCAAAGGCCGATGTTCTGGGGAGGAAGTGCTGTCAGGAAAAGACCGCCTCTGGAG
>CAMBEJ010000198.1 GCA_945865375.1 Akkermansia muciniphila | reverse complement strand
AGCATCGAAACGACGCTCCAGAGGCGGTCTTTTCCTGACAGCACTTCCTCCCCAGAACATCGGCCTTTGGCCACGAGCACATCCAGGGCGGCGGCACTTTCCAATAAACCTCCAGCTTTTCGTGGTCGAATCGGCGGTTCATGGGATTATGATTACGATTACGATTACGATTACGATTACGAGTAGGAAACGCGAGCACGAAAAATCTGAAATGCGCACCACGGGGTGTGAATGTTCTGCGGTTCCGTCAAGGAAATAAATAAGGAACAAACCCCATGATCTCTGAACGGTCGCCATGACCCACCTGATCATCCAGTCATCGGGAGGAGCCTCGACGCCAGGGCTAAATCTGATCCGAGCGAACGCCGTTCCGCGAGAATCCAAGCAACTTAAAGCTCGTTCTTTCGGTTTTTTGGTCCGAGTTATTTCGAAAGTGGCCGCAAACCTGACTGCGAGGGCTGCACTGACGCCATCACAGCATCCAGAGACTTCCAGACAGTTTCGGCCACGATTTCATGTCCTGCCGCAGTGGGATGGATCATATCGGCTTGATTCAGCTTGGGATCGCCCGCGACGCCTTCCAACAAGAACGGAATCAGGACCGCCCGATTTGAAGTCGCGAGGTCAGAAAAAATCCTCGAGAATTCCGCCTCGTATTCTCTGCCCATGCTCGGAGGCATTTTCATCCCGGCAACGACAATTTTTACTGCGGCGTTCACTTTTCGCACCTTGTCGATGATCGACTGCAGGTTTTTCTTGGTTGCCAGAGGATCGATACCACGGAGCCCATCGTTTGCTCCCAACTCCAAAATGAAAAAGTCCACCCCGCCTCGCAACACCCAATCCACCCTGCGCAACCCTGCCGCCGAGGTGTCTCCGCTGACTCCCGCATTCACGACCTCGCATGGAGCTCGACCCGAACGGTCGATCTTTATTTGCAATAAAGCGGGAAAGGACTCGTCCCGCTCGACCCCAAACCCAGCTGCAAGACTATCCCCGAGGATCACAAGCCGACTTTTTCCAACCGAAGGCTCGGCGTCGTTCCCCCAAGCGAGAGTTGTCGCTAGGCAAAGAATCGTGAGGAGAACAACAACCCCCGACCGAAGCCCCATAATAACGATCATTGAATTGTGTGATTAAGACCTTATTCAGCGACCTTGCCAGGGTCGTTTTTCTCAAACATCTCCCTGATGGAAACAGGCTTCCCACCCTGGCGTTTGCTTTCATCCGCCGCTTCCATGAAGGCCATGATGGCGAGGGTTTCCTCAGGCGAGACAGGGACGATCCCCGTCTGAAAGAACTTAATCACCTCGCGAAGCATGGGGGCATAATCGCCGCCTCCCTTCTGCTCTGCGATGGCCTTTGTTCCGAAAAGGATAACCTTATGAGGGGAGTAGCCTGTCCGCAACCCTGTGAGCACACCCATCCGCCCTTCCGACCAAATTCCGGTGACCACATCCATGCTCGCAGTGGTCGTTCTTGAAACCGTTTGGCAGTCAGGTCCTAGGATTGTGAACAAAGCCTCCGTGGGATGGATGCCATACCAGAACAAGTCTGGGTGGTGTGCCTCCGTGGGCGCTGGTCCATAGGAAAAAACGCCCTTCAGATCGCCGACGTCCGTGCGTTTAAGTTCCGCCAGGCTGTCGTAAAAGCGATACGAAGAACAACTGAACAGCGGCACGTTCCGCGCCTTGGCCAATCGGTAGATGGCGATGGCATCCTTGAGGGTCCCGGCCACAGGTTTGTCGATAAACACGCGTTTGCCGGCGCGCAAAATCGGACGCACCTGATCCAAATGCGGCCGGCCATCAACGCTGGTCAACAACACTGCATCCACCTCTTTGCAAACCTCCTCGATAGAATCCAAGATTTTCACGCCGTAACTCTGCTGCAGCTCCTTGGTATACCCCTCGACGCGTGTGATGCTCGACTCAATATCTGGGCTCCCTCCTTTGAATGCCACGACAACCCTTGCGCCCGGAATGTGATTCTGGGCTTTGGGATCGTTCAACAGTCTCGTAAAGGCGGTCACGTGAGACGTGTCCAAACCGACCAGACCCACTCGTAAATCAGCCCCCGACACGGAGGATACCGAGGAGAGATGCAGGGCCACACTGAGACACGCGGCCCATCGCGCCGCGTTCGATAGAAATTTCATAAATCAATGAATGACATCTTTGCAACCAGAGATCAACCGACATATACTGATCGTGAGCGGTTCTGGCTTAGAAAATTCTGGGTTTGGTCTCCGACCGGTCGGCTGGCAAAGTGCCCCGCTGGTTGGAGGCCAGAGGCCCTCGCGGCAGGCAGACCTGGATGTCTGCCCCATTCCGCCGGCCAAAATGAGACCTGCTTAATGGTGACGAAAAGCGCGTGCCGATGATACCTCCAACTCAACAACGATTAGGGCCGCTCCTTGGTTTGGTGATGATGCTTCAACAGCTTGGATCACAAGCCGTTGCCGGCGCGAGTTATTTCTTATCGGAAGTCCCTGACTACCAATGGCATGCCGGGTGTTTCGGGACCGCTACAGGAAATCTTATTGGCTTCTGGGACAGGCACGGCTTTTCCGATTTCTACAAAGGGCCCACAAACAACGGACTCGCACCGCTGAACAGCAATGGATCAAACGCCGGGATCAATGCGCTCTGGGCTTCCAAAAAAGGGGTAGATGGACGCCCCAAGGACAAGCCTGGCCACATGGATGATTACTACATCGACTACGAGGACCCTTCTCCGGACCCTTACGAGTCGCTTCGAAGGGAAGAGCACGCACCCGACTGCATCGGTGATTTTATCGGTCTTAACCAGGATAAATGGCGGGCCTTGAATCAGGAGTGCGACGGGAACATCGATGGCTATAGTTTTGTTTTTTGGGATTATTCAGGAGCCAGACGTCTGAATTTCACCCCAAACTCAGACGAGGGTGAGCCAATCCAGGACATCCAGTCAGGGCTGAGGGCATGGGCAGATTTCTGTGGTTATGCCGCAGAATCTTTCACACAGCTCAGCGACTTTAACCCGGGGGTCCCCCCTCACGCGGGCTTCTCCTTTGAGGATTTGAAAGCGGAGATCGACTCCGGGTATCCCGTCCTTCTGTTCATGCAGGATTTCACCCAATACAGCCGGACCGTCGGTGCCCGCGACAACGCCAATCCAGCCATCCATGGGATGCTCGCCTACGGGTACACCATTTCTGATGAGGGAACCCCGTTCGTCAGGTACCGAACCAGTTGGGCAAGCGGGAATTTCAATTTCAGCGCTTGGGATTCCGCCAATTGGACACCAGAAGGCATTCTGAAGTTACCCCTGAGGGGGGTGATTGGATTCCATCCAAAGCCGAAAATTACTTCAGTTGTCAGAACGCCTCAGGGACTTCAGCTTCGATGGCACGCTCCAAGATCCATCCTGGTCAACGAATCAGAGAACCACTCAAAACAGGTTCAAAGCTTCATCTTGGAAAGAGCGTTTTCACTCAACGATCCACATTTTGAGCCCGTTGGCAATCCGACGACAGATCTTGAGACCGTGATCCCCTTCAACGCCGATCCTGAAAGTTACTTTCGAGTTCGGGTCAAGACCCATTGAAAGGTGCTGATTGCGTCATCCAACCGGTAAAGACAATGCCATGCCGGAGCTTCCCGAACCTCTGGAACTTCCGTTGCAGCGGTCTGTCGGGCCAAGCCTCGGGATGGGACAGCAGAGGAGTTCAACTCCCTCGTCCTCGACGGTAATGTGGGTTCTGAGATCGAAACCAGCTTGCAATCCACGATAACCACAACACACTGAGAGCATGAGCCTGACAAACCAGACATTGAACCTGACGCCTGAGCAGATAGGTGACATCGAAAAGAAACTGGCGATCATGCGCCACAATGTGAACAATAGCTTGGCGATCTTGGTGGCGACGGCTGAAATCATGGGCCGTAAACCCGAAGCCGCCCTCCGCTTTGCCGATTCGTTCAGCGAGCAACCCCAGAAAATTGTTGAGGAAATCAGGAAGTTTTCCGAAGCTCTCCAGAGCTCCCTAGGAATGAACAAGAACGGCTAAAACGGCATTCAAAGAACAGGTCTCTCCTTGTGCCATGGCGTCGTTTGCTCGAAGGCGTGGGCCACTCTTAGCAACGTTTCCTCTCCAAAAGGTCTGCCAAGAAACTGCAACCCAATCGGCAACTTAGGATTGGCCGTAAACCCGCAGGGGATGCTCATCCCGCAAATTCCCGCCAGATTGCAGGAGATGGTGAAAATATCCGACAAATACATTTGCAGAGGGTCCTCTATCTTTTCCCCAATCTTAAAGGCTGGCCCTGGGGTGGTGGGGGTGACGATCGCGTCGACTTTTTCGAAAGCCTTCAAAAAATCCTGCCGGATCAGGGTTCTGACCTTCTGAGCGCGTAAATAATACGCATCGTAATAGCCGCTGCTCAGGACATAAGTGCCCAAGATAATCCGTCGTTTTACCTCGGCACCGAACCCCGCTCCGCGCGTTTTCGAATACAGCTCCAGGGGGTCATCGCCGTCAATCCTCAATCCGTATCGAACCCCATCGAACCGTGCGAGATTCGCGCTGGCTTCGGCCGTTGCCACGATGTAATAAGTCGCGACCGAATACTCCGTATGGGGGAGTGAAATCTCCACGATCTCGGCACCCAAACGTTCCAGGTGCTTAAGGGCGGCTTTGACGGCGCCATCGACTTCGACATCCAGGCCTCCGATTGCGTATTCCTTGGGGATCCCGAGCCGGATCCCTTTGACCTCACCAGACAAGCATGCGGTGTAATCAGGAAGGGACTTTGGAATCGAAGTCGAATCGCGTTGATCCCATCCACTAATCGCGTTCAACATCATCGCGGCATCACGCACATCCTTTGTCAAAGGCCCTATCTGGTCAAGGGACGAGGCAAACGCGACCAATCCGGACCGGGAGACCAAGCCATAACTTGGTTTGAATCCGACACACCCGACGAGTGCGGCGGGTTGTCGGATCGACCCCCCCGTGTCCGAGCCCAAGGCGGCGCTACAGAAATCGGAAACCACAGCGGCAGCCGAACCGCCCGAGGATCCCCCCGGGGTTCGACTCAAATCCCAAGGATTGAAGGTGGGCCCAAACGCAGAGTTCTCCGTCGAGCTCCCCATCGCAAACTCATCCAGGTTTGTTCGCCCGAAAACGATCGCCCCCGCAGCTCGCAACCGCTCGATGACTGTGGCATCGTATGGGGATCGGTAATTGCCAAGTATCCTTGAAGCGCACGTCAATGGTTGGCCGCGCACGGAAATTACATCCTTGATCGCAACCGGCACGCCAAGGAGAGGCATTTCGGCGTGTGTCTTCCCTGCATCGAGAAGCCCGTCCGCCTGCTTGGCCTGTCGGATCGCGTCGGGTTCGTCCAGGCTCAGAAAAGCGTGCACGCGCGCGTCCACCTCTCCGATGCGATCAAAACAGGACCGCACCGCTTCCAACGCAGAAGCCTTTCTGGTCGCGAGCTGGGCCGTGAGTTGGGAAATGGTCAGCCGGTTCAGCATGAGTCGTTCACTCCACAATTTTGGGAACCACGAACAACCCATTCGCGCGGGCCGGGGCGTTTCCAAGGGCTTCGTCATTTGTCAAGGACTGCCCTAGCTCATCCTTCCTGGTCACGTTCACCATCGGAAAAGCATGCGCCGTCGGATCCACTCCGCTCACATCCACCTCCCTGAGCTGGTTGATGTACCCAAGAATGCCTCCGAGTTGCTGCCCCAGCTTGGATTCTTCTTCAGGGGTTAATTCGATACGGGCCAGATGGGCCACATACTGGATGTTGAAATCACCGGACGCCATAATTCTCGGGCTCCATCCGTGTCAGTCCTCGTCAAACTTGCGCTTCATCAAAGCCTCCAGCTCTGCCACTGCAGCCTCAGCATCCAGACCGGTCGCTTGCACGAACAGCCGGCTACCAGGGCCCGCCGTCAGCATCAACAACCCCATAATGCTCTTGCCGTTGACTGTCTCGCTGTCTTTCTCAACCAAAATCTCACACGTGAACTGGTTTGCGGTCTTGACAAATTTCGCGGCAGGCCGCGCATGCATCCCCAGCTTGTTCATCACAACCAATTGCTTGTGAACTCTCTTCACCGGGTCTTGATTTTCCGCATTTCGTGGGGATGAACTCATTCTTCGCGGCCGCACTATTGGCTATCCGTAAACCTTTTGCCAGCAAAACAGTTCACACCCGCTCCCTTGGACCCTCCCGCCCCGGATCGATCAAACGTTAAACTTGAAGAGAAGCACATCGCCGTCTTTGACCACATATTCCTTCCCCTCCATTCTGTACAAACCCTTCTCGCGCGCCGCGGCAACGGATCCGCAGCGAACCAAATCCTGATACGCCACGGTTTCTGCCTTGATGAACCCGCGCTCGAAATCGCTATGGATCACCCCTGCGGCCTTGGGGGCGGTGTCTCCATCATGGATCGTCCAGGCTCGAACCTCCTTTTCGCCCGCTGTAAAATAGGTTCTGAGTCCAAGCAAGTGGTAGGTGGCCCGGATCAAACCACCCACACCGGACTCATCGACTCCAAGTTCTTTCAAAAACTCGGCCGCCTCAGCGGGTGAGAGATCCACCAGGTCGCTCTCAATCTGGGCGCTTATCACCACGGTCTCGCAGGCATGGTGAGCTCTGGCGTATTCCCGGACCTGCGCAACGAAAGGGTTGGCCGAAGCCGTGGCCAGGTCTGATTCCTTGACGTTTGCGGCAAAGATGGTGGGCTTGTCTGTCATCAAGTAGAACTGCCTCGACAACACCTTCTGTTCAGCCCCCAGCTCAAGGGTCAAAGCCGGTTTACCTGAGTCCAGGTGGGGCGCGAGTTTTTTCAAGACTTCCTCGTCAGCCAAAGCCGCTTTATCCCCGCGCTTGGCATCCTTTTGGACTCGATCAAGCCTCTTGTTTACAGCCTCTAAGTCCGCCAAGATGAGTTCCGTGAGGATGGTTTCGATGTCGCGGACTGGATCGATGCTGCCCGCCACATGATGGATGTCGGCGTCCTCAAAACAGCGCACAACCTGCACAATCGCGTCCACCTCCCGGATGTGGCTCAGGAACTTGTTGCCCAACCCTTCGCCCTGAGACGCCCCCTTCACCAAACCGGCGATGTCCACAAACTCAACCGCCGCCGGGATGATCACGCTGGTCTTCGCAATTTTTGACAGAATCTCCAGCCGAAAATCCGGCACTGTCACAACCCCCACGTTGGGATCGATGGTGCAGAATGGGTAATTCGCGGCCTCCGCCTTTCTCGTGCGAGTCACCGCGTTAAACAACGTCGACTTGCCCACGTTCGGTAATCCAACAATTCCAGCTTTCAACATAAAAACATAAACCATCGCCACACCGCGCCCAATTATCCCCACAGCGCTCATTTTGAAGGAATGAGGACTGCTGAGCTTGACCCGCGAATCATGCGGTTTACGAGAGCCCAGGGAAGATCAAAAGAAGGGATTGTTCGCTTTTTCGACGAACACTGTGGTCACCGGGCCGTGGCCTGGGCAGATCAAGGTGTCGCCAGGTAGCGAGAAAATCTGTTCCCTGATCTTCTGCTTGGCCATGGCCGTGTGCTCGCGCGCGCCCCCAATAGATCCCGCAAAGATCGCATCCCCCACAAAGGCGGCGTTGGATGCGTCATCGGGCCAATTGCCTACGACATACGTCACGCCGTCCTCGGCGTGTCCCGGGGTCTCGCGATTCGTGATCCGCAGGCTCCCCAAATGGATGAAGTCGTTCGCTCTATTCCGTTGCTCGGGCGGCGCGTTTTTCGAGCCCGAGTGCAGTCGGACCTTGGGAAACCGACCCCGAATCTGCGGCAAAGCTTCAATGTGATCGTAGTGGCTGTGGGTGATGAAGACGTGCTTCAATGTCAGCCTTTCAGAATCGAGCAGTTCAAATAGCGGGGACGCCTCCAATCCGGTATCAAACACCGCCGCTTCTCGAGTCACTTCATCCCAAACAAGATAACAATTGACAGTGAATTTGGGGCTGCATGTCACGATTTGCCGGAGCTCCCTCCAGTGGGACAGCTCGATGCAGGGTGGAGACCAACCCCTGGCAACTCTCTCCAATTTTTGGGCGTCCAACCCCAACAAAGCACCCAGGCGACCCCAATCCGCTCTCCCTTCACCACACGATTCCAACGTCGCAAATTCGGCGGGAGAAATCCCTGCCGCCTCCGCTGCCGCGTCGCCACTCAAACCCATGGCCGCCCGAGCCTTGGAAACAACGTCCCCTGCGTGATCTTCAATCGACATCCATCCAGCCTATCCGTAAAGACCCTACCCTTCCAAGCCGGAAATGCTCCGATGCCCGATTCAGCGCGCATCTCAGATTTTTCCAGATCTTCTCGTAATCGTAATCGTAACCGTAATCGTAATCGTAATCGTAATCGTAATCCTATCCCGGGTTTCCCTCGTGCAACCGGTAATCGGAGTTTGCCTTTATCAAGGCGACTAGCATCGAAACGACGCTCCAGAGGCGGTCTTTTCCTGACAGCACTTCCTCCCCAGAACATCGGCC
>CAMBEJ010000197.1 GCA_945865375.1 Akkermansia muciniphila | reverse complement strand
GGGAGAACTCCCCCCACCCGCTCTGAACGAGCTCTCTTTTGAAGCATGATAGCACGGATGCCACTCTTCGCCCAAGCCGTTGATAACCTGTCTCCGAGACCCCTTGGCACCGGGACAAAACTGGTCATGGGGGATATTTTCTGGGGGCTGCTGGGGGCGCTGGCCTTCGCGGTGATTCTGTTTGTGTGGGCGCGTTACTCGCGTCGATCCAAACGCAGGGAAAATCGCGATCACCGCCCAACAATCGTTCAGAACTCCATTCGATCCATGGGCCGTGATGAGCAGGATCATGCGGTCTCGGACGACGATGGGGGAGACGGACACGATCCCGAGGGCGCCGAAAGCGACGTCGGCTCCTCCTCCAGCAAGCACCGCAAGCGCCGCAAACGCCGCGGCCACAGACCGCGCAATCCCACTCTCGAAGAAACCGGTGGACTCCCTCCCTCCCGCGGCAACGATCCGGGTTCCCTAATGGGCTGAAACCGTTTGATTCGAGCACCGGTCAAGGCTCCTGAATCCCTTTAATCGAGACTACTAAGCGACCCATGTCCGTCAGCCGCACCATCACAAAAAGAAGCGCCTCGAACCTGGCGATGGCCTTTGTGCTGCTTCCGAAGGAACGTGCCGATGCGATGTCTCGGCTCTACGCATTTTGCAGGCAGGTGGATGATGTTGCGGATGACACGACGCGTCCGGTTGACGATCGACGCCAGGAATTGGAGCGGTGGAGGTCGGATCTGAGAGGGCTTTACGAGGGGGTTCGGGCGTCCATCCCTGTCGTGGAAGAGCTCGCGCCGGTCATTCGCGCGCACAAGCTTCCCTTGGGTCTATTCGAGGAAATCCTCCGGGGGGTCGAAATGGATCTCGATGTCACCCGTTACCCGACCTACGAGGAGTTGGACGCTTATTGTTATCGGGTGGCTTCGGCCGTGGGTTTGCAGAGCATTGAAATTTTCGGATACACGAACCCTGCCTGCCGGGATTACGCCGTGCATCTGGGGAAAGCGCTCCAGCTCACGAACATCCTCCGCGATGTTCGGAACGATGCGGAGCGGGGCCATATCTACATTCCGCTCGCCGAGCTCGCCAGATATGGTGTTTCCGAGCAGGCTATTCTAAACCTTTGTTATTCAGAGAAATTTCAGGCGCTTGCCGCATCCGTGGCGGCTCGCGCCAAATCGTTTTATCGAAAGGCGAGGGAATCGCTTCCAGCGAGCGACCGAGGATCGATGATTGCCGCAGAACTCATGGGAAGTGTGTATTGGGATTTGCTTTGTCACCTCGAACGGCGTCGTTTTGACGTTTTTCGAGACGATCGAGTCCGGGTGTCCCGATGTCGCAAGGCATTTTTGATCCTTCGCACTTGGCTGAGGCTGAGGCTTGGCTTTCAAACCTCTCACTACGGAGACTCTTGAAAACAGCCGCCTTTGTGGTTTGAAACTTCTTCGAAACCATACTACACAGACTTCATTGTTTTCCAAATGCCATTCATTGAGCGTAGCGTTCAGGTCACGTTTCGACATCGCGTGTTTTTCACCGAGCGGATGTTCGATGTTTCGAACACGCTGTTACGTGATGTTTTGGTGGATGCAGAGACGGGGCTCCGCTCCCACAAGACACTGGTTGTGATGGATGAAGGATTGCTCTCGGTGATGCCCCGCCTGCGTGAGATGATCGAGGGCTATCTCGGAGGGTTTCCGGAGCTGAATCTTGTGTGTCCTCCGCTGGTTTTTGAAGGAGGTGAACGCACCAAGAACTCCTACTTCCAGGTCTCAGAGATTCACTCCCAAATTGAGCGGTATCACATCGACCGCCACTCCTGCATGGTCGTGATCGGTGGCGGCGCGCTCCTGGACATGGCCGGACTGGCTGCGGCGACCGCCCATCGCGGCGTGCGATTGCTCCGCATCCCCACCACCACTTTGAGCCAGGATGATTCGGGGGTTGGAGTCAAAAACGGAATCAATGCCTTCGGCAAAAAGAACTTCATCGGGACCTTCGCCGTACCCTTTGCGGTGATCAACGATTTCGAGTTCATCCGGTTCCTCCCGGCTCGTGACAAAACTGCGGGCTATGCGGAGGCTGTCAAGGTGGCGGCGATCCGGGATCCGGCCTTCTTCGAGCAACTCGAGAAGGACGCTGGGGCGTTGGCGTCCTTCGAGCCGGACGCCATGAAACGGCTGATCCACCGCTGCGCTGAGTTGCACATGAACCATATCGCGGGGTCTGGTGATCCGTTCGAGATGGGATCCGCCCGCCCGCTCGATTTCGGTCACTGGTCCGCGCATAAATTGGAGCCTTTATCGGATTACAGGCTGCGCCACGGAGAAGCGGTGGCGGTTGGCATCGCCCTGGACGTCATTTATTCGAGACTCATCGGGCTGTTGAACCCCGCCTCGGCGGAGCGTGTGCTTTCGCTCCTGGAAAATTTGGGGTTCGAATTGTTTACTCGCGAGCTCCTGTATGAGGATGACTCGGGAAAGGCGCTTGTTTTGCAGGGATTGGGGGAGTTTCAAGAACATTTGGGCGGTGATCTCACGATCACCCTCCTGGAACAGATCGGAAAGGGAATCGAAGTGCATGAGATGCGGGAAGTGTTCATTCTCCAGGCGATCCAGGAGTTAAAAGGGCGCCACTTTTCGAAGGGCACAATGGCCGCAACCGTCGGCTAGACGACGCATGAACGACGAGACACCTTTCATGGAAAGGAAGAACCCGCAGCGGTTGGACTCGAATCGAGTCAGTGAACCCGCCGCCGCATCCGGCGTCGTCCAAAATGGTGGAACGATGTTGCTGCGCCGCTCTACCGGTTATCGGTTTGACCAAAGGGTTCAATGAAGGAACGTCGATTGGCGGTGTTGAACGTGGTAGGACTCAGTGAGTCGATGCTAGGCCCCGAGACGCCGAGGCTGAACGCCTTGGCGCGCGCCGGCTCCCAGTGTCGTGTCAGGCCGGCGTTCCCGGCTGTCACATGCACGGCTCAATCGAATTATCTGACTGGAAAACCTCCGTCTTCCCACGGAATCGTGGGCAACGGTTGGTACGACCGATCGCTCGCCGAGGCGCATTTTTGGAAGCAATCCAACGCCGTCGTGACCGCGCCCAAGGTGTGGGAGGACATGAGGCTTCTTGAGCCCGGCTTCACGTGCGCGAAATTGTTCTGGTGGCATAATATGTATTCCTCCGCAGACTATTCCATCACACCTCGCCCCATGTACCCTGCGGATGGGCGCAAAGTATTCGACATTTATTCATGGCCTTACTCAATCCGAACCGAGATCAAAACCGAGTTGGGTGAGTTTCCGTTTCCCACATTTTGGGGCCCTGCCGCAGGCCTGCGAGGACCCCAGGGCGCACCGGATGCAGCTTCTGCGTGGATCGCGAAGTCAGCGCGATGGATCGAGGCCAAGTATCGACCGAACCTGAGTCTGGTCTACATTCCCCACCTTGACTACAATCTGCAACGATTGGGAACCCGGGATCCCAGGGTCAAGGAGGACATACGTCGTGTGGACGAGTTGGTTGGGAGCCTGGTTGATTTCTTTAAGGATCGGGGCGTGGAGATCTTGGTTTTGTCCGAATATGGGATCACGGATGTGGATCAACCTGTGCATCTGAACCGGCTTTTCCGCTCGATGGGATGGCTCGCAGTCAAGGAGGAGCTGGGCCTTGAGTATCTCGACCTGGGAGCCAGCCCGGTTTTTGCCGTTGCGGATCATCAAGTCGCTCATGTGTATATCAAAGATCCATCGCTGACGTCGAAAGTTCGCGATTTCCTGGTCGAACAATCCGGTGTTGAACAAGTGCTCGACGCGGAGGCGAAACGCGCCTGGGGCATCCAGCACGAACGCGCGGGCGACCTCGTCGTGATCGCTTCGCCTACAGCCTGGTTCACGTATTACTTCTGGAATGACGACGCCCTCGCGCCAGATTATGCGCGCTGTGTGGATATCCATCGAAAACCTGGCTATGATCCTGTTGAGCTGTTTCTGAACCCCGATATCCCGGCGGTAAAACTGCGGATCCTGTACAAATTGCTCCAAAAGAAATTGGGGTTTCGAATGCTGATGGATGTGATCCCCCTGGACGCGAGTTTGGTGAGGGGCTCGCATGGCCGCCGACCCGAGAACAAACGGGACTGGCCTCTGATTATTTCAGCAAGGGCTGACGCTTTCGATGGCGAGGAGATGGATTCGCTCGAAGTGGCGGGTGTGATTAAGGATGAATTATGCGGGGTGGAGGGAAAGAACTGATGAAACTCGAAGAGATTTTGCGGGATGAAACGGTGCGGCAACGGGAGTTTCCCGTCACGAAGGAAAGTTCGTTTCTGGCCCACGCCGGCGATTGTCCCCTGCCAGCACGTGTTGCTAGGGCGATGGGGGAGTATGCCCTCGAAGCGACACTCGGGGATCAGGAAAAGCCGGTTTTCCCCCACCTCCTGACGGACACTCGAAGCGCGGTGGCCAGATTGTTGGAGGTGTCGCCGGAAGAAGTGGCGATGGTGGGCCCGACCTCACTTGGGCTCAATCTTGTGGCCTCTGGTTTTCCATTCCGCAGAGGGGATAATGCAATCATTTACTTCGATGATTACCCGTCGAACGTGTATCCGTGGATGGCTCTCGCCGACCGAGGCGTCAAGGTCCGGTTCATACACGCGCGCGCTTGGGGTCGTGTGAAGCCGCATGACATCTTGGAGCAGGTGGACGAGCAAACGCGCTTGGTCGCGTTATCCACATGCCATTTCATCACGGGCTGGAGGCTGGATTACGCGGAGGTTGCCAAGGAGCTGGATGCGCAAGGGATCGCTGTGTGCCTGGATGGGATACAGACCGTCGGGGTGTTTTCAACGCCCTTGAAGCACATCGCCTTTATGGCTTCCGATGCGCATAAGTGGATGCTTGGCCCGTGCGGTGCCGGCATTTTTTACGTGCGCAAAGACTGGCAGGAGAAGTTGCGCCCGACCGTGCTGGGCTGGAACAACGTGCGCTGCCCCGGCTTTGTGGCAAGCGAGAAAATCGAGTTCCGATCCGGAGCACACCGATACGAGGCGGGCTCCCACAACTGGACGGGGATGGTGGGAATGAAAGCGGCCATCGATTTGCTGCTGGAAGTCGGTGTGGACGCAATCAGTCAGGAATTATTGCGCAAGCGAACCCTCATGGTATCGGGGCTTTTGGCACGCGGCTTTGAAGTGATCGAGCCGGAGATGACAAAACGGAATGCCAGTGGAATCGTGAGTTTTCGACGAGGCCACGAAGACATGGAATCGCTGCATGCGTCGCTCGAATTGAAAGGGGTGATCACCTCCCTGCGGGCGAACCGCGCCGGGGTGAAGTGGATTCGGCTTTCGCCTCATTTTTATAACACTGACGGCGATCTGGATCGCCTGTTCGAATGCCTTTCTCATAGAGGCTTCTGAAAAGTTCAGTCCTCTGTCCTCTGTCCTCAGTACTTGAGTGCTCCCTCGGGATCAGTCCTGTTGCATCTTCCGCAGGAGCTCGTATTTCAGCTTGACTTCCGCGGCACTCATTCGCGCGATATGCCAGCCCTGAGCGCCGTCCAAAAATCCCCCTCTGAACAGATAGCCGCGTACCCAACGAAACGCCGCATGCGAAGGGCCTGCCCAGCCCCCGGCGCGTTTGCCTGCCTCAAATGCCGATTCTGCCCAGAGCCGCGCGTAGTCGAGGCACCGCTGCCAATGGTCCGCGCGATCTCTGAACGAGTAATGATACAGCTCGTGACGCAGATCACGAATCTCGCCCGACAACTCCAATCGCTCATGAACTTTGCCGCCCGCAAACCGCGCCCTCTCTTTTCGAAATAACCTGACCAGCCGATCTGGGTACCAATCGCCATGGCGGATCCAACGTCCCTCGTAGAGCACGCATCGGGGCATGCGGAATCCCGAGCAGCGGGGCGACACCTCACCTGATCTCGATTTGAGTTCCTCGATTTCGGCGCTGAGGCGCGGAGACACTTCCTCATCCGCGTCGATGCTGAAAATCCAGCCGTGAGTCGCCCTATCGATCGCAAAGTTTTTCTGTCCCACGTAGCCCAACCATGGCTGGGAAATCACCCTCGCACCAGCCGTTGTCGCGATCTCCTGAGTGCGGTCAGTACTCCCGGAATCCACGACCACCACTTCATCTGCAAAGCGGACGACGCTGGCCAGGCAACGCCCCAAATTAAGTTCCTCGTTGAAGGTTATGAGGCAAACCGAGAATTTCATGAGCGTACGAAGGTATCAAACAGGGGAACGTTTGAGAGCCAGAAGCCGCGATTGCCGGATCTGGATGGGCTGCATCTGGTCCGCCGAGGCCGACCCCAACTCGGCGTTTAGCACCGCCATTTCCCGATCGATAAATCGGTCGCGCAGTCCGCGGATGCAATCTGTCAGTTGCTGTTCCCGATTTGGCAAATCCCGTTCATCCACCACCGCTTCATTGGCAAGCTGGAGCATTTCCTCGTCCTGAAGCTGATGCAGCAGGCTCGGGACACCGCTCCACGCACCCTCCTCGAATGTGCGAAAGACGAGCGAAACGATCGATCGGACCGGCGGGCTCGTAATCCAACTCAGATCCAAACTTCGACGCGCCAATTCCACTAGGTGCTCGTCGGTGAATAGCAATTTGAGCAGCCAGAATTCCTGGAGAGCGGGACGGGCGACCGGGTTGAGTTGCCTGGCTGGTTCCTCCACCTCCGAGCGGCGTTCGGGGATCGATAGTGTTCGGAACTCGGCCCGGATGGACTCAACTCCAACCCCTAACTGGCGTGCAATCTTCTGGGTATAAGTGTCGAACAAGACAGGGCTCCCGGTCTTTTGGAGGGCAATGCTCATCTCACGGACGACTTTAAGCCGCCCCTTGTCCTGCCGAATGTCCTCAACACGACAGAGGTGGCGCAGGTAAAAATCAAAAAACCCCTCCGCGTCTTCGAGTCGCTTCTGAAACTCAGCACGGCCAAACTCCGTGATGAAACTGTCTGGATCGTGGGACGCAGGCAGCGTTGCCACACGAACGGCCAGCCCGGACTTGAGCAAATCGTCCAAGGCTCGGATTGTGGCATTAACTCCCGCCTTGTCGGCGTCGAAACAGAGAATCACTTCATCGACATAACGCTTGAGCAGGCGCATGTGATCGGCAGTCAGCGCCGTTCCCTGAGGCGCAACCGCATTTTGAACGCCTGCCATATGACACGCTATGAGGTCCAGTTGTCCTTCGCAGACCACCGCGTAATGACTGTCAAGAAGGGCTCGCTTGGCCTTGTCCAAGCCATAAATAACTCGCCCCTTGTGAAACAAAAGTGTCTCCGGAGAATTGACGTACTTCGCGATCTTTTCGTCTCCCCCAAGAACCCTTCCACTGAAGCCGATCACACGACTCTGGTCGTCACAAATGGGAAACATCAACCGGCCACGAAACCGGCCATAATACCGATCATCGCCCTCCTTCCTGACAATGAGTCCTGATTGCAAAGCCAGATCGAGATTGAACCCTTTGCTCCGGGCCCAATTGACGGAGTCCTCCCAATCGTCCGGCGCGTATCCAAGCCGGAAAGATTGGACGGCTTCGTTGGAGACACGCCTCTTCGCAAGATAATCCCGCGCCACCTGAGCCCCCGCGTCGTTGAGAAGGCCCTGATGCCATCTGACTGCGATCTGCTCGTGCATCTGGAGCAGCGCGTCGCGGAGCTGCTTTTGCGGGGATTCGGCTACCGAACCAAACTCGAGCGGGATGCGCGCCCTGTCAGCAAGACGCTTGACGGACTCAACAAAAGAGAGGTTCTCATAAGTTTGAAGGAAGCGAAACACGTCGCCTCCCTTGTGGCAGCCGAAGCAATAGAAGATTTGCTTCTGAGGATTGACGTTAAAGCTAGGAGATTTCTCCTTATGAAATGGACACAATGCAACAAAATTGGCCCCTGATCGCTTCAGGGGAACGAATGCACCGATGACCTCAACAATCTCGTTGGCACCCCGGATATGGTCGAGGATGGCAGGAGAAATGAAGCCGGACATTGTGGTGCAAAGCTTGATGCCATTCCCCGATTCGCTCCAGTGTTACCTGCGTCCGCCCCCGATGATATCGTCAAGCAGGCGATCTTTTTGCCGGCCCATGCTATTTTGAAGGGGATCGTTGCTGACGCTCGTCGGTGGGATGAGGTGTGCGCCGAGATAGCGACGGACGGAGCGCCCGGAAAGAGATTTCTTAAAAACATCGTCTTGCAAGGAGCCGAGGGATGGAATGGTCATGGTGCCCAAGGTTTCCTTCTGAGTCTTTGCAAACGCCGCTCGTTCAACCTCGCTGATCTGTTTGGCATTCAAGAACGCCATCGCAACCACTAGAATACAGGCGAACCGCACAGCCCCGGCGACCATGCCCAGATAATATTCGAGACCGCCGAAGGTGTCGCTTCCCACGAGCTTCTCTCCTATCATCTTTCGAGCAAATCCGAACACGACCATAAACACGATCACCACAAACAAATACGCGGACACACGAGACCCAAGCAGGCCGATATTCGCTGTTCGCTGTATCAAGGAACCCACTGGCACGCAGATCATCCCCGCGAACAAAACGAT
>CAMBEJ010000196.1 GCA_945865375.1 Akkermansia muciniphila | reverse complement strand
TCAGGAAAAGACCGCCTCTGGAGCGTCGTTTCGATGCTAGTCGCCTTGATAAAAGCAAACTCCGATTACCGGTTGCACGAGGGAAACCCGGGATAGGATTACGATTACGATTACGATTACGATTACGAGAAGATCTGGAAAAATCTGAGATGCGCACGGGCGGTGCGGCTTGAGGAATGGATGGTTGACAGCGGTTTTATGCCGATGAAACCAGCAAAATAGGGGCCGCGCTCCTCGTCCATCATGGATTTGACCGACGGCCCATACGCTTCCGGCCTTATGATATTGTGTGAAAGGTTGAGGTTTCAAAGTGTCAAATAGCACCATGGCGATGCTTTAGCCAGCGCGAGATCTTGCCAACGCCGCTCTAGATTCGTTTCTCGTCGGCGTCGATGAAATCCACAAAGAGTCGAATGTCATCGCGATGTCCCTGGCCGGCCTGCTCCTTCCGCATCTTCAGCCGACCCTGACCCGCCGGGTCGCCCGCCTTCGGGTAGTCCAACATCGCCTCGCGGTGCATCTGCTTCTCGGCGTTGGACTTCGCCGCACGACTTTGAACCCAATCTGCCACCTGGCCGTCGGTGATCGAGCCGCGCACCACTTCAATGAATTCTTCGTGCTTCACGCCAACCGCCTTCAGCCACCACTCGTCGAAACCCTTGCCGAAGTTCGGCTGATAGTCCGGGTGTAGTTTTTCTGCCAGATGCAGCCGGATCTTATCGACATACCGGGGCAAGTGCATCCAGCCGGCCATCTGCTCCCGGGGGCTTCGCGGGTAAATGATTTCTTCCATTCCACCATTATGCTCAGCCAGCCGCTCGTTTTCAACCGTAAACCGAGCCTGGTCAGGGGGCATCCCGAAGTTGTTGGTGGTCAACGTCGGCCTGACCTGTAGGGCGATGTGTCCTAGAATCAGAGGGGTTCCTCGGCACTTTGTCTGTCCCTTTGGGGTGATGTGGGCTATTCTCTGGAGGGTTCCGTGGTGGGGTTATCGCGCTGCGAAGTCATTCGGCGCGATGACCCTACCGATTGGGGAATTCGGGATGAATGCACATGGCGTGCAAGCAGGTCGTAGGCGCGATCCCTGTCCATCTTGTCCAGGGAGTTCGGGTTAATCGCTTGCGTGGATGATGTGGTTGTTCCAGTCTGGTTCCCGATGAAATCAGTGGCAATCATTGGCGGTGGTATCACGGGGTTGACTGCGGCGTTTTACCTACAACGCCGTGGCGTGTCCGTCGCGGTTTATGAGGCCAGCGGGCGGGTGGGCGGCGTGATTCAATCGCTGCGCCGGGATGGCTACCTGGCGGAGTTTGGCCCCAACACCATCCTCGAAACCTCGCCCAAAATCGCTGCACTGGTCCGCGATGCCGGATTGGAGTCGCGCAAACTCAATCCCGATCCCAAAGCCGAGTCGCGCTACGTGGTCCGTTATGGTCGGCCCATCCTCATGCCGGGTTCACCGCTGGGATTCTTCAGCACGGAGCTTTTTTCGTACAAAGCCAAAATCGCCGTGCTGCGCGAAGCCTTTGTTTCGCCGCAGCGGAATGGTGTTGAAGAAAGCATCGGTCAGTTTGTCATCCGTCGGTTCAATCAGGAATTTCTCGACCATGCCATTGACGCCCTCGTCGGCGGGATTTACGCAGGCGATCCATACCGGCTTTCCGTGACGCACGCCTTCCCCAAACTCAAGGCGCTGGAGGACAATTACGGATCGATGATCAGAGGTCAGCTCTTCGGAGGCCGCGAACGCAAGAAGCGCGGTGAAATCGCGAAAGACCGCGCGCCGAAATTCTCCTTCGACGAGGGCCTCCAAGTTTTGCCGGACACCCTTCGCGCGAGGCTTGGCGCGGCGGTCCGACTGAACACGACCGTCACCCGGCTAACCGAGGCCCCCGCAGGCTGGACGCTGGACCTCCAGGAGGGCGGTGGCGAATCGCGAGCAGAACACGGCGCGGTGATCTTTTGCGGCACCGCCCCGAGGCTGGCGGAACTTAAAATTGAGCTTTTGAGCGAATCTGCAGCTCCCCTCAGCCCGTCCCTCTCATCGGATGGGCAAGGAGTGGCCGCAGGCCGGGAGAGAGGACGGCCTTTGAACCTCGTTGCGTTCTCCGAAATTCGCTACCCTCCCGTCGCCAGCGTGGTGCTTGGCTTTCGCCGCGAAGACGTGGCGCATCCGTGCATGGGCTTTGGCATGTTGATCCCCAAGATCGCGGGCTTCAAGAGCCTCGGCACACTTTTTTCCTCCTCGCTGTTCCCGAATCGCGCCCCCGCCGGCCATCTCACACTCACGACGTACGTTGGCGGCGAGCGCTATCCAGAACTCGCTTCGCTACCGGAGGCAAAACTCGTCGCGCTCGTTTATGAAGATCTGCGCGCGCTGCTCGGGGTGCGCGGCCAACCCACGTTCCAACATTGCGTTTTGTACCCCCAGGCCATTCCGCAATACAACGTCGGCTACGGGCGATTCAAGGACCTGATGACAAGGATCGAGGCCCAAGCCCCTGGATTTTTCCTCGCGGGGCACTATCGCGACGGCGTTTCGTTGAGTGATTCGATAGGGTCCGGGATAAATGTCGTCGAACGCGTCGAAAGGTTCGTGACGGGCGAGGTGTCTTAATCCTAAGCTTCCTCTGAATCTTACTCACCGCTTCTAAACGCGCGAAGTTAAGAGGAAGATCATGATCAAGATTAAGAACGGATTCACAACCCCATGAGCAAAGGCATTTTACTAGTCAACCTCGGTTCGCCCAATTCCCCATCCGTCCCGGACGTGAGGCGTTTCTTGAATGAATTTCTGATGGACGGTCGCGTGATTGATGTGGCGTGGCCGTTGCGCCGCCTTTTGGTCGGCCTTATCCTAATCAATCGCCCAAAAGCGTCCGGGCACGCCTACGAACAAATCTGGACCAAAGACGGCTCGCCCCTCGTCGTCACCAGCAAGCACGTCCAGGCCGCGCTGCAAAAGCGCATGACTTTGCCGGTCGAGCTGGGGATGCGGTATCAGAATCCGTCCATCGAATCGGCAGTGAAAAGTCTCGCGGCCAAAGGCGTGAGCGACGCACTGCTCATCCCGCTGTTTCCCCATTACGCCATGTCCAGCTACGAAACGGCCGTCGTGAGGGTTCGGGAAATGGCGGCGAAATTTGCTCCGCGGATGAAAGTGACCGTGCAACCGCCGTATTACAATTCCCCCGATTTCATAACCGCCCTTGTCGCGAGCGCGGCGGATTTCTTGAAGCAGGATCACGATCATCTGCTGTTCAGCTATCACGGCATTCCGGAACGGCATCTCCGTAAATCCGATCCCACCGGCTGCCACTGCCTCAAGGTTGAAAACTGCTGCGAAGTCGTCAGCTCGGCACATGCGGTTTGTTATCGCGCTCAATGTTTTGCCACCACCGCGGCTTTCGTAAAGCTCGCCGGCGTGCCGAAAGAGAAGTATTCAGTCTCGTTCCAGTCGCGCCTGGGCCGAGACCCGTGGCTGAAGCCTTACACTGACTACGAGTTGGTGCGCCTAGCCCAGGAAGGAAAGAAGAGGATGCTCGTGATCTGCCCGGCGTTTGTCTCCGACTGTCTGGAGACCATTGAAGAAATCGGGATGCGCGGCTGCGAAGACTTCCTGGCGGCAACCGGCAAGGAGTTCACCCGTATTCCTTGCATGAACGAACATCCGCTCTGGGTTTCGGCGCTGGAAAACATGGCGACGACCTTCTTAAAAAAGCCGTGAGCACTCCCATGACTAGCCGCCAGCGTTTTCTGAACGCCTGCCATTGTCGCCCGAATGATCGTCCGCCCTTGTGGCTGATGCGGCAAGCGGGTCGTGCGCTACCCGAGTATCGTAAGCTCAAGGAGGCTTACACTTTTGTCCAGATCGTCCAAGATCCTGAACTGGCCGTCGAGGTAACGCTGCAACCCGTCCGCCGATTCGGTTTCGACGCCGCAATCCTGTTCAGCGACATTTTGGTCATCCCGGAGGCGATGGGGCAGACCTACCGCTTCAAGGAATCGGGCGGTGTGATCATGGACTTCGCCATCCAGACCAAGGCAGACATCGAGAAGCTTTCTGTTGCGCAGGTGTGCGAGAGGCTGAGCTACGTGGACAAAGCCCTCCGCATGCTCCGTAAGGAGCTCGGCGACCAGACAGCGCTCATCGGTTTCAGCGGCTCGCCCTGGACGCTGGCCACGTTCATGATGGAAGGCGCCAGTGTTCCGAAATTTGGCCGTGCCCTGGCGCTTTTCCGCGAAGATCCGCATACCTATTTTGCCCTCGCCGAGAAGCTGACTGCCGCCATCTCTGCGTATCTAGAAATGCAAATCAACGCCGGCGTGGATGCGGTGCAAATCTTCGACAGCCACGGCGGGCATCTGGCGGCGGGCGAGTTTCAAGAGGCGAGCGGTCGCTGGATGAAGGAGATCATTTCATCGCTCCCGGAACGCCCTCTTCGGAGCGCAGAATCGGCCTATTCGCAAGCGGCCACGATGCCGCCTGGAGACGGCGTTCCGGTGATCGTCTTTTCCCTCGGCACGCATGGCAACTGGTCCGATCTCATCGCCACCGGCGCGAACATCATCGGCATTGACTGGCAAACCCCCCTGGCCGAAGCCCGCCAGATCATCCCCGAAGGCATCGGCTTGCAGGGCAACCTCGCCCCTATGTTGATAGTCGAAGCCACGCCGGAAGTGGTGGCGAACGAAACGCGCGCCGTGCTCGAGGCCATGCGCGGCCGGGCGGGGCACATTTTCAATCTCGGCCACGGTTTGACGCCGGGCGCCAAGCTGGAGAACATTGCCGCGTTGGTGGAAGCTGTAAAATACTACAGATGAAGAACTCAACGCAAAGACGCAGAGCAGCCGAGCCGCAGAGTGGAGCAAACCATCTGAGTCAATCTCAGCGTCTTTGCCTCTTTGCGCCTCAGCGTTAACTCCCTTCCATTTTGTGAAAACATTGAACGTCGATCTCGAGCTGGTGAAGAAGTACAACGTGGCCGGACCGCGTTACACCAGCTATCCGCCCGCGACCAAATTCACCGACGCCGCCACATGGGAGCAGCTCTCGGCGAAGCTTGATGACAACAATCGCGCGGCACGGGATCTCTCCATCTACTTTCACATTCCGTTCTGCGAAACGCTCTGCTGGTTCTGCGGCTGCACCACGGTCATCACCCTCAACCACGACAAGGGCAAGGACTATATTGACTACCTCGGCCGCGAGGTCGCGAAGATGGCCACGCAGCTCAATCCCGCCCGCAAAATCGTGCAGCTCCATTTCGGGGGCGGCTCACCCACATTCCTGCGGCCCGATGAAATCCGCCGCCTCGGCGACATCATCCACAAGCACTTCAAGTTTTCGCCGGACATCGAAGCGAGCGTGGAAGTTGATCCGCGGCGGCTCACGCGCGATCACATGGTGGCGCTGCGCGAAGTCGGCTTCAACCGCGCCTCGATGGGCGTTCAGGATTTCAATCCCAAGGTGCAGGAATCGATTCATCGCATCCAACCGCGCGCCATGACCCAGCAGGCGATTGATTGGATGCGCGAGCTCGGTTACGGCTCGATCAACCTTGATCTCATCTACGGCCTGCCACATCAGACGCCCGCCACGTTCAACGAAACGCTCGACACCGTGCTGGAGATGAAGCCCGACCGCCTCGCCGTGTTCAGCTATGCGCATGTGCCGTGGATCAAGCCGTCCCAGAAGATACTCGAGCAACAAGTTCTGCCCACACCGGAAAGCAAACTACAGGTTCTCAAGCTCGTCATCGAACGGCTCACGGCCGACAACCAATACGTCTATATCGGCATGGACCATTTCGCGCGGCCCAACGACGAACTCGCCGTGGCGCAGCGCAACAAGCGGTTGCAGCGGAATTTTCAGGGCTACAGCACTTGCGCCGGCTCGGATATTTACGCGTTCGGCATGTCGGGTGTTTCCCAAGTGCCTGACGCCTACTGGCAGAACGAGAAAGAGCTGCCCAAGTATCAGGAAGCGGTGGACGCCGGCCGCGTGCCGTTGCACAAAGCCTATTTCCTGACGGACGAGGACAAGATCCGTCGCGAAACCATCATGCGCACGATGTGCGATCTCTCGATCGACTTCGCCGCCATGTCGCAAAAGCTCGGTATCAACTTCGAGGAACATTTCGCGAGTGAACTCGCGTTGCTCGCACCGTTTGAGGCCGATGGCCTTGTGAAGCGCATACCCACCGGCCTCGAAGTCACCGACACCGGCCGCCTCTTCATCCGCAACATCGCGATGTGCTTCGACAACACGCTCGGACCCGCCAACGAGCGGAGACATTCGCGAACGATTTAGCGTGCAGATCAAGGGTGTCCAATTGTTTTTTCAATTCAGCCACGATTGAGGGTGCAACTCACGTTATCCGAGGTCGCCTCCCCTGACGCGTGTATCCCGCCGCTTAACCACGCTGAAGCGCACCCACGGATGACACGGATAACACGGATGAGGAAAGGGAGCTGAGAGGGGTACTTTATCCGTGCTATCCGTGTTATCCGTGGTTGAACTCTTCCGATTCTGCGGTAGGTATTGTCCTCCGAACGACACCTCCCGGAAACGGTGAGTTGCACCCCACGATTGACGTTTGCACGGCCGTCTTTGGGGAGATCGCTGGCGGCAATTCAAGGACTGCCGTGAACTTCTCCTGGTTTCCTTTTCCAGCGCTCCAGGCGTAACAACGTTTGGCCTTTGGACGATTCTGAAGATCAAACACTTCGACCACGCCTTCGCAAACGGTCTGGCCTTGGAAAGTCTCCAAAACAGGCACAGACTCGATGTGCTTGGAGTCAGCTCCAAGCAACTGGCGAATCACCACTTGCAGACGCTTGCAAAGGTTATAATAGGCAAAGTGGAGTGTGATTGCAGCTTAAAATTTTCGATCTTCTTGCTAAACGCGCCTCGCCCTGCCGTAACTGGTAGAACCGGCTGGCATTGCCAGCAACGATCCGGACCACCCTCTCACCACCACTTCCAATCACGGTTCGGTTTCGGGTCGAAAATCCAGAGCTCCATCTGTTTCGGTTCAGGAAACTGGTAGAACTCCACATGTCCATCTCCGAAAAGCATGTTGAACCGACTCTTGCCCTTGTAGTTGTGCCAGACGCTTTTCTTGTCGGTATTTCCGCGGTTGGCATGCCACGCCCAATCCCCCTGCACAATCTTATGGGACGCACCCAGCGCCAGCTCCGAGCTCTTGATGGGAAGATTCTCGTAGGAGCCTCGAACCGCGTTGATATCGCCCAGCACATGGCGGGTACGGAAGGAATCGTGCTGCCATTGAGGTAGGTAACTCGTTCCGTATTTGAGATAGCAGTTGTTAATGTTGGCTCCGTTCAGCAGGTCTCCCTTATCGTTCGGACACCTGAAGATCTCGTAGACCAGGGTGTATTTGTTGAGCGGGCGGTTGGTGGCGGCGACGTACACGCTGTAGGTGCCGTTCGTGCCGCCGGCCGCATTCCAGTCCGGCTGCTGTGGGAATGAATCGTTATTGTCATCCACATACATGTGAAAAGCCAAGCCGATCTGCTTTTCGTTGCTCGCGCATTTGATTTGGGTGGCCTTGGATTTGGCCCTGCCCAAAGCGGGCAGCAGCATCCCCGCAAGGATCGCAATGATGGCGATCACCACGAGCAGTTCTATCAGCGTGAAGCCCGCGCGTCCGACGTGACTCGTAAAATTAGGTTGAGGTCCAACAAACGATCTTTTCATAAGGTCATTTTCCTTTGTCTTTAAGGGCACCCCCAAACACAGACGAGCTAAACGGCCACCTACGGATGACAGTGCCGCCCGCAGCTATGCTGATTGAATTCGCCGGAAATAGGGCTGCCAAGGATGCCTCGAACGTATTCGCCTTGAGGAGTTCGGAGCAAGACAAAAGTTGTGTGCGTTTCGGGGTGTGGAGCCCACTGATTGGTTGCTTGCGCCCATCCACGACCCTCTGATAAGAATGGCGCTCGTGAGATTGATCAGCCAACGAACCGTCTTGATGCTGACTTCTGCTTGCTCGCCGTTTCATACGGTGGAAGTGTCGCAAACAGTGTCGAAAGGCCCACTGCGGCTCAGAGTCGTCAGTGTCACTAATTGATAATCAATGAGGGGCGCGTGGTGGAATTGGCAGACGCACAGGACTTAGGATTCTGGTTTCGGCCATTTTTTGAGGATGCTTCCCGTTGCTTACGATATTCACAAAACCCCTGTAAAATAAGGCTAATCGTCGTACTTCAAAGCCCTGATTGACGATTCAATCTTTTCCCCTAAGTGTCGCAAAAAGTGTCGCATTTTGGCACCCAAGTGTCGCAAAAAGTGTAGCGAGAAGTTTGGTCGAATTGGATCAAACCAGAAGGCTCATGGTCCTCATGGCCGGTGCCGGCAGGATGTCCGCAGCCGTCGGAGCCTGTCACTGTCGGTCCGCGATCTCCTTCATGGTGGTGTTCCACTCCGACCAGGCCGCCCAAGTCGGAAGACTTCCGCCGGGTGTTACCATGTTAGCCTGGCCGGAACCAACGTTCCGAGTGTTGCCCCCTCCGTCAATTTGAACTTGTCCTGGGGCAGGTGGGGACGCCTGCCCAGGACAGGAACAGGCTTTGACCGTCCAAGTCGGCGGCGTTTATTCAGCAGTTCTCATTATGGTTTTGGTCTGGCCGCCGGAGGTTGAAGTGAGGATGGTTTTGAAGGCAAATGGCCCTGGGGATGAAGGGACGCGATAAGTTTTTGCACTAATTTCCGGCTTCACTTCGCGGTTTAGGTTAGTTCTTTGGCAGATGGACAGAGAACAAGTCATTCAGGGGCAGCGTGTGAGCT
>CAMBEJ010000195.1 GCA_945865375.1 Akkermansia muciniphila | reverse complement strand
CTTTCCGAGGCCAGAAAACTCGAAAACAAACTCAAGAGACAGAAAGGTGGAGTTGGTTTGGAAATTATCAAATCCATCCTGCTCTCGATTCCCTCATAATCCCGCAACCGCGGGACCGTAGGTTCAAATCCTACCCCCGCAACCAATTTAAGTAGTTGGTTTTCAGTAGTTTGGGAGAGTTTCGCAGCTCTCAAAAAAAGCCCCCCCAGTGAGTCAAGAACGGTCGAATTGCGCCTTTTCTTGGCACTGGACGGCACTGCAAACCAATGAAAATGCGAAAGTTAGTGCGCTATGGGAAGACTCAGTGGCTCGTGGATCTGGGTCTTCAAAATGGTAGGAGGTCCAGAAAGTTCTTCGAAACCGAGGCCAAGGCCAAGGTCTTCATCAACGCCAAAAAAACCGAGCTCGATCGTTTCGGGACCGCTTTCCTCAACCTGACCCACGAAGACCGAATCGAGTTCCTCACCGCGCAAAAGCGCTTGAAAGAAGTCGGAGCCTCCTTGACCGAGGTCGTGAACCTCTACATCAAACGACATCACCACTCCTCCAAGAAGTCGCTCAAGGAAGCGGTTGAAGAGTGTCTGAAGACCAAGAAAGACTCGGGCCGCCGCCCCCGCTACTTGGTCCAGTTGAAGTCCACGCTCGGCTCGCTGTCCGCCGCATTGCCCGAAAGCCGAGTGTCGGACATCATGGCTGCGGACATCGAAACCTGGCTCAGCTCGCGCCCCCTGGCCCTGGCGACGAAGAAAAGTTACCTCACCGACGTCGCCACTTTCTTCAAGTTCGCCCTGAAACGGCGATGGTGCGACGCCAACCCCTGCGACGAAATGGAGCCCATCACCCTGGAAACCAAACCTCCGGGAATCCTGACGGTGGAACAGAGCGAGCAGCTCATGCGCACCGCCGAAGCCCACGACCGTGGGCTCTGCCCCTGGCTGGCCCTCGCGCTTTTCTGCGGGATCCGCCCGTCTGAACTCCAAAAGATCACCCGCACTGACGTTCACGCGGACCGGGGGTTCGTAGAAATCCTGGGCGAAACCGCCAAAACCCGGCGTCGTCGGTTGGTCACCCTCCCGGAAAACGCCAAGCAATGGCTCGAACTCTCCGGAGACCTACCCCCTATCAACCTCAAACGCCGCACGGAACGGCTCAAACAACTCTCCGGCATCCGCCCCTGGCCCCACGACGCCATGCGCCACTCCGCCGCCAGTTACCAACTGGCCCAAAACAAAGACGCCCCCCGCACCGCCCTCAACCTCGGGCACTCCCCGGACATCCTCTTTCGCCACTACCGCGAAGTGGTCACTCCCGAGGACGCGGAACGGTTCTTTAACATCTGCCCATCGCCGGTTTCACTGGCGGTTACGACCCAAGCGGCTTAATCATTACGGATGCGGCGAGTCGAAGTTCAAACCGAGATGATTCCAACTCAACTCGGCTATTTTCATGGGATCGCCGCACGTAATGAAAGCCGCCACCGAACACGTCCCGCTCAGCGAGATCGATGCCGATTAGAAGTTCGTCGCGGATCGCATTTTCTCCATGATCGGAGGCCTGATGAAATGAAGTTTTCGCGTCCAAAAAATGCGACAGCGCCGCGCCAATAGTTGATCCTGCCATGAGCACTGAACTCACCCTCTACCGCGACCTTCTGGCCGACATTAAGACCCGTGTCCGCCAGGCGCAGCACAAGGCCGCGCTCTCCGCCAATTCCGAAATGATCCTCATGTATTGGGACATCGGACGCATGATTGCCGCACGTCAGGAACAGGAAGGCTGGGGCGCGGGAGTCATTCCCAAGCTCGCGGTGGATTTGAAGAATGAACTGCCGGAGGAGAAGGGGTTCTCCGAACGGAATATCAAGCGCATGCTCCGCTTTTTCCGTGAGTATCCGGTTTTGCAGCGGCCGACCTCAAAATTAGTGCCGCGACCTGCGGCACTTTTGGAAAGCCCGAATTATGCGGTCTCGGCAATTGTGCCGCAGGCTGCGGCACAATTGGACTCGGACGCGGGTCTGCTCATGCCCCCAGGGATAGCCTTTGGCATTCCCTGGTTCCACCACATCATTCTGATCGAGAAAATCAAACACCTGCCCACCCGCCTCTGGTATGCCCGGCAGGTGATGGAGCACGGTTGGAGCCGTGACACTCTGACCGTTCAAATCAAGAACCAAGCCCACGAGCGCCAGGGATCAGCCGTGAACAATTTCGACGCCACCCTCCCTGACGTTCACGCCAGCCTCGCCCAGAGCCTGTTGAAGGACCCCTATCTCTTCGACTTCCTGACCATGGAGGAGCCTTTCCACGAGCGCGAACTGGAAACCGGCCTGCTCTCGCACATCCAGAAGTTCCTCCTCGAACTCGGGCGCGGCTTCGCCTTTGTCGGTCGTCAATACCGGCTCGAACTCAGCGACCACGAGTTCTATCTTGATCTCCTTTTTTACCACCTGCACCTCCGCTGCTTCGTCGTCGTGGACTTGAAAAAGGGCGGTTTCAAACCCGAGTATGCAGGAAAGATGAACTTTTACTGCTCTCTCGTGGACGACCAGCTCCGCCACACGCAAGACGCTCCCACCATCGGTCTAATCCTCTGCCAGACCAAAGACCGCATCCTTGCCGAGTATGCCCTGCGCGACATCCACAAGCCCATCGGCATCGCCGACTACGACTTCACCCGTGCGCTCCCCGCTGAACTCGCCTCCAATCTCCCCAGCATCGAGGCCATCGAGGCGGAACTGTCCCATGATCTGGATAAGGAAGAAGAAGGATGAGCGACTACGAAACCATGCTCCAGTCCGTCAAAGGGCTCGCCAAAAGCATTCGGACCCTGAACCAACAGGCCGTGCTGGAATACAGGCCTATCGTTGAGAGCATCCTGGGATCCCACAGTCGCGACGCTCACCACATCGAGCACACATTGGATCATCTGCTCGGCTTCTGTTCGGATGAGAAAGCGCTCGATCTTTTCAAGAAGCTCTGCCGCCATTACTGGGACATCGACCCCGCCGCCACCGCAGCTTACGTCTATGCTTACCGGGACATGTGGGACTCCCAGGCCAAGGACTCCACCGAAGAAATTTCAGATGAGCGTCCCACGCTATCCAAAACACAAAAACACAGGCGTCGAATGCCTGGGGCACATGCCCGAGCAGTGAGAGGTGAGCAAAACAGGAACTCACCATGAGCCGGATGTCGAACAACGCCTGATCGCAATGCCCCAATTTCACCGTTACATCGGCATCGACTACTCCGGTGCCAAGACCCCCACAAGCAGCCTGAAAGAGCTGCGGATTTATTTAGGGACAACCACTCAACCGCCCTGCGAGGTCCCACCGCCGCCAAGCCCACGCAAATATTGGACGCGACGCGGCGCAGCGGAATGGCTCGTGGCGGAATTGCGGTACGGGCCACCAACCATTGTCGGCATCGACCACGGCTTTTCCTTTCCTTTGCGTTACTTCGAGGTCCATCTGATCCCACCGGATTGGCCTGCGTTCCTCGCCGACTTCCAGCGCCATTGGCCGACCGACAACGATCTCATGTATGTCGATTTCATCCGCGATGGCGTACAAGGGCACGGCATGGCGCGTGGCGGCGACTCCCGCTGGCGTAGGTTGACCGAGGTCAGGAGTCGGGCGAAATCCGTTTTTCACTTCGATGTGCAAGGAAGTGTGGCCAAATCCACTCACGCCGGCCTTCCGTGGCTGCGCTACATCCGCCAGCGACTTGAGGCACGCGTTCATTTCTGGCCTTTCGACGGATGGATGCCGTTATCTGGCCGCTCCGTAATCGCCGAGGTTTACCCCGCACTTTGGAATCGTACATTCCCGGGCGAAGGCCGCGACAGCCATCAACATGACGCTTACTCCACTGCCTGTTGGATGCAACAAGCCGACGAAAAGGGCTTGTTGACAGATCACTTTCAACCCCTTCTACAACCTTCCGAACGCACGAGGGCTCAGGTGGAAGGTTGGATTCTCGGACTGCTCTAAACCCTCAACTGCCTCCCATTCTTCGCCTTCCCATGCATCGTCATTGAAGCCCCGATTTTATTCGTAATCTGCGCTGGGTATGCTCCATTGTTACCATGAACACGGAGCTTCTCAAAACGATCACCGACAGCCGAGTAGCGGCGATTCTGGCGAGCCGGTTCAAGAGTTTGGCGGAATTGTCTTCAGCCAGTTTTGAGGAGCTTCGAGGGCTTCGAGTGGGACCGGCGACGGCGCGGCGGCTGATGGCGGCATTCGACTTGGGCCGGGAGGTATCCCGCGAGCGCCACGTCGAGGGGGCCACGATCGACAACCCTTCCGCAGCGGTGGACTTGCTCCGGGAGGATTATGCGGGCTGTGCGCTGGAGACGATGAAGCTGATCTGTCTCAACACCCGACGGAAGCTGATCCGGATCGTCACGATCAGCAACGGCACGCTGGATTCCCTGCATATTTCGCCTAGAGATCTGTTCCGCGAAGCCATTGTCTGTCGTGCCTCAGCCGTCATCCTGGCACATAATCACCCATCTGGTGTTATGCCGTATCCCGTTTTATGCCGCATGGCTTGTGATTTGCCCAATATTCCTTTGGATGAGGCATCCCCCAATGCGGCATAAAACAGGGACTTGTTCACAGTCCCTTGAGATAGATCAGCAGTTTGTCATCGGGTCGGTATCGCCCTGGTTTGCTTTGCATCGGATTCATTTTGGCGAGGATGGCTTCCTTTAGCTGGAGGTTCGCATCCAAGTAGATCTGGGTAGGGTCGAGCGACTCGTGACCGAGCCAGATGGCGATCAACGCTCGATCCACTCCGGCCTGGAGCAACTCCATTGCTGCGGTATGGCGCAGCACGTGCGGCGTCACGCGCTTTTTTGCCAGTGATGGGCAGGTGCGTTGAGCTACTGCGACGTGTTTGGCAAGCGCGTGTTGCACAGCGTCCGCGCTGAGTCGACCGCCACTGGCATTCGGGAAGAGGAAGTGTGATTCATTGTCGCCTTGTTCCTTGATCCACGCTTTCAATACAACCACGGCATGTTTCGTGAGCGGCGTCCACCGTTCTTTTCGTCCCTTGCCTTCGCAACGCACGTGTGCGCCCGCACCGAGCACCACATCTTTCTGCCGCAACCCAGTGATCTCGGAGAGCCGCAGACCCGTTTGCACAGTAACCAACAGCATGACGTGGTTACGCCGACCTACCCCAGTGGATTTATCCACGCTCGCAAGCAGTGCTTCGACTTCCGGCCGAGTTAGGTAGGCCACCAACCGTCGCGTGAAACGCTTATACGGGATCGCGAGCACTCGCTGGATCATCCCTGCGTGCTGCGGAGCTTCCAATGCGGCATAATGGTAAAAGGAACGGAGTGACGCGAGCCTTGCATTGCGGCTCCGCGCGCCATTGGATCGGGTCGATTCCAAATCGTCCAAAAACGCCGCCACAAAGGGCGCATCAAGTTCTGCCAACGACAGTTTTGAGGGGGTCGTGCTCAGCCGCTTCTGAGCATAGGCCATCAGCAGTCGAAACGTTTGCGCGTAGGCCGAGATCGTATGGGGGCTTGCTTTACGTTGTGCGATCAGTCGTTTGGAAAAGAAAGACTGACACAGCGGGGAGAAGTCGGGGATGGGTTTCATCGCACGACTCCTTTCCACCGGGTTTCGAGGAGTTTGTTGGCGGCTGTCATCAACTCCGGGGTGTTGCTCAAATACCAATACGTCCCGGTCACGTTCGAGTGTCCGAGATACGTCGACAACACCGGCATGAGCCGGGTCACTTGCTCGCCACTCCGGTACCAGCGAAGAAGCGTCTCGACGGCGAATCGATGCCGGAAATCGTGCAAGCGTGGGCCGTGCCGAACCCCTGATGTGCGGATGCCGATCTGCCGCGATAGTTCGCGGAAGATTCGGCTGAGATTCGGTTTCTCCAGCTTCGTGCCGCGACTTGTCACGAAGAAGTAGGACACGGGACACCGAGCGTAGATCTCGTCCCGTCGTTTAGCGTAGTCGAGCAGCACCGCGCGCGTGGACGGGTGCAGCGGAACAAGACGTGACTTTCCAAATTTCGCGTCTCGTATCGTGAGGAGTCCCTGTGACAAGTCCACGTCTTGCGGTTGGAGATTAATCGCTTCACCGACTCGCAGACCACTTACCGCTAACAGGCCAAACAGGCAGTAGTAGGTGCGCGGCTGGAGTTCGTGGGGTGATTTGATTTTCAGTGCTGCTTCGAGGAGGCGACGGATTTCCTCCTCAGTATAGAGATACGGCCGTGCCCGCTGGGATCGGAACTTTAACAGTCCGACCGGAGGAATCTCGGTTTTCGGGTCAGCGCCTTTGCGGTAACCAGCAAAACCACGGATGATCATGAGGCGGCGTGCCCACGAGACAGGTTTTTCATCTTGGCGTTGGGTGGCATACTCCACCCCAAGTTTGGTGGTGATACAGGACGATTTGTGCTCCTTCAAAAATGAGACGAACTCGTGCAGACATTTTCCGTATTCTCGAAGTTTGAACCCCAGACTACGACGGAGCTCGATGTAGTCGCCAACGGCCTGATTTAGCTGTTTCATCGGACACCTCCCAGCCACGGCAAGGCCAGTGTTTCCAGTGACTTCAGATCAACCTTTGCGTAGATCGCTGTGCTGTCGGGGCTTTTGTGGCGAAGCACTTCTCCAATCTCATCGAGCGAGGCACCCTTACGCAGCATCTCCGTCGCCAGACTATGGCGCAACAGGTGCGCCCTTTTTCGGGCCGACTCCACTCCTGCTTTTGCCAGGGCACGTCTCACGATGTTGGCAATCGCAACCGCACTGTGAAAGCCGTCCATGGGGGCACGATCACAGAGGAATACCCGGCGGCAATCGCATCGTGGCCGGTCGCGCCGCAGATAGCACGCAATGGCTCGTCCGACATCGGCTGGCAGTGGCAACTGCGCCCATTTTCCGCCTTTCCCGCAAACGGTGATTCGAGCGTTCTCCCAATCAATGTCTTCGAGGTTGAGTCGGACGATTTCACCCGCCCGCAAACCAAGCCGCGCGAGTAAAAGCAAAATGGCATGGTTGCGGCGTCCCAGCGGCGTGCTTCGGTCGCAGTGGTGCAACACTTGCCTCACTTGCCCTGCCGCCAGATGTTTTGGGAGGTTTGAGAGGGACCAGCGCGCCACTTTCGGAACGGCTAACGAGAGATCGGTAACAACGAGACCCTTGTAATGCAGGTAACGCATGAACGACCGCGTTGCGGCCACCAGCTTTCTCGCTTCCGACGGACCGTGCCGGTGCGCGTGTCGCTGCACAAACGCGGTCACATCAGAGGCATTAAGCTTCGACAACTTTAGCCGACCGTCACCAAACTTCTCGGACAGGAAACGGCTGGCGAACCGCCGCAACTGGACGACCGACTGCGCAGCCAGATTGGGGTCTTCAAGAAGAAAGCGCTCATAGGCGCACGTCAATTCTTCGGCCGGACTGTGCCGTGCTGCTTTAGCTGCGGGCGTGACTTCAATCCGGCGGAGCATTGCCAGTAGCCGCCGCAACGTCGAGGGTGCCGCATTTTTCGGATAGCCACGCTTCAATCGTCGCAAGAAATCGCTGGTAACTTCTTCGTTTAACTCCCGCACTTCACGACCGGTTCGCTCAAGCCAGCGGCCAAACATCTTGAGGACGCGAATCTGCTCGTAGACTGACCAGACTGCATACCCCTGTTCCTTGACTTGGGTGCGGTATTGCTCGATGTACGAAGATAGCGGCCCGTAAGAGCCGCCCGATGGGATAGATTTTGCATGCATCATCCCAGAATGCTCACCGCGAACCGCCGATGCCTCCCATTTTTATGCCGCATCCAAATGCTCAAACGGAGCGCTTCAAAGTCAAATCTCACTCACATACGGCATAAAACGGGATACGGCATAACGCGACTTATGCCGCACGCGGCATAACTGGTGACCCGTCCCCTTCTCAAGCCGATATCCAGGTCACAAGAGACCTGATCCGGGCCGGGCAACTGCTCAAGATCGAGGTCCAGGACCACTTGATCCTGGGCAAATTTTCCGAGCATCGGAACCGGGATTTCGTGAGCCTCCGCGAGATGGGTTTCTTCCATTCATGACCCAACCCCGCCATCAGCCCACTACTTGGGATTTTCCAAGGCCTCCACCCGTTCCGCGAGTTCGTTCAAGATTTCCTGCATACGCGCGTCCGGCACGAACCAGCCGGGGACGCTCGGGGAGTAAGGGCGGTCGGGCTCAAGCCTGACCACCGCCCGGTCCCCCGGGATGATCACGACGCGCGTTTTGCAGCCTATCAAGATCGGACTGCAACCGAGCATTAACGTGATCGCTGTCACCAGTCGCCAGCGCTTGATCGATTGCCTGTTGATTGGCTTCATGGCGCATCTTGGGGTCATCGGCCCGCTTCCACCGTCGCTCGATGATCTTAATCACCAGGGCAAGCAACGCCGGAAGCAGGGCCAGGATGGCGAGGGTCACGGTGTGGAACCGAAGCTGTTGTCGGCTTTGCCGTTGTCCAGGAAGTCCCCGAGGCGGTTGATGGTGTCCTTGGCCAGCGAGGAGGCGAAGAACAGGATGGCCCCAAACTTGGGGCTCATGGGGGTGATGTCGATCGCAGCCAGGAGGCCAACCACCTTACCGAGGAGCGTGAGGAGCTTAAGTGTTTTTTCCATACACTCCGTGGAACCGTGTCAACCCTGGTCCCGCTTGTCAGCTTTGCCGTCGATCTTCTCAGCCAGATGCTCGATGGCGCGGTCGCATCTCACAATTAAACAATTTAGACATGACGGGGGTGGGATAAGCCTGACGGTTATGACCCGACCGTTGCGGATCGAGAAAATGGGGGGCTGGAATCCTGTTACTGCCCACGGTAACGAGCGCAAGGCCATCTTCCGTGACGACGCGGA
>CAMBEJ010000194.1 GCA_945865375.1 Akkermansia muciniphila | reverse complement strand
CGCTCAAAGCCGCCGCTGAACTGGACGGCTGTTATGTCGTGGAGAGCGATCTCAAAGCGGCCCAAGCCGACGCACAGACCCTCCATGATCGTTACAAAGATCTGGCCTTTGTCGAACGGGATTTTCGCACACTCAAGACCGGACACATGAAATTTAGGCCGTGGTTCGTCTGCACCGAGGATAACACCCAAGCCCATGCCCTGACGGCCATGCTGGGCTTAAAAATACGCCGCCATCTGGAGCAGGCTTGGTGGTTGTTGGAGATCACGGTGGAGGAAGGTTTGCGGGAGCTTGAGAAACTCTGCGTCATGGAATTGATTCATGACAAAAGCCAAAAGGTCGTGGCACGCCATGTGCCCGGTCCCAACTCACTCCAAAAGCAATTGTTCGATGCCTTGAAGTTGACCCTGCCCGCAACCGTGCCAGTAACCGAGGTCACTGTAGGCACACGCAAGAAAATCAACAAAGTGCGTAAAACCCTTGACAAATAAGGGCCAACTCACGGTTTTTTCTTCTTTTGCTCTTGGAACTTCCGCTGGGAGGCTACGATGGCAAACTGCTTCGTCAAGTGGGAAAGTTCAAGAAGTTAGGAACTGACCCCTTGTCGGCCCACGTAAGCGGCTCAATATCCGTGCGGAACGCCACCACCGCGCAGCACGCGACATAATAGCCTGCCTCCGTCTGGAACTTGTTGGCGACTGGCGGACGTGGTCAGACCACTTTTTGATCACCAACACTCTGCCCCAGGAATTCTTCCGGATCGGTGTGTTGAGGGGTGATTAATCAGGTCAATTCGCGGAGCGGTAAAAACGAGCCTGATCGATCGGCTGAACCTGAAGCGGTTTAGGCGCATTATTGAGGATGGACCACGGACCGGAAACGGAGGCCGCCGTCTCCAGGCGGCCGCCTGTCCAAGTGATCTCGATCTTTCCGGCCGCGTTGCTCATGGTCACGCGCGGGGTTTCGACCGTCTCGACGGTGCCCGCGATCCGGAACCCCTGATGCTCCGTCGCGCCGGCATTGAGTCGTCCTTGCCCGGTCTGAGTGTTGCTGATGCGACCGATGGCATTCGCCCAGGAACCGCCCCGACGCCGGCTGACCTCCGGTGTTGCGGGCGCTGGATCCAACCATTCCCAAGTATTTCCAGTCTGGTCGTGGGTGCCATAGTAGCTCTTGGAATTCAAATAGGCCCCAACGTCCGTGGTGCCTCCATCGCCGGCACTAAGGGAGTCAAAATTTGCCGAGTTCTGCCCGCCGGGCGGAAGAGCGCTTACGACTTCATCGCTCCGGGTGGCAAACATCCAGTAGCCACCGCCGCCGCCTTTGGTGGGATCGTAATAGGCCGCCTTGTACCACTCATTTTCACTGGGGAGGAAAAACCGGGCGCCCGCAGTTCGTGGTCCTGGAATGATGGGGTCCGTAAATTTGTAGGCTCCGGTTTCTGTGTCCCCATTCTGGCCCCCATTTTGAAGCCAATTGCAGAAGCGAATACCATCCAGCGGTTCGATGAACCGTATGGGACGATTGGCCTTGCCAGCTTCCACGCTGTAGGTGTAACGCCCGTCATCGCCGTCACGAATGATCTCCATTCTTTCGTCGAACAGTCCGTAGGGGTCCGTGGCTGCCTTCGCGTTCAGAAAGGCGGCATATTGAGCAACGGTGACTTTGAATTTTCCGATCCTGTAAGCGATGCCAACCGAACCAAATTGGACGTCACCTTGCGGCACGTCATCCGGGTTGCCCGGGTTGCCGACCGTGACCATCTCGAAGGCTGGCGCGGATGGTGCGTTGCGCGATGGAAAAACATCTGACCTGGCAATGCGAAATCCCTGGTGTTCCGTTCCACCAGCCGTGACAGGGCTTTGGCCTGTCTGGGTCTTGCTCAGCCGCCCAATGGCATTCGCCCATGATCCGCTACGCCGGCGCGAAATGGCCGGATCGACAAACGCATCGGGCTCGAGCCATTCCCAAGTATTTCCAGTCTGATCGTAGGTGCCATAGTAGCTCTTGGAGTTCACATAAGCCCCAACGTCCGTGACACCTCCATCGTCGATATTAATGGAGTCAAAGTTCGCCGAGTTCTGCCCGCCGGGCGGCAGTCCGCTCACGACCTCATCGCTGCGGACGGCGAACAGCCAATAACCAGCGCTGCCAGCCTTTTTTGGATCATAGTAGGCCGCTTTGTACCATTCGTTTTCCGTGGGGAGGAAGACCCGCGCATTCTTGTTCCTGGCTCCAGGCGCCGCAGGGTCGGTAAGGTCATAGGTTCCGGCTTCCGTATTGCTCTTCCGTGTAGCGCCATTGTTCAGCCAGTTGCAATAGCGCATGCAGTCCACAGGTTCCACAAACCGGATGGGGCGATCCCCTTTTCCCTCAGCCACCGCGTAATTGTAGGCGCCTTCTTCGCCGCTCCGAACGACCTCCATCAGTTCATTAAACAACCCGTTCGGATCAGAGGCGGCTTTGGAGTTTAGGAAGGCCGCGTATTCCGTGACGGTGACCTTATATCTCCCGATGAGGTAGGAAGTCGCTACCGATCCGAACTGGACGTCGGCTTGTGCGACATCTGCCGGGTTGTTTGGATCACCAACGGGCGCAAACCGGTTCGCATTTTGTGCCAAAGCCTGGCCAGCCAGGAGAAGGGCGGTCGGAAGGAGGATTAAACCGTACAAGGATGATCGAGCATTCATATTTATCGAGGTCAGTTTGAAAACACTTCACTTCCATCGGTTTGTTCACGGCCACGCGGCCATAAATCAAATCGGGTGAATCCTGAGAAATCTACGCAACGCGATCATCTCACGCCAGGATAATCCGTCCGTTCGCGCTTTCTAGCCATCGCAGGGAAACTCAGCACTGTGCTTCCACGATTTCGCGTTGTCGTCGGAATGAAAAATCTTCCCGCTGCCGAATCCGAAGGTCTTGTTGCCCCGCTGCGAGTCGATGTAAGGCCCCTCCGGTGCCAGGCGGCAAAAAAAGTGTTTCGTTTCGCGTGCGATGGCGGGCGCGGCGTTCATGTTGATGGCGTCAGCCAGCAGGAGGCCGCCCAGCATGGTTCGAAGAAAGCGGTGGCGGGTGACCGCGGATGCGGGGTGTTTCATGGTGTATCTCCGGTGATCTTTGGAACCTCGCCGCAGAAGAAATGCGTCGTGGCCGCGCCGATCCAGTAGAACATGCCCTCGCTCGCCGGTTCCCGCGCCAGAGCCATGTCGAGACGCAGGGCGCTCATCAAGCCCCAGCCTTCCGAGGCGGTGAACGCGGATTCGCTAGGCGGCAGCGTGTTTTTTAATGCCAGCCCCACCGTCTTGCGCCCAAGCAAGCGCACGCCGTCCAGCGTGCCGTCGTTGAGCAGGCATTGGGCGAAACGCGCGTAGTCGCCCATGGTCGAGAACAGGCCAGCGCCCCCCGCCGGAATGCCGCGTCCTTTCTCCGCGTAGGCGCCAATGATTTCCGGCGTCGTGCGCAACTTGCCATCCTTGATCTCGTGCAGCCTCGACACACGCGCCATCTTTTCCGGGGGCACGTCAAAGAACGTGTCGTTCATCCGCAGCGGACCGGTGATGTGGTGCGCGACGTAATTCTCAAAGGTCTCGCCGCTTACGCGCTGAATGAGCGCGCCTAGAAGAACCAATCGCCGAGTGTTGGCCTCGTCATCGCGTCGCGTGCCGGTTCGAAGGCGGTTTGCCCAAACAACGGATTCCCGACCCAGCGGTCGAGGAGTCCAGCGTGACCGATTGTGGCCTGTGATTTCGTCGTCACGCATTGCCGGTCGCGATATCGGGCGGAATTGAACAAGAATTCTTGCTCAAAGCGACCACCCATTCAGCAAAGTGAATCTGGCGGTCGCCGAAGTGGAGCGCGTTTGGCGCGAAGCGGCGGACCCCCGTTCCGCTCAGCTCGTGTTTTGCGACCTGTCCACACCCAGCGGAAAGCACGGGTTCAACGTCTACGACGACCTGCGCGACAAGCTGGTGAGAAAAGGAATTCCGGAGGGCGAAATCGCCTTCATCCAGGATTTCGACAGCGACTCGGTGGACTTGCCTTTCGAGTATTCGCAACGTCTGGCAGAACTTGTTTTGCGCCAACAGGAGTTGGTGCTGACGCTCGATCTCAACCGCAGCACGGCAAGCGAGCAGGGATGAAACCGCCGAAACGACTGAGGCGAAGCAAAAGTGATATGACGATCAATCTCTGCGACACGGTTCAACTGTCCATGTCCTTTGGAACCAAGCATCATTACAAAATAACACCACTTGCATAAATGTGTGTGCATATTGTATATTTCCACCATGGTTGATCCAATCGCCAAAGCTGGCCGAAAACTGGCCGCCGAATTTGCCGTGCTCCGAACGCGCGACTTTGAAGGCAAGGGCATTCCGCGCCATTGTCTCGCCGATTTGGTGGCGATTGGCGCCTGGGAAAAGATTGGCCGTGGGCTCTACGCTTCCATAATCCTCCCGCCCGGTCCTCATCATTCGCTTCTGGAGGTCGCGCGGCAATCGCCGCGCGCGGTTATCTGCCTGCTTTCGGCCCTCCGGTTCCATGAATTGACGACGGAAACGCCGTCGGAAGTCTGGATCGCGTTGCCGCGCAACACCCGCGCCCCTCGCGTGGAAACCGTCCGGATCAAAGCGATCCGTCTATCCGAAGGAGCGTTCACCGAGGGCGTTGAAGAGCGCCTGATCGAAGGCGTGGCGCTCAGAGTTTACTCGGTCGCGAAGACGGTGGCGGACTGTTTCAAGTTCCGAAATCAAATCGGCACGAACGTGGCGCTGGAAGCGCTCCGGGATGCGTGGCGGTCGAAGAAGGCGACAGCCGATGAGCTATGGCATCATGCCAAGGTGTGCCGGGTGGCCAACGTCATGCGTCCCTATCTGGAGGCGGTGGTGCGATGAAGAAGCCGCTTCGCAACGTCGCCGCCTCGGTGCGGGACCGCCTGCTCAAGCTCGCCCGCGCCACTGGCCAACCGAATGGCGAACTTCTGGACCGTTACTGCATTGAGCGGCTGCTCTATCGGCTGTCGCGCTCGGAGCACCGCGCCCGGTTCATCCTGAAAGGGGCCATGCTGCTCACCGCCTGGGGCGGAGGGGTCACGCAACGAGTCACTCGGGACGCCGATCTCCTCGGCTTTGGCGATAGCTCGCTTCCCGCGTTGAGCCAGACGTTCCGCGAGATTTGCGCCACCGTTGTGGAGGATGATGGCGTCACCTTTGAGCTTGATTCCATTCGAGGGGAGCAAATTCGGGCGTTGGAAGAATATGTCGGGCTCCGGATTGAGCTGCGCGCCAATCTGGGCGGCGCCATCGTGCGGGTGCAGGTGGACGTCGGAATTGGGGACGCCGTGCGCCCCACGGAGATCACGTTGCCGACCCTTCTGGATTTTCCGCAGCCCTTCCTGCGCGCCTACACGCGCGAGAATTCTCTCGCTGAGAAATTCGAGGCGATGGTGAAGCTTGGCTTCATCAACACCCGCATGAAGGATTATTTTGACTTCTGGCATCTCTCGCGGAATTTCACTTTTGAAGGCGAGGAATTTGGCGAGACGCTCCGCGCCACGTTTGGGCGTCGGGGCACGCCTTTGCCCACGGCTGGCCCCATCGGCTTGAGCGGTGAGTTCGCGTTGGACAAAACCAAGCAAATCCAGTGGAAGGCTTTTTGGAAGAAATCGGTTCGACGCGAGCCGGCCCCGGAATTGCCGGAAGTGGTGACTGCGGTTGCGGAGTTCATCATGCCTGTGGTCCAAGCCGTCGTCGGTCAAAAACCATACCCGAAAAGCTGGCCTCCGTCGGGGCCTTGGTCACTGTCGTGAAGTCCTCGGTGCCACTCGCCAAGAACCGATGGCTGTGCGGCCATTGAGTCCAATGAGGCTTTTATCAAAGTCACCTCTCAGGAAAGGAACACATTTCCCCTACCGAAGCAGCGCGCCTTGCAAACTGCGCCGCCAACGATCTTCAAAGTCGCTCAAGGCCAGCCGGTCATGAGTGGATGGCAAGCGGAAGCTTTGCTGTTGCAGTTCTTCCCGAATCTTCGACTCGGATTCCATCACCACCGCCAGGGCGGCTCGGACCAAAACGCTGAGGGTTACTTTGCTCCGGGCCGACTGCTGCAATCTCAGAAGAAAAGCGTTCATCTCGGCGTCCTCGCCTCGGGAGAGTAAGAACCGCTTGGTGATGGTCGGCTCAGCTTGCCCGGCCGGTTGACTGATCGGCGCGGCAGTCCGAGTTGAAATGACGGCAATCGGATTTTGAGCGAGAAAGCCTTTCTGTCCTGAAGATTTCATGGCGGTCACATCGCGGACCAGATCGGCGGAGATTGGGTCGTAGGGTCGTTCTTCGAAACGTTTCTTAGGCATGGTCCATCTCCGCTTGGGTCGTTAAGCTGATCACGCGCTCGGTGCGGAGGCGGGCCAACCGGTCTTCGAATTCTTTGGCCAGGGTTCGATATTCGTCAGCCACCGGATGATCGCCCTGATATTGCATGATGGTCTGGCCATCGCGTTGCGCCTCCTGCACCACCACGCTGCGGCTGATTTCCGTGGCAAACTTCAACGTGACGCCATGGGCATCCACGCAAGTTCGTTCCACGTAGGCCGTGAGCTCACGGGCCAGTCGGGTCTTGGGTCGCGGCATGGCGCAAACCACCACTCCGAGCAGCGCGAGCTGGGGATTCGCATGGCGCTGGGCTGCCGCGATGTCGGAGAGGGCCTCCGCGAGGGCGCTCACGGCCAGATGATCCGGCATGGCGCTCAAAACGGCGAAGTCGGCTACTTTCAGCGCCGGAATGGTGGTCTTCGTTTTCTGCGGCGGTGTGTTCAGGAACACGTAGTCGTATTTCCCGCGCAGGCGGTTGATGGGTTCGAGGAGGAGGTCCTGATGGATGAGCCATGGATTCTGGATGAGAAATGTGTCGAGCTCAGCGAGCTTCCGTGAACTGGGCACCAGGTGGATGTTTGGCGGCAAGGCCACCTCGGTTTCCTCGCTGGTGATGATGGTGTCCTCCGGGTTCTCCGCCCCGGTGAGCAACTCGAAGCTGCTGTTCCATCCTTCGGTCGGTGCCCTTAACGCCTTGGTCGCCCCAGAGGTCATATCCAGGTCGATGATCAAAGACCGCCGTCCCCGCTCCGCGAGGGCTCCGGCCAGTTGGATTGTGTTCGTCGTTTTTCCGACGCCGCCCTTTTGGTTTCCCACGGCGATGACAACGGTGTTTCGCTTTTTCTCTTCCATTTACCTCCTGCTGAATTGTTGTTGAACCGGCCTTCGGGCCAACCGGCGACAATTTCGCCAGTAAGCCAAGCCGCCATTGGAGGGTATCTCACGTCTCGCCTGGTTCTCACAAGGGGTCTGCTGCAACTTTTCGCGCAAGCCGCATGGCCAAACGGCTGGAGGGTTGGCCCTTTGGCCTTCTGGCTATTGCAGCTTTTTGTCCGCCATTTGGCTGGCTGGCCAGATGGCCATCACGGATAGAACACCCCTTGCGCGAACACCCCGAAGTGCGAGACACATCCAATCAGGATTTCAGGAGGCGAAACCATGACCATCAGAGGCGGCTACAAAACCATCACCATCACTCAGCTCGGCAATTTGCTGCCCCGCTGAAATCCGGGGAGGTCACCTGGCTCGCCGCGAGAACGTGGTTTGCCGGTTTGGAAATGGTCGCCATCCGCGAAGCCGCCGCTCGATGCCAACGCTTGCAGCGAGGCGCTCGCCGAAAGTCGAACCCAGTTCGCTTCAGTCGAGTGGAGTTGGCTGGGCTGACCGGGCTGACGCCTCGGGCCATTGCCTATGCGCTGGGACAACTCCGGGGCTGTGGTGTGGCAGAGTTCGCGACGGCAAGTATTGTGATTGGAAGTAACCCGTTGCCAAAGGCTCAGGAGTTCATTCAAGAACTTTCCGGTGGACGCAGTGTCAACCGACCAGTCCCGGTCCCGCGCCCTGTGCTGCGCTTTCTCGCGAGTCAGCCGGCGGCGGCTCTCGGAAAAGTGATGCTGGGGTACATTTGCCGGGGTTTATCCATCGCGCGTTCCGGTGGGACCATCAGCTCGTCTGGAAGCGTGAAGGCCACTTGGCTGGTGGAAATGCTTGGGCTGAGCGAACGTTCCGTTCGATACGCTCAATTGGAACTTCGGTCATTGGGTTGGATCGGAAAAGACACCGGTTCCAAGCAGTGGAAACTCAACCGGGACGGCGCGTGGTTTTGCATCAATGTGGAGTGGGCTCCCGTGGGAAGACAGGGGGTGACTTTCGAGACCGAAGAGGGTGCCTTGAATGGCGCGCCAATTGCACGCCCCACACCGGAATCTTGCACCACCGTTGCACCCCCTAAAGAAGACAGGAAAACTCCTTCGGAATCTAAAGACCAGGGAACTGCTTCTGGGATTTTCAAAACGGATGCAAAGATCAATTCCAAAACCTCTCAACCAAACTCGGCGACGCTTCCACCGCCGACGCTTCGCGACATTCGCCGCGAAGACCTGCAAAGCCAGGAGCGGTTGCGCGCCCTCCTTGGTCAAGCCATCGCGAAAGGGTGGCTAAAGAATTGTCAGGCGGATGTCCTGAATTTCTTCGGCGCGGCCGTCCGGGCCAGGAACGCCACGAATGGAGATCCCGTGCGAATCTTCGTCAGCCTGGTCCGTCGTCGGCTTTGGCCTCACATCACCCAGGCCCAGGAGGACGAGGCCCGCCGGACGGTCCAGCCCAACCGTCCACCGGTTCGCGGCAGGGACGAACCCGCCGGAGTGGAGCCTGGAAAGGTGGGACCAATTCTGAATTCAATTCTCCAGAAGCTTCCGGTGCTGGAGCACGGACGAAGAACACCCATTCCCACGGTGACGCATCCGGGGTGCGGCAGAGGATGAGGGGACAGTCGGCGTTCAACACGAACGCCATGGAGTGTCCCATGAAACTACTGGCCTTGACGCCGCTCGGGCGGAACCGGGAAATATCGCGTCTGTGGATCGAGACCCGTCGGCTCGAAGCCCTCGGGTTTCCGCCGGGAATGCCATTCTCCGTCGAGACGAAGGCGGAGGAACTGGTGCTCAGGCCCGCCATCCTCGCCGAGAACCACGTCTCCAGCCGGGCGACTCCCGGTGGCCGACGCCCCATCATCGACCTGGCCAACCAATCCATCCTCCAAAACCTCCTCGACTATCCTGAGCTAAAGATCACCGGCTCTTTTGAGCGCATCCACGTTGGCCCGTCACGCCGGGCCGCAGCGATTCTGCGCAGCCGATCTCTCACGCCGCCTTT
>CAMBEJ010000193.1 GCA_945865375.1 Akkermansia muciniphila | reverse complement strand
AGGGTCTCGAATTCTCGCAACTCATTCCATTTGCAATTCGTTGTACAAATCCATGTTGCAACCAAGAAGGTGAACTACGGAGCAGTTGGATTCCATATCAGTTCAGGCACTTACAAAAAGGAATGACTCTCAACTGCTTTTTTTAGGTTGATGTTGCTGAGGGTCGATACGGTGATGGTGAGCCCACTGGTCAGGTCGCCGACGTTTTTCGGGGGATCGATCACCTCGAACGGCACCGCCGCGCTCACATCGGTTCCGAAGCGCACGGCCATGGTGTGAAAGCCTTTGGCGATGTCCGAGGGGAGCAGGCAATAGATCGAACCGGTGCCAACGCCGGTGGGCTGAATGACTGTGGCTCCATCCAGCAACAGAACTTGTTCGCCCGAGCCGGCCAACGCAAAATTGCGGCCGCTGATACTCAGATTTCCCGCCGGGATTTGCCGGGCCGGGTTGACCGCGACCAGGGTTGGCGGCGGTACATAATGAAACAGGCCCGCGGATCCTAGTGGCCGCGAATCACCTTTTTTCATCCCATCTGTCACACGGACGACGACGTGGTCCGATTCGCCAAACAGACTCTCGAAATTGGCGGGCACCTTCACGACGACGGTATTCGCGCTCTTGCTCACGACCGTTGCCGCGAGCGTTTTCAAAGGCTCGGCGTTTTCGGCAGCTCCTTCCGGGAAGACGCAGAAATCGACCAACATGGCACGAAAGTTCGGGAAATTTCTTCCCGTGATCGAGACGACGGAATTCTTTCGGGCGCTTTGCGGGGACATCTCACCGATCACTGGAGGAAATGGATCCCCGATGACCATCACGGACCGTTCCACCGCCAAACGTCCAGGCAACAAAAGCCCTCCGGACCGCTCCACCACCTGCAACCCTGAAGCGATCTTTTTGAAAACGTTAAAACTGGAACTGAGCACCGCTCCGGCGGTTGCCGAAAACGTGGCGATGATTCCCTGATTGACAGCGCGCTCCAGCATTTTCGAGAACGCCGTGGTGACCACGCTTTTCACCGAGATCACGATCATGCCCAGAAATTCGTCCGATCCCAGCCGGCCGTCCGCGAGTCTCGACGAAAGCGCCTTGGACAGGGCCTTGAATTGCGCCGTGAGATAACCGGAATCATCAATGCCGGTGACCTTTTTGAAGTCGATGAAGATCGAGGCAAGATCGACGACCGCGATGAAGCTGTTTCCCGCCAGCGCGATCGTCCAGGCGCCGTTGGGATCGTACTTGTCCACGATGTATTCCTGCCCGCCGTACCGCCAAAACAGATTGCCGCTGGAAGCCTGCACCATGTAAATGTCCCGCCTCGCCGAGGGAATCAACAACTAGTTGCTTTTCAAGGCGGTTGGATCGCTCACCGCTCCCTCCAGTTTGGAGACCAGAAATTTGGCCAGCGTGCCGATGTAATCCACGCGAGACGTGTCCAGCCTGGCTGGCAACAATCCTTCGGCGACGACTGTGGTGCTGGCGAACGGCGGTGTGTTCGTGAAGGTGAGCGCGTGAATGCTGGCGAGTCCGTCTGGAAAATCCACGCCCGAGCGCCGGAGAGGGAAAACCTCGACGATCCAGTCCACTGACGAGAACCTGCTCCCCACATCAACTTGCAAAAGATACTGCTCCGGATGCGCCGGGGTTGGCTCCACCAGGGTCAGCTTGGTGGTCAGCTCCGAAAGCAGAAGTTCCCTGTTGATGGGTTTGATAAGCGTATTCTGAGGGAACATAGGGGTGACGTTGGACGCCCCGGCAATGGCCGCGCGTGCCACTTCGGGTTTGTGTATCTCCCTCAGGAAGGACACCAACGTGGCTTCGTAGCGTGCATCCTCGACGTATTGGAGGCCCCTGCGAGCGTTTGTCTCGAGGAAGTCCACCAACTCCCGGTCGAAGTTCTTGTCCCGGATCCTCTTTTTGATCGCCCGCGCTTTGGCGTCGTCGCGTGCGCCGAGAGCCGGATTAATCAAGGCTAACGCCATGGCGGTGGATCGGGTATCGATGGCGGCTTCTGTGTCATCCGAAGTGATCATTGCCAGATACGGAGCATCGCTTTCGGACTTTAATGCCCAGATCAGTGCCGGTTGTTCCAGAGGCACCTCAATGGCGAAGGTGGCTTCGGTGGGCGATGCTTTTACCGGGGCCGCCAAGGACTGGTAACCGACGATTTGATAGCCCTCCACTCCCACCGCCTCGGGTACTTTCAAACGACCTGTGAGCTTGCGTGTGACGACGAACGGCGCCAGCGCGCTGGGCGAATCCACTCCATCCGACACCACGATCGAACCGCTGGTTGTTCCTGGCGCCACCACCATCTCAAGCCCCGTTGCGGTGACATTTCCGACGACCGCCGGACGACCGCCGATTGTCGCGGCATAAGACTTGGCAGTATCGAAGCCCGATCCCTGGATCGTGACCAAAGTGGTCGGTGGACCGGTGATGGGCGAGACGTCGGTGATCTCAAACGAGGCGACGCGGAAACTGGTCAAGGCGAGAAGAATGACGATCCCGGCCCGGAGTGATTTGAAGATCTGCATAAGGAGGACGGCGACCCCGGCAACTCAAGTTATTAAGTCAGACAAAGCCGATGATGGCAATTCGAAAGCGAGTTGAATAAACAGAAGCATGGAACTTCCGGGAGAAAACTTCCGTTGAGCTTTTTGTCTCTCTCCGCTACCCTTTTTGCCAGTGATGAAGAAGGCTCAAGGCAAGGAGCAACTCACCTCAAAAAAGTCTCGGCACTCGGATCGTGGAAAAGTACCGGCCCAAGATGAACAACTGGACGAAGGCGGAGCGGAAGCAGCCGTTGCAAGAGGGGCAAGCCACGGTTTAAGGCGCTCCCGCCGAGGCTTCGGCGGGCAGGTCAAATCCCGCCTCAGCCTCGACACGGAAAACGAGGAGGAATGAGCATGCGGTTGCAAAACGAAAGGAAGTTCGGCCAATGGGAAGAGTTGCCCGGCGGGGGGCGCCGTTACTGGCTGGACGTGCAGGGGCGTCTGGGTTGGCTGGCCCGTTATAAGAAGGAAGCAGACGCCAACGAAACGACGGTGCGTTTCTGGCAGGAAATTTACGACGATCAGGGCAAGCTGGTCGAGACCCACGAGAAATACCCGGTGGATAAAGGCCACCAGAAAGCGTAGAATGCCGCCATGACGATTACGAAGCAAACCGTGGCCAACAAAATAGCCGCGTATCTCCACCACGAAATGACGCAGGCGCAGTTGGTGGATTGGGCGGAGAACTCGATGATGGACGGTGAGTTTTCCGAACGGGAGCAGGCGGCCGTACGGGACGTCGTTTCCCGTCTTGGGGTGGCAGATGTGCGGGCCTTCGGACTTACGTGGGAGGATTGTGAGGGACTTCTTCTCCAACTCGGTTTCTCTGTTCGCGTGGACGTGGTCCCCGCGTGACACACCCCGCCTGGACGAAGTCGCCCCTCTGCTTGCGAGGCACCGCAGGTTCATGACAGAGGAGTTGGATTTCATCCTGAACTGGGGCATTCGCCTGCACCGAGGCTTCGGCGGGCAGGTCGAATACCGCCTCGAGCGCAGCACGGAGGGGGACGAGGGCTAAGCCATGCCGCTGAGCGGCCGGTCATTATTTCCCGAACCTCTATCCGGCCGGTGCGGATTGAAGATTTGGGGCCTGTAGCTAAGCCAGTTCCAATCCGCGCATTGTGCCCGTAGATGAAGCGAACTTGTCCGCCTCCAGTCCCATGCGTTGCAACATCGAGACAAAAAGATTGGGCAGGGGATAATTGTGGTGGGTGTCGAACGCCAGGTGCTGGCCATGTTTGAACCCGCCCCCCGCGAAAACGGTCGGCATGTTCGTGGTGACGTGGGTGTTTGCGTTTCCGAGGTTCGAGCCGTAGAGGATCATGGTGCGGTCGAGCAAAGGTTCGCCGTCTTCTCGCACCGCCTTGAGTTGGGTGAACAACTCGGCCAGCAGCCGCATATGCCATTCATCGATGCTCTTCAATTGAGCGAGCTTTTCCTTGGATTTGCCGTGGTGCGACAGGTTGTGATAACCGTCGCTGGTCTTCACATCGCCGAACTCAATGGCTGGCGAATTCACACTGTCGAGCAACAAGGATATTGAGCGCGTCGAATCGGTCTCGAAAGCGAGCCGGGCCATGTCGTACATCAGTTTGACTTTGTCCATGTAGGCCTTGGGGCTGGCAGGATCGAGCGGGACGGTGGCGTTGACCTTCGGCTTGGGTTTGTGCTCCCATTCTCGGGACATCTGCATGCGCTGCTCCAGTTCGCGAACGCTGGTAAAGTACTGATCGAGCCGCTCGCGGTCGCGGACTCCCACGGTGTGCCGCAGGTCTTTTGCTTGACCGGCCACGGCGTCGAGAATGCTTCGGCCCGTCTCCAGTTTGCGCACTTGAGCTTCGGTCTCGGCCTGAGTCCCTTGCAAAAACATCCGGGCGAAAACATCCGCGGCCTTCTCCTCGCACGGGATCAGAACTCCGGATCCTGTCCATGAGAGGCTGCGCTGTCCTTGCTGAACATTGACCCCAAGCGTGAGCGACGGAAAACGGGTGAGATGCCCGATTCGTTCACCCACATACTGATCGAGCGAGATGGTGTTACGGAATCCGCTGCTTCCGGGATGTGGCGCGGCTGTTAAGAAGCAATTGTCCGCCGGATGTCCTCCATCGACTTCCGGATGCGATACGCCGCTGAACACCGTGAGATCGCTTCGATGCTCCTTGAGCAACTCCAAGTAGGGCGATGGCGCGTAATCTCGCCCGCTTGCCTTTGGAAAGAAATGTTCGGGCAGCAACCCGAGATTGTTGCACACGCCAAAAATCCTCCGGGGCTTCCCGCCCAGGATGGGATCGTCCGCAGCACGCTTTTTGACTCCGGCAAATGCGGGAGACATCGCGTCCAGCAAGGGCAGCGAGAGGAATATTCCTGCCCCATGAAGGAATTTGCGGCGTGAGAGGGCGGAGCGATTTGAGGTGAAGGGAGTGTTCATGCGGGTAATCAGTGGGCGGTGGACAGTAACAAATCACTTCTCAAGAAACAACTGACTTTGCACGAGTTCTCGCACCAGCGAGCGGACGCCATATTGGCTGGGCTGGGCGCGCTCCAGAATTTGCTCAAGCTGTTTGCGGTCGGAAAACCGGATGGGTGCGCCGGTGGCAAAGACCGCCAGTTGGCGGGCGAGATTGCGGGCGAGTTGCCGTTCATCAGCCAGAAGCAGTTGTTTGAGATCGCGGATATCTCGAAACTTCCGTCCGTCGGGCAGCTCGCCGCTGGCATCCACGGGTAAAGCGTAATGAAATGTGAATTTCTGGCCGCTCTTGGCGATGCCTTGTTCGGGGACACCCTCGCCTTCCGCTCGGTAGCGCTCGCGCCAACCTCCCATGACGTCGAAGTTCTCGAGGGCGAACCCTGCCGGATCGATTTTGACATGGCAGACGTTGCAGGAAGCCTGCGTTCGATGTTTCTCAAGCTGCTGACGGATCGTTGCCGCGCCTCGAATGTCGGGTTCGACCGCAGGCACGCTGGGGGGTGGAGGTGGCGACATCTGCCCAAGGATTCTCTCCAAGATCCAAGCACCACGCACTACCGGCGAAGTTGTGGTGCCGTTCGCCGTGACTTTGAGCACGGCAGCCTGAGTCATGAGCCCGCCTCGAGGGCTATCCTTTGGCAATGGCGTCCGCCTCAATGCCACGCTCTGCACCGGTGGCAGGCCATAATGGGCCGCGAGGCGCTCGTTCAGCATCGCAAAATCAGAGGCCACGACATTGCGGGCGGGCAAATCCTCCCGCAAAAGCTCGGCAAAAAACCGTTGCGTTTCTTCCAGCGCGGATTCCGTGAGCAAATCGTCGAGGTAATAGTCGGCATACAGCTCCGCGTCGGGCGATGTCGCGAGCATCTTGCGCAGGTCGAGCCAGTAATCAAGAAACGCATCGACGAACAGTCGCGATTTCTGGCTGGTCAGCAATCGGTCTGTCTGAGCTCTCAACACTTCTGAACGATGCAAACGCCCAAGTCTCGCAAGCGCGCGCAGCTCATCGTCGGGCGGGGAGTTCCATAGAAAAAATGAGAGGCGCGAAGCCAGCGCAAAATCGTCGAGGCGGCCAGGCTTTTCTTCCAGGCAGATGAACTCGGGCGAACAAAGCACCGCCGTGTAGCCGGCGATCATGGCGTCGGTGAAGGGGTTGCCCTTCGTCAAAGCGGAGCGGACGACCGGCAGGAAGCGTTTGACATCGGCGTCGCTCACCGGACGGCGATACGCTTGCTGAAGGAATTCTCGAAGCAGTCTCTCGGCGTCCGCCATGGGTCTTTTTGAAATGATATCCACGCCCGGAGAGGGCTTGAACTTTCGCTCGCCGAAACGGTTCGTTTCGCCAGGCTTCAGAACGGAGATGGGAGGCTTGCGATCGGTCATCGGCAGGTTTGCAAACAGCAGGTTGTGCCCCGCGGTGGGCCACTGGTCGTAAAGTGGACCCTCGACTTCGAGCCAGCGAAAGACCACGCCGGGCTGTCCATCCCGTTCCGCGAGCGGATTTTGCCAGCGGCCCGCGCCAGGCCGCGATCGGAACAACCGCCCGGCATCGGGTCTAATCATCTCGCCGGCGAGCAACCAGACATCCAGTTCTTGCACGCTCGGCTCCGGTGTCACATCGAAATCGCCCAATTTGCGCAGCAGGCGGGGCGGCGTTTCGGCGGTGATTGTGACCGGTTCGTTGCGGCGTCCGCGCGAAATATTGTCGAGGTCAGGGATGAACCATTTGTTGCTCTGACCTGGGCCGGTCCACACGGAATAAGCGTTAAAGCGCAGCTTGTAGCGGCCTGCGACAGGTGCTTTGAACTGGTTGAACTTCGGCTCGATAGGCTCATAAGCGCTGGCGACCACACCAACGCCCTCCAACTCGCGCAGTTCTGAATTGGTCGCGCCAACCGAGATGGGAGCATTGCCGGCGCGCACCTCGGGCTGTCCCTTGAACCCCAGAACAGGGAAAGTGGCTCGCTCGGGTGCCGTATTGAAGACGCTGAATTTCATGGGCCCCGTGTAGCTGCGCTGATCTCTGGCGTAGTAGCGAGTCACTTTCGTTTCAGGGCGCGCGGACTGTGTGGCGATGGTTTGGCGCAACGCGTGATCCGCCGTGCTGAGATACCGGGCCATCTGCACATGGGACACGTCCAGCGCAGCACCTACCTTGTTGAAACGATGCGCCTCGCCATCCTCAGGGAGCGAATCGCGCACCTGCAACCAGGGAGCGCGCAACAAATCTCGCAGCGCGTTTTCATATTCATAGCGATTCAAACGACGCCTCGTCGCTCTTCCTTCCTTGGCCATGACGGCTTGCTCCACCGCGATGAGCGATGAAGACAAATGTTTCGCGAACGGTTCCAGCTCCGCTGCGTCGGGCCGCGCTTTTTGTTTCGGGGGCATTTCGCCACTGGAGACACGATCATGCACCATCGCCCACTTGGAAAAGTTTTCGGACTTCGCAAGTTCGAACCTCAACTCCGTCAAATCCAGCCCTCCCTTCTTCGTCTCGGCGTCGTGGCACTCGAAGCAATGCTGTTCCACAAACCGTCGGCTGGCTTCGGGAAAATCAGCGCCAGCCAACGGAACCGTGGTGGCCAGCCACAGACAGAGAAGGACAAAAGATTTTGCGGAATACATCGTCACGGATTGCGGAAGCATTCAACTCCCCGCAGAACGTGGAGTCAACACATCGGTTGCCCAGGCGAAGCTCCCCGGGGACAGACAATAGCTCCCCGGGGACAGACAATTGGTAATTGGACGAGAAAATCACCCCGCATGACTACTTTCGTGATAAAGTGATTTTCGTGGGAGCCGGGTCAATGGGCAATGGCATTCTCGGTGCGAGACGTGACGAATCCGCACACACCGTTCACCCGTTTCCTTGGAGACTTTTCGCCGGGCGTGGAGATCCACGCGACGGAATTCCTGAACTTCAGACCTCCTGACATAGGGGCCAAATCGCATTGCGTAGTTTTGAAAGGTTGAAGCCGGAAAGCGAGACGCGGGTGCGGAACTCTGACCTCTGTGCTCTCCAAAACTCTGCGCTAAAATTCCCGGCTTTTTCCGAAATATCAGCACAGAGATTGGGAGAACACAGAGAGGGGACCTCATTTCAAAAAAAGTTGAATAAAGCACTTGTCGGCAACTTCAGGTCTGAACCCTGCCCTGGGAGCGCGGCCTTCAGGCTGCGATGAAAGAAACTCCCGTGCCCTGGATTGGCCACTTTCCTGCAGCCTAAAGGCCGCGCTCCCAGGGGCAACCTCCTGACATCCTGCGATTTCTCGTTGCGAAGTGGAACGGTTCCTGGCCGGATTTCCCGCATGACGAGGGTCGACCTTCGCGCGCGTAAAGCGCCATAACATTTGACACATTCCCTCGAGGAAAAATCCGGTTTTTTCTCAGAAAGTGAGAACGTTGGGAGAGACTTGTCCGTCCCTTTGTCCTCCGTTCACATCCCCAGCGCTAACTTCAGTGCCGCTTCGATCCTGGCCATGTCCGTGTCGGAAAGGCTGCCCCAGTGGGCTTCGAGCCGTTCCTTTGAAATGGTGAGCACCTGTTCGCACTTGACCCAACTGATTTCCCGGAGTCCGTTCCGGGGGTCGGGCTCGATCTGGACATGGGTGGCCACGGGCTGTCCCTTGGTGCTCAGCGTCAGGACGATAGTGTTTGGGTAGCGTGCGTTAGAGTTGGCGGCGTCGGTTTGGATGATTACGGCTGGGCGCTTGCCAATTTGTTCAGAACCGCGCCCGGGTGACCAGTTTACAAGCCAAACCTGACCTCGTCGGAAGCCGGTGGTTGTCACGGCGTTCCCATGGCTTCCGTTTGGGGGATAAGAGCGAACTCGACATCCGTTTCAATCGCATTCTCGGCGATGAGGGAGAAGTCGTCGAAAAGGTCCCTTTCGCGTTCCTGCCGTTCCATGAGCTGGAGGCTCTCTTGAAACAACCGATTGAGACTGAGCCGCCGACGCCGGGCTAATGCGCTGGCCCGCTGATATTCGGCTGGGGCGAGGCGAAGAGTGACTACTTTTGCTATCATGTGTGACAGCATGTTACGCTATCACAATAGATGGCTCAAGTTCTGTTTTCTTTTCTTGCGTTGGTCCGCAGGCACCCGGCCACGTTGGGAGAACTACTCATAGGAATTTGGATTCTGATCGTGGCTCCACGCTAGATCTTGGAGATGGATTGGGGCAAGAAAGAACTCTGGAAAACCGATGAGAAGCGGAGTTTGACGCCTTGGTGACCCCTCGGTGGGCCGTCGACGGCCCACCGAGGGGCTCGATCGTCCCATGATCCTCTTCGGAAAGTAGATTCAGGGCGGAATTCCCACCTTTTGCGCCTTTTGCAGACAAAGGGGAGCC
>CAMBEJ010000192.1 GCA_945865375.1 Akkermansia muciniphila | reverse complement strand
GGCGCGTTTTCTTAAGCAGGCCCTCCCAATCGCTCATGAGGCCAGCCTCCGCTTCCAATCCGGTCGGAGCGGCTTGAGATAAACCTCCTTCACCGGCGCGACCGGCCCTGCCCCTTTATTGTTGCGGGTCCGTCCCGTGGTCGGCCCCGCCGGCAGCCAGCCTGCGGCCCTATAACAAGTTCCCTCGAACCGATCACGTTCCACGAACGTCTCCACCAGCCAAATCGGATGTCCGTATTTGTTTCGCCAGTCCGCAGACAAGCGCGCCGCGCTCCGGTTCAGCAAATGACTGCTCAGATGGGGCACCCGCACCCAGGGCAGGATTAGAAAACGGGCCTGGTTGGCTAGGAGAAAAAGCGAACGCTCGCGCACGACCGGCTCCCAACCGATCCAGGCATCGCGCGCGTGAACCTTCCAGGCTGCCGCACCGAACAACAGGCAAGCCATCGGGCGATTGGCGCGATCCCACGCCAAGTACTTCACGTTCTCCCCGACACAATTGCGGTGCCCCAAATAGTGATGCCGCTGCAAGAGGAACTGGAACAAAGCCCTCTCCGCTAGGCCTTCCACCGGCTCCACCCGCAGCGGTCTCAATCTCTCCAGCGGGCACTCCAAAGGGCTCCGATCGTGCGCCACTTCGGCGCTGCTCCGATTGCGCAGACCGTTGACCGAAGGGGTTCGGCGCGGGGGCAGCCGAATTTGCCCCCGCGCCTCGAGCTTTAAAAGCAGCGTCCGGCAGGCCATGTCTTTGAGCCGACCGGCCCCGTTGTGCCAGTTCCACACCGTGCAAAGCTCACGGGAAAGACGCGTGCGATCCCAATCGGGGAAATCCGCCAGCCATTTCACAATCATGGCGATATCTTCGGAGCTCACACGCTGCCCCTGAATGACTTGTTCTCTGTCCATCTGCCAGAGAACTAACCTAAACCGCGAAGTGAAGCCGGAAATTAGTGCAAAAACTTATTGCGTCCCTTCATCCCCAGGGCCATTTGCCTTCAAAACCATCCTCACTTCAGCCTCCGGCAGCCAGACCAAAACCATAATGCGAACTGCTGGCGACTGGCCGAACGCTTCAGCCACAGCGGGTCAAAAACGCCGATAAAACACGGGGACCGATCGCCGCTGTTGGGTCGAGCGAATTGTTCGGCGAGGTGCCTCTCATCTCTCAAAAAACTCTGACCAACTCTCGCTGATCTCGGTGTGACAGCCGTCCGTGTCGGGACACTCTGAAATCTAACCACGGTTGTTCCGGAACTGCAAGCCGCAGCCGAATTAAACCGCGGATAACGCCGATGACGCGGATCGGAATGAAACGAACAGGCGCTTTTTCTTATCCGCGCCCATCCGCGTCATCTGCGTAATCCGTGGTCACAAAACTCTCTTCGCAACCCAATGCCATGCTCTCACCAGCGACGCTCGAATTCCCGGCGAACGACATGAGTGAGCGACCGCTGCCGACAGCGCACGCCGACAAACACACAAACCGTTCCCAATCACCTGCCAACTCCGTAACCGAGACGCCTGGCAGCGGTTCGTCTCGACCTGATGGTTCGGCTACGGCGGCTCACGCTCTATGGACGCTTTGAACGGTGTCTCTCATGACGACGAGTAACCCCGGCCAATCCGACTCACCAAACTGCCGAAATGCGCCCATGATCCGTGCGTGAATCCTCTGTTCATTTGGTTGGCGCAAACGCACCACCAAAACACCGAAGTGCTGCTCGTCGCGGCGCTCGCAGAAACCCTTGTCCGTCGTGACGAGCATGCGCCGTTCCGCCTGAGCGAAAGGCCAAAGCTCGTCGTCGAACATCCCCTGTCGTTCGGTGCCGCGGATATCCAAAACGTCGTGTCGCATCGCCCGGAGCTCATGAACGGTAATATTCGGGATATTCTCGTCCACCAGAATCTTCATTGGGTGAGCATGACGTCATCCAGTGGTATCACCTGCTCCTCAGCAAGGGAGGCGGCGTAGTCAAGGCAGGCAAAAATGTCATCTCGAGTGATCGAAGAATACGCGCCGAGAAGCGTGTCGATACTGTCTCCGTGCGCGAACATCCGGACGATCTGGTGAACGGGAATGCGTGTCCCACTGATGCAGGCTTGGCCGTGGCAGATTCGCGGGTGAATCGAGATTCGATCGTTCATGTGCTCAGCATGTCAAAAACACCCGACCGAAGCAAGCGCGCTTAAGAGGCCGAACGCTTCGGATGCCCTCACCACAGTCGAGGACCCGGAAACTCGAGGCCAAAGCTATGGTTTGACCCCGGGCTGGAATGTCAGCTCAAAAGGCCGACTTCACTCGGCTCTCGTTCGGCGTAGTCTCATAACTCCTGACCTCCGTGGAAACGGGCTGGCACTATTCCTGACACCCTCTTGAGCAATTCTATGCTGTAACCCCTTGGAGTTCAGCTCCAGAAGGCATGGGTGGTGCCAGGAAGTTTCTATGGCCACAAAACTCAGTTGGGTCATTGATGCCCAAGGACTTAGGATTATTTGGGTTTTCATACTTGATCATGTTTCGGGTAGGAGTCCAGGTATGAGTTTCTGAGTGTGTCGCGCTTGCGGAGTTCTAAACATCACATCATCAATTGCTTATGAATGTGTGGTAATTCCTTGGTTTTGGCACGAGCGGGTTTGACGGATGACAGATCGATAATAGAGTATTAAGTATTCAGTTCTAAACTTAATACTTGATCATTCTTTGTGTCTGCTCAATCTCGCCCCACAGAACGGTTGGGAAAATTGTTCCATCGCCGCAAATGCTGGATGCTAGCCGAGCTGGCTCAGGCTCTGGATTACGCGTGCATCACGGTGCGACGATTGCTCAAGCAGATCGGCTACTTCAGAAGCTATACCGATAACGGCAAGTGGTACACGTTCCACGACTCACCCCAGTTCAACCGGGAAGGTATCTGGCACCACAAGAACATCGGCTTTTCCAAACACGGGAGCTTGACGGCCACTATTGACTATTTGGTCGGACGCAGTCCCGCCGGACTTTCGGCCAGGGAACTTGCCCAAAAGCTGCAGCACCCTTGCCATGCCGTTTTAACCAACTTGCATAAGGCCGGAGCGCTGGATCGCGTCAAGGTCCAAGGCGAGTTTCGATACCTTTCGACCGCTGATCAAATTAAGCGCCAACAGCGCGAGCTTGCGACTGCAGCACAACCGCCGGGTTCATCGACGTCGTTGAGCACGCAGGCTGCGGTCTTGGTCTTGGTCGAATATATCAAGCATCCCGAGTTGAGCTTCCAACAGATCGCCGACAACCTGCAGCAGCAACGGGAACTGACCCTCTCACCGGAAAGCATCCGCCATTTCTTCCAAGAGCATGATCTAAAAAAAACGCCCTAAGCATAGACCTCAAGGCCTTGGAGACGTTCCAGGAATATATGGAGAAGATGGCCCGGGAGAGTTCGGTGCCTTATCTGTTTAGGGAGCGACCGATCTTGCCTTTTCGCTCGGCACGGGCTGATTGCCCTGATTGTCATGCCGCTCTCAAGGTGAAGAAGACGCAAACCAAAACAGTCCACACCCTCGCCCTGGGTTGCTTTAGCGCCCAGGAAACACTCCTGCAATGCGACCGGTGCGACAACCAGATCATCCACGCGGCTGAGGAACTCAACCGCCTGGTCCCCTCGGGCTCCACCTTTGGTTATGATGTGGTGACCTTTGTCGGCAAAGCACTTTTCCTGCGACACCGTCGCGCTAATGAGGTTGTGGAGGAATTGCGGGCGCGCCACGTTCGCCTCAGCGCCAGTGAAGTCGGATATCTGGGAAAGAAGTTCGTCATTTATTTGGCTCTGGCTCAATAGCGCGTGCGAAGTCGCCTAACGTTCCGGCTCAGCGACCCCGCACCGGCTGCCGTCCGACTTGAAACAGAGACGCTCCCGCGGGGTTGGCTGGAGCCGGTTTGTTAGCCCTCCTCTGTGAGTGCAGTCCGAATCCACCGCGGGTCGCGACGGCAATCAAGGACGCGAAACACGACGACCTCACCGGCAATGACTCGATAGTAGACCGCATAAGGAAAACGCCTTGCGAGCATTCGATGGAATCCGAACCAAATCGGGTGAACGCCCGCATAAAGCAGCAACGAATCAATCTCGGCGAACAAGCTGTCGAAAAAGTAATCACCAACACCTGCTTCCTGGGAATCGTAAAAGTGCCCCCCAGTCGCCAAATCTTCGAAAGCGGAACGAAGTAGCCGGACCTTCATTCAAAAGCGCTTGCGCAACTCCTTCTTCGCATCTTCCCAATCCAGAATCTCGATGCGCCCGGCGGCAAACTCTCCCTCGGTCTTACGCAGGGCATCCTCATGCCACGCAGGACTGGCGAACGACTCTTCTTCGCCGGCGAGATCACTCCAAAGTGCTTCGATGATCTTGAGCTTCTCTGTCGGAGGAAGCTTGCGAAGTTCGGCGATACTCATGAGCCAAAGCTTAGCCGGAATGGGATAAGCCGCAAGCGCTCGTTCTGGGCTAACGAGCTCACCGACCGCCGCCGTCAACCGGTGCTCCGCTCTGCAAATCAGGCTTCATATCCCCTGTGACGCTTCGAACCGGAGCGGCGGGCGGCGGTTCGCGTGGAGCAACTTGTTCGGCACTGTCCAGCGAGTCCACGCCTCGCACCGTCTGCTGAGTCTGCTCAGTAAAAACACCCAGATCTTCGTCCGTGAGCAATCTCATCCTCCGCATGATCACCAACTGCAACACCGCTGTCGAACGCCGAAAGTCATCGAACGCACGAGCCAACTCCTGATTGCGATTCCGGAGGAGGTCGCAGGCCCGCTGATACCGGTCAAATGCGCTACCCGCGCTCGAATGAACAACGCCAGCCAATTCGTCGAGCGCTCTCTGGCAGAAGCGCTCATGGAGAGCCTCATGCACTCTCTTAAAGTGTCGCCAGTCGGATTCTGGAATGTCTCGGAACATGCGACTTCAAAGTGCCGAACGTCAGAGGTGAGCGACGGGGATGAGCCGCCGAGCGCGTCCGGCAAACACAACTAACGTGAACGGCTCATCCCCGTTCGCTCGACCGACTTTGTTCGGCGACGGGTGGTGGACGTGAGAGAGCTTGGACATGAGGATAACCGAGAATCTTGGAGTCAAGCGTGAGCAAAGAACAGCTCAAGACACGTGCAGTAGCCACAATAATCTGGTCAGCGGGATCGCGATGGAATGTGCCGGGCAACCGCGTGGACTCTGCAGCAATACGTGGAGTAAGCGCTAGAAGTTGAACGCCCCGATAGTCGAGTGCAAAGTCCAGCCACTCACCGACCGGACGCGAAAGAGTGATACGCCGAAGCTCCACGAGCTTGGCGACCTCCCAGCAGGAAATCGCGCTGACGCCAATGCCATTCTCCTGCCCATCCAAGTAGGCAAGCAGAGCAGATGAAACACGAGATTCGCCGTGAACCCACCATAACCAAAGTGCGTGTCGAGAACGATCATCGGCTATTGCGTCGCCTCCCAGTCGCTCTCGGCTGCAGGTTCGAACGGGCGGAAATACTCTACAGGCTCCCCGCGCAAATGGCGGCGCTCCTGCACGGACGCCGCTGAGGAACGCGGGATAAGGACGACCTCCACGGAATCGCCCTCGTGAATTGGCAGATTGCGGAGAATGATCACACCACTTTCTGTGCAGGTGGTTTCAACATGGAGCGTTTGCATAAACCACCATAGATGGTCGGGAGTTTCAGTGCAAGTGCGCTCAGTCGCCGAACGACAGGTCAGCGACGGGAGCCAGCCGCCGATGAAGCTCGTACTTCACTCTGAACGAAATCGCTGGCTCCAGTTAGATGGACCGAATGGTTGGGTGTTCTTCCGCCTGGATTGCAGCCTGCTCACCGCATTACTGATTGCTGAGAAAGCGAGTGGATGTTTGTTTTCTGGAAACCGGCTCAAGGTTTGCCGAAGCAGGACAATATCGCCGGGTTCACCGATCTCTCCAATGCGCTCTGTAGCCTTAACAGCGGACGATCCCCCCAACTGGCGTGTTAAATCACGTATCTGTAGGCGGGTAGGGAATTCGGTTCCGTGGTGCGCAGTTCCCTGAAGAGCTCCGATACGGGAGGGCCAATTAGCCACTTGCAAATGTAGCGCTCCGGCTTTGGGTAGACGTGGTTTTGCACCAGCAACGTCGTAGCGCAGAGAACGCCGACAACATGCACCCAGCCTACTACCTGTATCGTCCTCTCACCTCGACTGCCGACATTACCCAGGCTTGGCCTCAAGGAGCGCACAAAACCGAGGATACAAGGCACGAACAGCGGAAGCACGATTATAGGACCGAGTGCGGCGGCCCCAAGCAACAAGACAGCAATAGCAATCAGGACGGTGCCCAGAGCTCCTGGCTGCCAAGGGATTGAAATACCCGTCGCTGATCGGGTGATACCGTTGGACACAAACCATGTGATCGCCAGAAAGACCCACAGCTCAATCGGAGGCAGGATGACATCCATTTCCATGGCTATGCAGAACCCGCAGGCTGACGCCACAGTTGTCGAGCCTGCCAGCACTCCAAAGATCCCAGTTTGCAGAAAGCGCTTTCTCATATCACACCCAACGACACACCTCACCGACCGCCGCTGTCAGCCGAAGCTCGGCACTGGAGATCAGCGTTCACATTACTCCCAATGCCTCGAACCACCGCGGTTGGCGGCGTGGAGCGACTTCGGCGGGTCACGTTTGGGAGGTTCCCTGACCGGAATGCAACGAAGAACGACTCGCTTCCCCCTCCAACGAGACAATCAAAAGCGGCTCTATGATCGACCACGAGTCGTCCTCGCCAACGACCACAATTCGTCGCGGACCCACAGCCACGAAATCAGGATGCGGAATCCGCAAGGAACGTCCGTCAGCCAATCGAATCGTAAACGGCTCAAAGGGTTGCCTATGCAAAGCCTCACGAATACCTTGAATGTCCATAACCTCGAAATTAATGCCTACCGTTGCGCATGGCAACTTTGGAATTCCGCCTAACGGCTCAGGTGAGCGACCGCTGCCGACAGCGCACCGTCGTAAACGCGAAAACTGTCCGTAATCACCGGCCAACTCCGCAACCGAGACGCTTGGCAGCGGTTCGACTCGACCCGATTGTTAGGCACTTGAGCAAGCTGCATTAGCGTGGCGTCGCAGGAGCGGGATGAGTTGAGGCGTGGTCAACCGCGTAAACCCACTTGCCACCCTCTTTCCTCGCGATGACCGAGAAGCGACCAGACAGGGTAACAGGGCTGCCCCCGGCCTTTGGAGAGAGGGTGAGAGTGAAATCGCCCCAACCGACCGAAAGGTTGCCAGCGGTTTGATAGTGAGTATTGGCGAAGGTGGTGCCAGTCACGGTATTGGCGGCCAGTAGGCCCGCGAAGGATTTGCGGATCGCCTCCCGGCCCTCTGCTTCAGGGGCGTCGGGAAGCCACATCACCGCGTCCTCGGCGTAGAGCGCCATGACGGCGTTGAGATCGTTGGCGGTGATCGCCTTGCGCCAAGCCTCGTCCACGGCTTGGGCGCCGGCGGGTGCGGCCGTTGCGGTCGCCAAGGACAGGGAGGACAAGAGCAGCGCCAGAGTCAGCGTGAGAGAGAAACGTGTCATTGTGGGATCCTTTCTTGAGTTGTAGTTGTGTGCATCATGGCTTTAGCGGCCTAACGACCCAATATAGGTAATCCGAAGTTATTCATGGGTGGCGAGGAGAGCGAAGCGACCCGGCCCACGAGGGCGTTGGATTGCAACCGGGACGCGATGGCCGGGTTCGCTGCAGCGCATGGTAGGCCATTGTTTAGGTGTGAGCATCACGCGTGGAGTGCGTGCAATACAGCTTGTGGTTCGCGCTCCACGACTCGTAGTAGAGCCTTGGCTGGCCCTTCCGGCTCGCGGCGGCCTTGCTCCCAGTTCTGGAGGGTCCGGCTGCTGACGCCCATCAGCGCGGCAAAACGCGATTGAGTAAGTCCGAGCCGCTCACGAATGCCCTTTACGTCCGACCGTCCGTGATGGAAAACTCGGGAAGGCTTCCGAAGTCCTTTCCGAATCTCTCCTGCTTGCTGGATGCTCTCGCAAAGGCGTTCAAAATCGCTTTTATTCATTGGCTAAGTGTCGGTCAACTAGGTTTCGTAGTCGCTGGGTCTGTTCTTGGGTCAGATTTTCTTGTTTATTCTTCGCGTAGGCATAGAGCATGTAAATCTGCTCACGGGTGACGAGGTAGTAAATAACCCTGATGCCGCGGCGCTTCCCTCTGCCAGCGACCCGCCAGCGAATCTTGCGAAGGCCACGTGAACGAGGGATAAGATTGCCCGACTCAGGTTCACGAACGAGCAGGTTCTGAAGCTCTCCATACGAGTCATCGTCGAGGAACTCCACGACCTGCTCTGTAAAGATGGCGGTCTCATAAAAAACCATTGCCCTTGACGCTACGTCATTGGCGCATCTGGAGCAAGGCTCAAATTCCTCGGGAACGTGCTGCTTGGCCTAACGTTTCAGGCCAGCGACGGGAGCCAGCCCGCGATAACGCTCGTATTTCAATCTGAACGGAATGGCTGGCTCCCGTTCGATGGACCGTCTTTGTTAGGCCACGGTGGTAGGTTTCTGTAAGCATCTCTGAACATCGGCTCTCCGCTCTGCATATGGCTGTGAAAACACAGGCTGCTGAAACCAATCGGGCTGTGACAGGTCAACGTGAAGCACGCCCTCGCCGGTCACTCCGTGGTCGAATACACCACCGGAAACGCCGCTGTGGGCCACAACGAGCACCGGTGCGCGGGCGCGATAAGCCAATGCGCCCTCAATCTGATTCCAAGGTGTCGGGAACACATAGCCCGTGGTGTCCTGCACCTCGGCAGAACGACGAACCTCGTGATGAAACTCCATCTGCGGATATCCAAGAACGACAGCACCACAGCACTCATCAATGATGGCGATGACTGCGCGCAATGGCGCTTTGCGTGAGTAGTCGGTCTGGCCAAGACGCCGGGCAACAAAACCCTCCTGGTGCAAGAAGTCATGAAAGCTACCGTAGGCACACTCGAACACCTCGCCAATGCGCGTCGGACGACTCACGAATATGTATCTCTTATCGCTCATGTGTTTGAAAATACGTGTGGCGTGCGAAGTGGCCTAACGGCTCAGGTGAGCGACCGCTGCCGTCAGCGCACCGTCGCAAACACACAGGCCGTCCTAAAACACCGGCCAACTCCGTAACCGAGACGCTTGGCAGCGGTTCGTCTCGACCTGATTGTTGGACGTTCAATCCGAGACGTGTTCACTGACTTTCAAACTCACCACGTGTATCAAATCGATCACCTCGTAATCGTCTTCGGATCTGCTCACCATCACCAAGCGACCTCCACGAGGCATCCACAAGAACTCGGGATGCTCAACCGGAATCTCGGTCCCGGTAGATAAAACCAGTTTGAATGGGTGAAACGGCGCGTGCAGCTGATATTTTCGAATCTCTTCCG
>CAMBEJ010000191.1 GCA_945865375.1 Akkermansia muciniphila | reverse complement strand
TTCCAGCAGTTCCTCCCGGAAATCATTCGGCCCCCAACACCACGCCCGACGCAGCGGCTTCCACTCAGGGTTTTCCTTGCACATTTCCTGCTGCCGACGCCCTTCAATGCCCGCCTGAAATTGCCGACGCCCCGCACCATTGTCCTCCGGGATGCCCCATTCCCCCAACACACGGTCCGTCCGCAGCCACTCGGGCCGACGGCTGGCTTCTCTCAAATACGCGTCGTAACTGCTCCAAGCATACGCCTGCAGGGGCTCCACAGCTCTGAGAAGCTTGGCCCGAACGGGATTTAAATGAACATAATCGCACACCGTCTTGAGGTAACCGCCGCCCCTGCCGTCCACGATCAGGGCCTTATAGCGTCCGCTGAAGAGGTGCCCGGACATTTTATGCCGACGATTGAAACGCGAGGAATAAGTGCCCAGTAACCAGTGCATGCCCGCGGACAAATTGGCCTTGGGCGTTTCGACCACCAGATGAAAGTGATTTCCCATCAGGCAGTAGGCGTGGATCTGCCAACCGGTCTTCCGGCAGGCCTCGCCCAGCGTTTCCAGAAAACGCCGCCGGTCCTGGTCATCGAGAAAGATCTCTTCCTTGTGATCCCCACGATTCATCAGGTGGTAGACGGCTCCTTCATATTCCAAACGCAGCTTGCGTGGCACGCGCTAAATTCTGCAAATACTCCTTATGTATGTCAATAGTCATCTCTGACCCCATGCGACGTCACTAGTGGCCGCCGGCTATTTCCTGATGCGCCACAACCTGCGCACGCACAACGCGCTTTACAAAGCACTCCCCGCCTTCGGCATGCCTCAGCAGGTTCGTTAACGCGCATGACACAAAAGTTCACCGGGTGTCTTTGAACAGGAGTCGCCAGACGAGGGGCCATCGCCCCACGAGGCTGATCAGCAGCCAACGCCACGCGGGGCTGAAAACCGCCGTCTGCAGAAAGGATGACCCGGTCAACCGTCTGGCAAAAGCCTCGTCGCATCGACGGGCTGCCTGCTGTTGGGCATTCTGCCAGCTCATTCGTCCTTGGCTATAGGCATGCAAAGGTTCCAGGGCTAATTCAGCAGATTCGAAGGCCATGGACATCCCATTTCCGGTCACTGGCGGGATCATGGTGATGGCGTCGCCGACGCACCACTCGTCCTGTTTCAACGCTTTCTGTGGCCTCAACGCGATCCCTGCCACAGAGCAGAAGGAAGCCTCCACGAACGACGCTTTGGCAAGACGATCCCGCAGCCTTGAACCCGGCTGTCCGCCCAGCCACGAGCCCCATTCAGTGGCGAGATCAGGCTGTGTCGTGCGGCTGCGAAAAAGCCCGCACACATTGACCAGATCCTCGCTCAACCGAGAAAGGCCCACGTAGCCGTTCCGGGTCAGGTGCATTTCCAGATCTGCTTCGAGCGCGATGTGGTGCGCGTGAATCTTGAGTCCAAACAAACGCCAGCCTCGATCCACAGGTTGGGAGCGGCGGCCGGTCGCCCTGACGTGTCCCTCTTGAGCTCCGGTTTGCTTGTGCCGATGATTCTCAATCAAATCCCCGCCCAGAGCGCGAAACTCGAAAGCGAGCAAGCCGTCCAACTGGAATCGTGAAATGCACAGCGCGGGCTCAGGTAATCGTTTCACATTCGATGTCCTGCTTTCCGAGAAAAACATCGCGGTCGTCGCAGGCCGAGCTCCGGCGGCGAGCAATCGTTCTTGAAGCCCCAATCGCGCAAGCGTCGCTTGGCCGCGTCCACTGATGAATTCGCCGCAGACCCGGTGGCGTGGGTAGGCGCCTGCCTCGCAAAGAGTGACGGGTACTCCGCGCCGCCGCAGGCCGATGCCCAGGGTCAGACCGGCCAGACCGCCACCTATAATCGTGATGGGCCTTTGGTCGCTCATGCAGGCCTCGTTGCGCGAGTGGCCACGAATCCGTGGCTGAAGAATCCATGCTTCGCTTCATCCAGTTGCCAGCCGCCACTCGAGGGCCACAATGCCGACAGCTCGACTCCGCTGAATCCCGCTTGAACGCTCACGGGTCCGTCGTGGCGAGTGACGTCGTTGCAGCCGATCAAGGCGAGCGAACGGCTTGCCGCGAGCGCCGCCGCTGAACGTCGCGGCTCGCACGCGCCGAACACTCTCGTGCGCGACGATAGTTGCTGAAAAAGCCCCGCTAGCGGCTCATCATGAAAATGGTGCAGGAAGAGGTTCGCGATTATGATGTCAACGGCCTCGCAGCGGCTAACCCACTCAAACACGTCGGCCGTCACGACATCCACGATCCAGCCCAGCTCTTGAAACGCTTCCAATGTGTCCGGTGTCACGGCGGGCTGCAAATCGACGATCGTGACCTCGAGCTTCGGCCAGCGCCTCGCCAATTTGCGGGCGACGGTGAGGAGGAATTCGCCGTCGCCTGATCCGATCTCCACAATATTTTGTGGTGATCGACTGGCGAAGTGCCTGGGCAACTCTTTACCAAAGAATCCCGCATGACCCATAATCGAATTGATTCGCCGCAGATCGCGACGGGAAGCCCTGGCGCGCGGGTCACTGGGCGGCAGCGTGTCCAACCACTCCGGCATAATGAGACGAGGCATCGCCATGGGGCAGGGGAGTTAATCGACTCTGAGCAACGCGCCGTGGCTGCTGAAGCCCGCGCCAAATGAGGCCATCCACCAGCGGCCTCCAGGAGTGCCTTTCAGAAGTGCTGATTGCAGTACGAACAGCACAAACGGACTGCTCAGGTTGCCGAAATCACGGAGAATGTCCGAGCTGCCGCAGACGTCTGCGTGCGTCAATGCGAGGGAGTTGCGCAAGGCGGTCAGCACGTTCTTTCCACCTGCATGCAGGATCCAACCGCTGATTTCCGATGGGTTGATCTCGTGCCTTGCCAGCAGCGATTCCAGCACCGACTTCGCGTGTTTCGCGGCCATGGCTGGGACCTCCGGCGACAGAATATTACGCAACATGCCGCCATGATGTTCGAACCGCAGCGACTCACGCTCGGCGGGCGCCAGGACAGACTCTGCGTCCACCCATTCGACCCGCCTCTTGAGCGGTGCGGCTTCGCGGTCGAGCACCGCCGCCGCCGCCCCGTCGCCGAATAGGCAGGCGCTGATGAGGACGCCTGGATCGTCGTCGAGACAAAATGCAGCGCTGCACACCTCGACGCAAACGGACAAAACACAGGTGCATTTTCCGGACTGGATCAACGCCTGCGAGGTTCTGAGATTCGGCAGCGCCGCGCCGCAGCCTTGCCCGACCAGATCAAGCATCAGCGCGTCGGGGCGCAACCCCAGCCGCTCCGACACGTAACTTGTCAAACCTGGACACAGATAGCCTGTGCAGGTGCTGATGAGGATGGCGTCGATGTCACGAGGGGCTCGTCCAGCGTCGGCCAAGGCACGTTCTGCTGCTCCGGCGGCAAGGAGGGGCGCGTGGCGGGCGAACCGGGCGTGCAGCGCGTCGGGGTTCAGCTCAAAGGCCTCGCTGAGCTGTTCGTAGGCAAGCTGACGGCTCTCGATGCCACTCTGGCCGAGGAGGACTTTCCGCAAAATGGCGCGGGAACGCGCGGTCAGTTTGGAAAACTGAGGCGCGTCTTGCAGCGCCGCCCAGCACTCAATTTGAGTGAAACGGTTGGGGGGACAGAATGTGCCGAGCCCAGTCAAGAACATGGCTCACTTTACCGGATGAAACCCTGGCTGCAAGCGGCGTCCATGTCTTTTGCAGCAGCTCCCATTTTGAAAAGCTGTGGCGCAGGGTCTCCGACCCGCGGGTTCGCGGAGGATCCCACTCCATGCGCGGCAGCCTTGCGGAATCGGTTTCGAACGCAATCAATGGTTCCCGAACTATTTGATCGTTCCGGCCGCCCAGAAAAAGCCACGGGCGAGCAGATCGATGAACACAGGATCGCCGAAAGTATCGTCCGAGTGGCCGTAAGTGGTGCCGAAGACGCGTGTGCCGTAGTAATTGTTGGCCCAGACAACGGGTTGTTCTTGGCCGGTCTTTTCGCTTTTTGAAACCGCGAGCGCTTTCGCTGTAGGCCACAGTTTTTCGATGACGTAGAGCTCATCCATCGGAGTGGTCCAACTCGACCAAATCCCCTTCATGATCGGATGTTCAGGAGCGACGATCCGCACGGGATAACGGCTCTGGTGCTCATGGTGTCGGCTTGTGACTCCAAGAAACTCACGCCAGTCGTCGGACTTCCAGGCGCGATAGGTATGCATGGCGCAGTGGATCACGAGGGCCGGTTTGCCCGCTTTGTGAGCTGCCGTGATTCGGCGGATGTAGTCCGCGTCGTCCGTGTCGGCAAAACATTCGTTATGGATGATGACGTCATAGGGCTTGGCCCAGTCGGGAGATGAGTAAAGGCCGATCTGAGCTTTGGTCCCGGTGCCGCCCTCGTTGACGATGGTCCATTCCACAACCGCCCGTTTGTCGGAGCCTGGCAAACTGCTGCCGAGGCGGAGGGCACTCACTTTGGCCGCCACTTCGGGGTCCGCAGGCGCCCATTTGTTGATTCCCTCCGTCAGCGCCTGGGCCTGGAATTTGTAATTGTGACAGCAGCCGCCCGTGATCAGGAGGGCTTTTATGGGACCTTTGGCCGCAGGTTGTGCCACTGCCGATGGATTGTATGATAAAAGCGAGATGGCGATTGCAACGAGCCCGCGAAAGGCATGGAGCTGGAAGTGATGCATGGCGATAACTTAATGAAAGCTCGCTTCCGATTCAATCTCGAAACTGAACCAAACCATGGCTTCCGTGCATGCCGAGGTTGTCGTTAAAGTTTGAACTCAGTAAAACGACCCTCTTTAGCCTGATGCTCGAGCGACTCCAATTCCCTGCTCCTAATCGTAATCGTAATCGTAATCGTAATCCACCCCTCCGTTTCAGGGACAACACCCGAGGATTACGAGTAAGATGACGATTACGATTGCGACAAATGCAGGCATTGAGGTGGCGCCTCCAGATCACGATTCCAACCGATTTTACGGAGGTCTGATCATCCGGCAAACCCCGTGCGGCGAACGGAACGAGGGGCCAGATTCTTCTGACAATCTCTGTGTTGTCGTGACGGCTCCGTCCTGTCATGGTTCAAGGATGACCACCACCAACCGATTCCTCAGTTTGTTTGCGGCCCTGTTCCTCGTCGCCCGAATCCATGCCGCTCAAGCTGCTGCCGCGCCTCCGCCCGACGAGGGCAAGCTGCGCATCATCTGTTTTGGAGCGCATCCTGACGATTGCGAGATTCAAGCTGGTGGCACGGCCGCGATGTGGGCCGCCAAAGGGCATCACGTGAAGTTCGTGTCGGTGACTAACGGAGATATCGGCCATTGGCGTGAAGCGGGTGGGCCGCTGGCCAAGCGGCGTCTAGCGGAAGTCATCCAGACTGCGGCGATCCTCGGCATCACTTCCGAAGTGCTCGATATTCACGACGGAGAACTGGAGCCGACCCTCGAAAACCGACGGAAAATCACTCGCCTCATCCGCGAATGGAAGGCGGATCTCGTGATTAGCCACCGCCCTAACGATTATCATCCAGACCATCGCTACACCGCGATCCTGGTGCAAGATGCGGCGTACATGGTGACTGTCCCTTTCTTTTGTCCAGACGTGCCTGAGCTGAAGAGAAACCCGGTTTTCATGTACTCCCCGGACCGCTTTCAAAGGCCGAATCCGTTCCAACCCGAAGTGGCCATCTCCATTGATCCGGTGATCGAGAAGCGGCTCGACGCGATCGATGCGCTGGTTTCGCAGTTCTATGAAGGAGGAGCGAACGGATCGGTGGAGAATGTTCCGACCGACCCTGAGAAACAGAAAGAGCGGCGACGGGTGGTGCGGGCGGCCTTTGACAAGCGTTACCGTGACCAGGCCAACCGGTTCCGCGCCAAACTCGGTGAGTTCTATGGGCAGGAGGCTGCCGAAAAGGTCCAGCATGCGGAAGCGTTTGAATTGTGCGAGTATGGGAAACAGCCCGACAAGATGGAACTCAAACGGCTCTTTCCCTTCTTTGTCGGCGAGAGAGCGCCTTAAATGCGAGGACGAAACATCTGAGAGGCGCAGACTCCTCACCGCCGGCATGGACAACCTTCGCTGGTTCGTTATTCTGCACCCATGAAAATCCTGCTTCCACTGGCGTTCTTCGCGCTCTCTTGCGGCTCTGTTTTCTCCGCCGTCCAGAGGCCCAACATCCTGTTCATCTTCTCCGACGATCATGCGCAGCACGCCATCTCCGCTTACGGTTCGAAGGTGAATCAGACGCCGCACATCGACCGCCTCGCCAAGGACGGCGTGCGGTTCAAACACTCGTTTGTCGTTAATTCCATCTGCACGCCGAGTCGAGCAACGCTGCTGACCGGGCAGTATTCCCATCGCAATGGTGTGCCGGTTTTCAATCGCTTCGACGGCGCACGAGACAACGTCGCCAAGCACCTGCAAGCAGGCGGCTACCACACCGGCATGATCGGTAAATGGCATCTCGGATCCGACCCAACGGGGTTTGACCGCTGGATCGTTCTCCCCGGCCAGGGCGCGTATTGGAATCCAGCCTTCCTCGTGGCGGGTCAGAAGCTCACCATCGAAGGGCACTGCACCGATATCACCACCGACCTCGGCCTCGAGTTCCTGAAAACGCGTCCGCAGAACAAGCCGTTTTTTCTTATGCTCCACCAAAAAGCGCCGCACCGAGGGTGGGAGCCAGACGAGCGCAACAAGGCGATATTCAAGGACAAAGTCATCCCCGAACCCGACACGCTTTGGGACGACTACGCCACCCGCCCCAGCGCGCTGCCGGCCAATCAACAAACCGTCGCCCGCGACCTCACGCGCAACGATCTCAAGCTCGATCCACCCGCCGACCTCAAAGGCCCCGCTCTGAACCAGTGGCTCAATGTCAAGCCCATGGAGCTGAACGTGGACGGCAAGACACTCACCGGCAAAGACCTGATCAAATGGAAATACCAGCGCTACATGCGGGACTACCTCGCCTGCGTGCAAGGCGTGGATGATGGAGTGGGCAAAGTGCTCGATTACCTCGACCAGACCGGTCTTGCCAAGAACACCATCGTCATCTATTCCGCTGACAACGGATGGTATCTTGGCGACCTCGGTCTTTACGACAAGCGCCTCATGTATGAGCCTGGCCTGAATGTCCCGCTCCTCGTGCGCGGCCCCGGCATCAAGGCGGGCATCGTCCCCGAGCAGTTCGTTTCCAATATCGACCTAGCCCCCACCTTTCTCGATCTCGCCGGCATGGCCATCCCGGCCTCGATGCAAGGCCGTTCGATTGTGCCGTTGCTGCGCGGTGAAGCGCCCGTCGTCTGGCGCACCACCCATTACTATCGCTATTACCACGACCCCGGCCATCATAACACAGCCGCTCACCTCGGCGTCCGGACGGCCACCCACAAGCTCATCCACTATTGGAAGACGAACGCCTACGAGCTGTTCGACCTCATCAAGGACCCGACTGAGCAGCACAACCTTCTCTACTCAGCCGAGGATGCCAGCAAGCCCGCGGTCGCCGCCAAGTTCGCCGAGCTCAAAGTCGAGATCACTAGGCTGCAAAAGGAATACAAGGATGACGGCCAATACGCCGATCCAGCCACCTGGCCCAAAGGCGGCGCCGACGGCCCCTTCGACGCCTACAAGCCCAGCGGCACCAAAACCGTCTCCGAAGCCATCGCCGCGAGCGCATCGAAATAAAACTCTATCCTCCTCTTCACCTCGATCCTTGCCATACTCGGCCGCGCTCTCAACGCCGCTGATCCCTCCTCAAATTATTTTGTCTGCTATTTTATGCCGATGAAACCAGCAGGCCAGGAGTGAGTGCCTCCGTGCGACATGCACCCTGCATTAAAAGCGGTTCCGATTTTCGCGGGCCTTAGCGACGCCGCTCTGGATTGCTTGTTGACTCGGGCTGATCGGACGGAGGTCGCACCAGGCACCGTCATCCTGCGAGAAGGCGATCCTGGCAATCGGTTTTATTTGATCGTGACGCGGAAGCGTGAAGGTAATAAAGAGCCTCGGCTCGGCTCAGGAGGTGAGTTTGGCGGCACTCCCGGCACTTTCGTTCTTCGGGGAGATGTGCATTCTGGAAACGCTGCCGCGATCCGCCATCGTGATCTCCACGAGCACAAGCACGCTGCTGAGCTTGCCTGCGGTGGCTTTCGACCACATGTTCCGGCAAGCTCCAGATCAATACGGACTGCTTGTATTGAACATCGCTCGCGATCTGTCACGTCGGCTGCGTGATTTGGACGAGACATTCGCTGCCAGACATTAGAGGCATTGGGTACGGAGGGTTGTTCGCAATGAGCTGTCCTGCGGCAATCTCAGAACGCTGTCGCTTTGGACGTCAGCCGATAGCGAGCAGTTCGACTTCAAATACCAATGTGGAATTCGGGGGGATGGCACCCGGATAACCATCCCGACCGTAGGCCAGTTCCGGCGGGATGATCAGCTTGACCTTGTCGCCCACTTTCATCCGCGCGACGCCGATGTCCCAACCGGCGATGACCTGCCCCTCACCCAGCACAAAACTGAATGGGTCGTTGCGATCGAGGGAGCTGTCGAATTTCTTGCCGTCGGTGAAACAGCCCGTGTAGTGGACGGAAACCCTTTGGCCTTTGTTCGGCGTGGGGCCTTGGCCGTGGGTCAGCGTTTCAATCTTCAAGTCAGTGGTTGCCATGCCCGATTTTCACCAGAACCAATCTGGATAGTCAATGGAGCGCCGTCCCTTGAATAGGAAGTCACTCATCACGAGCTGCCGCGCACTCGAATCTCCTCCAGGTGCGGACTTTTGCCTTGATTTGGGTAACGGACTCGTGAAGATTCTAAGCACTCGGAGTTCCGAGTAACTTTACGGAAACCAATGAATACCAAGCACATTTCAACGGTTTTCGCTGGTGAACGCGCGCTTAGCTCAGTGGTAGAGCATTACCTTCACACGGTAGGGGTCGTAGGTTCGAAACCTACAGTGCGCACCATCTTTCCTTTTGGATTTGAATAAATTGCTAGTTTTCCCAACAGAGTCCTAACGCAATGGGACACATGAGCAAGAAGCGTATGTCGTTTCCGATGGAAGTTCAGACCGGCTCCGTTGTCGTCAAAATCTACCGCGTTCGCAGCAAGGCTTGCCGCATCGCTGCCAGGGACAATTCCACCGAGGAAAAGGACCAGTTCAGCTTCATGGTGTCGTTCTTTGCCGATGGCAAACGGCGTCAGAAGATATTCGTGGATTTCGAGGAGTCTCACGCGGAAGCAAAGTTGAAGGCAGGCCAACTGTCCGCCGGCAAACTGGACGCTATTGATCCGGGCAGGGCGGAATGTTCGGCCTACACCGAAAACCCGCAGTTGAGAGTCAGCGGGAGGGTGAGGTGAGGCTTCAGCGAGCCATTCGAGGCCGGGGGCGTCGGCGGTTTGGCGGGCGAGACGACGCAGGAAGTCGCCTTGAGTTGCCAACTGCGGCGTAGTTGTGGTC
>CAMBEJ010000190.1 GCA_945865375.1 Akkermansia muciniphila | reverse complement strand
AGAGTCATTCCTTTTTGTAAGTGCCTGAACTGATATGGAATCCAACTGCTCCGTAGTTCACCTTCTTGGTTGCAACATGGATTTGTACAACGAATTGCAAATGGAATGAGTTGCGAGAATTCGAGACCCTCAACTGCTCTTTTTAGGATTACGAGTACGAGTACGAGTACGAGTACGAGTAGGAAACGCGAGCACGAAAAATCTGAGATGCGCACCTTTGAGTGCGATTCCGCACTCACCCATTGCCAGCCGTGTTCGCAGACCCTATAACCTCCTGACATTTTTATGAGCGTAGTTCGAGATCAAGCCCCAATCGAAGGTTCCCACGCTGCCACCGCAGCTCCGAAAAAAGCGTGGCGCAAGCTGCTCGTGGCCAACCGCAGCGAGATTGCCATCCGCGTGTTCCGCGCCGCCACCGAGCTCGGGCTCAGAACTGTGGCGATCTACGCCCAGGAAGATCGCTTCGGCGTCCATCGTTTTAAGGCGGACGAAGCGTATCTGGTCGGCACCGGAAAGGGTCCCGTCGCCGCCTACCTCGACATCCCCAGCATCATCGCCTGCGCCAAAGAATGTGAAGTGGACGCCATCCATCCAGGTTACGGATTTCTTTCGGAAAACGCGGAGTTCGCCCGCGCCTGTCATCATGCCGGGATTACCTTTGTTGGCCCCAGACCAGACCTTCTCGATCTCATGGGCGACAAGGTGGCCGCCCGCGCCACGGCCCAGCGGCTCAGGATCCCAACGCTGCCTGGAACGGCGGAACCCGTCGAGGACCGCGCGGAAGCCCTCCGCGTCGCCAAGGAAATCGGTTTCCCGCTGATCATCAAGGCGGCCTTTGGGGGCGGAGGCCGCGGGATGCGGGTCGTCGAAAAGGCCTCGGATCTCGCCAACCTCGTCGACGAAGCGCGCAACGAGGCCGAACGTGCCTTCGGGAACTCCGCCGTTTTTCTCGAAAAATACATCCCACGAGCCAAACACATCGAGGTTCAGGTGCTAGGCGATCAGCATGGCAATGTGCTGCACCTTCATGAACGCGATTGCTCGGTCCAAAGACGCCATCAAAAAGTGGTAGAAATCGCCCCTTCCGTGGACCTCGATGAAACGGTCCGGCTCGAGCTCTGTGAAGCAGCCGTCCGCCTGGCTACCGATGTCCGTTACGACAATGCGGGCACCGTTGAGTTTTTATACGACATCGACCACAAGAAATGGTTCTTCATCGAGATGAATCCGCGCATCCAGGTGGAGCACACGGTCACCGAAGTCATCACCGGTATCGATCTGGTGCGCTCTCAGATTCTCATCGCCCAAGGACACACATTGTTCGGCCCCAAGACGGATCTCCCCCGTCAAAACGAGATCCCCAGAAATGGATTTGCGGTTCAGTGCCGTGTGACCACGGAGGATCCTGAAAACAAGTTTACCCCTGATTATGGCAAGATCCTCACCTACCGCTCCGCCGGTGGATTCGGTGTCCGGCTCGATGGCGGCATGGGAAATGCGGGAACGGTCATCACTCCATTCTACGATTCTCTTCTGGTGAAGATCACGGCGTCGGGCCGCAATTTTCCGATGGCGCTCGAACGCATGGACCGCGCCTTGCGCGAGTTTCGAATCCGCGGTGTCAAAACCAACATTCCTTTCCTTGAAAATGTCATCCACAATCCGACTTTCAAGTCGGGGATGGCCACCACGACATTGATCGATACGACTCCAGAGCTGTTCACCTTCAAGCACCGCCGCGACCGCGCCTCAAAGCTGATGTCATTTCTCGGAAATGTCATTGTCAATGGGAACCCGCAATCCAAGGGGCACTCGACGAAAACCACCCTCGCCGCAGCCTCAGAGGTGGCCTATGATCACAAAGCCGTCGTGCCCCCTGGAACACGGCAACTCCTCCTGCAGCTCGGCCCAAAAAAATTTGCTGAATGGACCTTAAGCCAAAAGGCTCTCCTGGTGACCGACACCACGTTCCGGGACGCCCACCAGTCCCTGCTTGCCACGAGGGTCCGCACCTACGACATGGTCGCCACGGCCGATGCCCTCGCCCGTCGCGCATCCAGGCTGTTCAGCCTGGAGATGTGGGGAGGAGCCACTTTCGACGCGGCCATGCGTTTTCTTCACGAGGACCCCTGGGATCGCCTCCGCCTGCTCCGCGCCCGCATTCCCAACATCTGCTTCCAGATGCTGTTTCGCGGTTCCAACGCGGTCGGCTACAGCAACTACCCAGACAACGTCGTCGCCGGTTTCGTCAAACACGCGGCGGACCAGGGAATGGACATTTTTAGAATTTTCGATTCTCTCAACTACCTGCCCAACTTGAAGGTGGCCATGGAGGCGGTGCATGACACCCACGCGGTTTGCGAGGCTACCCTGTGTTACACGGGTAACATCCTGGACCCGAAACGCGACAAATACTCGCTGGATTACTACGTCAAGATGGCGAAGGAACTTGAGAGAATGGGCGCCCATTTCCTGGCCATCAAGGACATGGCGGGCCTCTGCCGCCCGTACGCCGCCTACAAGCTCATCAAAACGCTCAAGGAGGAGATAGGAATCCCCGTCCATTTCCATACCCACGACACCAGTGGCGTCAATGCCGCCTCCATCCTGCGCGCCAGCGATGCCGGTGTGGATGTCGTCGACCTCGCCCTCGCCTCAATGTCTGGCTCAACGAGCCAGCCCAACATGAATTCTCTCGTCGCCGCGCTCCAACATACTCCGCGCGATACCAAGCTCGACCTGGACACCTTGAACGAAATGTCCAATTACTGGGAGCAGGTGCGCGCATTTTATGCACCCTACGACACGTCGCCAAAGAGTGGCGGGGCCGATGTTTATGAACACGAGATGCCCGGAGGGCAATTCACGAACCTCAAGGAGCAGGCCTCGAGCATGGGGCTCGCCAATCGATGGCCTGAAATCGCCCGCTGCTACGCCGAGGTCAACCAGCTGTTCGGAGACATCGTCAAAGTCACCCCCAGCAGCAAGGTCGTGGGTGACATGACCATGTTCCTCATCACGCGCGGCATCAAGCCGTCCGACGTCGTCAACCTCGAGCCCGGCTCCACGCCGTTCCCGGAGTCCGTGATCGACATGCTCACAGGGGGCCTTGGTCAGCCCATGGGGGGGTGGCCAAAGCGGTTGCAAGAGGTCATTCTCGGCAAACGCAAGCCGCTCAAAGGCCGCCCAGGCGCTTCGCTTCCCGCAGCGAACCTTTCTAAAACCAGGATGGAGCTGGCCGCCAAACTGCGCCGCGAGATCGACGACAACGACCTCTACAGCCACTTCATGTACCCCGATGTTCACGCCGAATTCGCCAAGTTCACTCGCGAATTCGGCGATGTGTCCGTCCTGTCCAGCCCCGCATTCTTCTACGGTCTGAAACCTGGCGATGAAATCTCCGTTGAAATCGAGCAGGGCAAGACGCTTTATTTCAAACTCATCAACGTGGGAGCCGTCGACAAAGATGGCCGCCGCGCAGTCACCTTCGAGCTCAACGGAATGACCCGTGAAGCCAGCATCATCGACCGGTCAGTCCAAGCAACGGTCAAGAGTCGGGAGAAAGCCGATCCCGCGAACCCCTTCGATGTGGGTGCCCCCATTCCGGGCATCATTACGTCCGTCGCGGTAGGTGTCGGCACACGAGTCGTCAAAGGCGACAAACTCATCACCATGGAAGCGATGAAGATGCAAACTACACTCTATTCCAACGAGGATGGAGTTGTGGAGGAGATCCAGGTGAAAATAGGCGACTCCGTCGAAAGCAAGGATAGGCTCCTTAAAATCCGCGCCTGAGCGCTCACTCCACACTGTCGCAGGAGAACTGACTCAGAGGTAATCCATCAATCCATCGTAGGCGTGGACAACAGGGGTCCCAACCCCGAGTTCTCGTAGCAGATCCTTGGTTCGATTCAATTTGCGATCGAGGAACTCATCGTCATGCCGCGGATCGTGATGCGTGACCACCCAAGACTTTACCTCTGCCAACCGCGCGAGAACGCAGGCGTTCGCGATCGATGAATGACCCCAGCCTACCTTGGTCCGATACTCATCCTCGGTGTATTGTCCCTCATGGATTAAAACATCCACACCTCTCACAAATTCAACCAGCCGACGGTGGTGGATCAATTCCTCGCTCGACTCGCGGATGTCATTGGGCGAACCCTGATAGCCATACAAAAACTCGTTATCGCTCACGTAGGCGAGTGATTTGGTGCCAAACTCCACCTTGAACCCGACGGTGGCCGCCGGATGATGCGTGTACTCCCAGGAAACACGAAAACCCTCCAAGTCAAGCTGCTGCTGATCCAGATGACGGAACTCGATCTGGGCTCGCATGTCCTCAAACTGGACGGGAAAATAATCGCGATTGAGCTGCCCCGTAAACAACGACTTTAAATCCGCTCGAAAACCTGTTGCCCCGTAAATCACCAGCTCGAATCCAGGGATGTAAGCCGGTTCAAAAAATGGAAACCCTTGAATGTGGTCCCAGTGCGTATGGGTGATCAAGATGTGTAGTTTTCTCGGGCCGCGTCGCGCCAGCTTGACCCCGAGCTGACGGAGACCCGAGCCGGCATCGATGATCAACAGCTCTTCCTGATGCCCGATCTCAACGCAAGAGGTGTTGCCTCCATAACGGGCGTATTCGGCCCCGGAAACGGGGATAGAACCGCGGGTGCCCCAACACCTGAAAAAACAGCGATCCACGCTGGTGGGAGCCGCCTGTCTTGCCGCTTCCCTAGCGGGCATCTCCGGCATCTTGATCTTCGGCGATTTGGCGAAAAAACGCTCCACCATCTCGAACAGCTCTTCCTTTTCAAAAGGCTTATGCATCACATCGAAAGCTCCCAGCTCAAGAGCCTGATCCAGGTCTGGCTTATACTTCCGAGCCGTGCACATCATCACGCCGACGCCGCGGGTCACAGGGTCGCTTTTCAATCGCTTAAGAACCTCCATTCCGTGCATCCCCGGAAGCATGAGGTCGAGGATAATGAGGTCCGGAATATTCAGGCTGACTTTCTCTAAACCTTTTTCTCCGTCCTCCGCTAGCTCCACGACATAACCTCGTCCCGTCAGCAGAAATTGGAGCAGAAAAGCAACAGGGGCTGTGTCCTCAATGACGAGGATTTGGCGTGCTGGATTCGGGGCATCACTCATACTGTTTGTCGTTCCACACAACAAGCAAGTGTCGAGCCCTGCATCCCGGCAGCCTCCCGATTGGAAAGCTTCTTGCCCCCAATACAAGATGACTGTCGTGAGGAAGCTCGGTCCCCAATCCTATCCAGGACAAACGCTTTTGGAAAGAAATCCTTTTTGGTTGTGGTTTGTCCAAAAAGACTCCCCTCTCTTTTCGAGCGGGGATTGGCAAAGCAAAAAGATAGAGGGGTGGGTGACGCGTGGCTCACCGATGGCCGCAAAAATCCAGCAGTTCTCATTATGGTTTTGGTCTGGCCGCCGGAGGCTGAAGTGAGGATCAGACCTCAGAATTTGCGGGGGTAGAACGAGAAAAACACTGGCGAGTTGGATTCCCTCGACATGCCCCATCCCCCTGGTCCTCCCACCATTGGGGGGCAGGGAAACAAATTTCCGCGTCGATTTCGAAGGATTCGGAATGCACACTCGTTTCCCTGATTTACCCCCGCCATTCTGAGGTCTGATCCGAATGGCGCTTAGATAAGGCCCAGCAAAACAGGTAGTTTTTCAACGGGTTTTCTGGTCGACGCTGAGTTTTTCGAGGTGTAGCCGCCAAATGCCTGCAAAACCGAGTTCCTGCGCTGCTGAATGAGCAAAACTCAGCGGAATCCGGAAAAATCCGAGAGTTTCTGAGGGTTTTGCAAGTCATTCTTGCTCATAGATAGACACCTTAACTAAGGGTTCTTCGCTGTTTTGAGTGGAATGACCCGCTTTCTTGAGGCTTGGAAAGCGCCTTTTGCCCTGGAAGGGTCGGAGATGTTAGCCAGGCGCAAGCGAGTCCTCGAGCGCGGCACATGGTCGGTTTTGGAATTGGATTCACGCCCTGAAAGGGTGTTGGAGCAGGGTTCACCAAAAGTCAGGTGCATCAACAATCATAAGGTTTCCATTCAACAACTCACGGTATTCCTCGGGTTGGTTTCTAACACTACAGCGACACTTTCGAGGCCCGGAGCGCGGCATTCATGCTGCCGCAACGACTCACTGTTAATTTGAGCGCCTTTCAATGCGGAGGTGCCGTCAAGTCCGCACGATTAGCCAGCGTAAACGCCGCGCTCCGGTCGAAAAAGGCAAATGTCGCTGTAGTGCTAGACTTGAACTCCGGGCGACCACTCCTAGAGATCTCCTGGCTCGAGTTTCCGAAAAAGGGTGAGCAATCGGATTCCGTTTTCCACATGGGAACGAATGAGTTCCGGTGGGATCGACATTTCCACTGGATGCAAAATGAGCTGCTCTCCCCCCCTTCGTGATACACTTGGATTCACTTTCGAAGTATTCCAGGACGTCATCGTTGAACAGATCCCGTATGGAAGTCTCGTCGTCACCTTGCAACGCGTATGCCGATGAGAAGGAAGTCCGATGATCGAATGTGATGGAGTGAGGATTCACACAGCCTCCTAGCAAGACCGCGGATCCGTAGTGCCTCCGAGAGCCTTGGAAAACCGAGTTTTCGATTCGACATCGAAGGAGGGCAAGGGAGTGGCCTTAAACTGGAACGAAACCACGCTTCCCCATGAGGTGCTCCAGCCGGGCCCTTTCCCCCTGTCCGTGGGTACGCAATAAGAAAACTCGAATATCTCGATGATAACATTTCTGATCTGCCCGCGGAGCAGGTTTAACGGCCTGTATGTTATTGTCTGCGGGTTGCCCCGCTCATCTTCGCGTTGAGTTGGAAACAAAGGCGACTTTTTCAGTCGGAAAGCGAGGGCAAAATCGGCCTCGGGAAAGAAGGCGAAACCCAGTTCCCCCGCGACTCTCGCCAAAGCGGTCCTGCGCAGGCTGCCTTGCCGAATCATCAAGGCCGCGATGATTCCGATCAAAGTTAGCGCGACGGCTAAGAGCACCCAAGGTGAAACAGTTGACATGACAACTCGCGCTGGGTTTTCAAATATCAATCGGTCAAGACTCAGTTTTCACTGACTCAACTCGTTGTCAACTCATGGCGCTCGCCATGTTGATTCGCTCGAATAAGGAATCCCGCTCGTTCTAATAGATTCCAGCAATATGAACTAAGTTGACTAAACTATGGACATGACGTATTGGTTGAGAAAATGATGATCACCACGCACCAAGCCAAGACGCATTTGTCGCGCTACCTCGCCGAGGTGGAGAAGGGAAAGGAGTTCACCATCGCACGAGGGAAAAACCCAGTCGCGAGGCTCGTCCCCATGAAGGCCTCGCAAAAGAAGACGCGCCCGAAGGTGGGCGAAACCCTCGATGCCCCCTTCGCGATTCCTGACTCCGCGTTTGCGCCACTGACAAAAGAGGAGCTTGCGGGGTGGGGTTTGTGAAACTGCTGCTCGACACGTGCGCCTTTCTTTGGCTGGCATTGCCGCAGGGAAAATTGTCCCCCACGGCGACGAGCATGCTAGATGATCCCGCAAACCTGCTCTTCTTGAGCGACACGAGTGTCTGGGAAATCTCACTGAAACACGCGGCTGGCAAACTGCCACTGCCTGACCAGCCTCGAAATTGGCTTCCGCGCAGACTGGCATTTTTCCAGGTCCAGCCCCTGGCTTTGACTCACAGCGCCTTTTTTCGCAGCGGCGAACTGCCGCGCGTTCACAGCGATCCGTTCGACCGCCTGCTCGCGGCCCACGCGATCGAAGAAGGAATGACCGTCCTGTCACCCGATCCACCTCTCTCGATTCTGGGTGCGTCGCGGGTGTGGTGAGGACGAATCTGCAGCCCGCTTGACCCTGAACAGGCACAGAACTGTAAATTGATTCGGTGGCAACGCTGACGATTGAGCTCCCGCAACACGAAACCCAGACGGCGTTCAACCTGCGCCGCTGGGCCGTGAACGGACGGGGACAGACACCGGATCGTTCGACCGGATCGTTCGCCAATTGTGACGGGAGCGCCCCCTGATCCGATGCCAAACTCGCAGCACGCACCGCAAAATCGGAAGCTATTTCCGCGCGGATCCCTTAACCCGGAATCTTGAGTTGGAAATCGTCCTTGAGGGCGAGCAGGGCTTCGGCATTTCCCTTCGCGTCATCGACAGGGTGATGCGTATGAGGGGTCCTCCGGAGATGTTTGAAGCTCCGTGTCATGTCCCGGACGACCCCTTTGTAAAGTGATCCGAGATTGGTGGACGAAAAACCGAATGGGTTCGATCCGGTGAAGTGGTGGAAATACCAGTTCATGAACTGCCAGTCGAATCCGTTGTTATCCGAGATGAAGAAGGGGCGACCCACGCTGTGTTCTCCCAACCACACCGCGAACTGGCACATCACCGACTCCGGATCAGGAAAGGTCATCGTTTGCTCGCGGCTGAAGCCGCTCACTGCCAACGCATCGGGAATCCAGCGGACGGAGATCGGGCGAAGCTGGCCGTAAAAGGTCTTTCCCAACGAAGGTTCTACTATCACGGCGCCGAAGCAGATCATCGAGTAATCTCCAGGGATCGGCCCGTCCGCCTCAATGTCGATCATCACGTAGCTCATCCCGCGCAAGATGTCAGACCTGAGCCGTCTCGACAATCTTGCAATGATCCTGAGATCCAATGGAGCGCATTCCGACTTGCGGTGCGTTGCCAACAGGCGACTTGGACGAAAGTGTTGCCCAAACGATTTTGAATCCCAGCATTTCGAATCGACTCCGCGCGCGTTTTGTCGGAGGATGGCAGTCACACCCGACGCTTTGTCTCAGCTCCTTAGCATCACGGTCGGCACAGGCACGGCAGGGAGGCATTCCAACCTGACACAAGGGTTGATCAACACCGTCGCGCAGGCTGCGCCACGAATGCTGTCTTTAAGGCAGGGACTCCCGATGCTCCGTTCCGCTGCACTCAGTCGCCGGATGAAATTTTTGATTGAACGGACGGGGACAGACACCGGAACGTTATTTCGCCACCACGAATGTGAAGGATTTTGATGACTTCGGTTTTTCCCGTGTCTGGAATCCGCTGGAGAAAAACTGAACCAACTGGGGCACTCCTCACTTTTGAAGGTTACCTCGTCTCGGAAATCCAAGGATCATTGAGATCCACTTTGTGGCCGACGTCCCGAGACGTCTACACGCTTTCCCTCGAGTGGTTCCACGGCTACAAAGGACGACATGAGTCAAGCCCCACACCAAGTCGCCTTCCGAACCGCTGGGCCGGCGATGCTGCTGACAGGTGCCACCATCGAATCCGGCCTGTCGGCCTCCCACTGCTATTATCCCAACAACATCCGCGATTCTCTGATTAACAATTGCAATGCACAGGGGCACCGTGCATAAACGGCCATCCCTGGGATGGCGTCATAACTGGAGCTGACAACTAAATGAGCACGACCGATTGGAAGCGCAAACTGGCCGCCTACTTGCACGACCCGCC
>CAMBEJ010000189.1 GCA_945865375.1 Akkermansia muciniphila | reverse complement strand
ATCACCCCGGAGATCGTGGTGCTTCCGGCAGAAGCGATGGTCAGCGCATTTCCATTATCAGCCACATTTCCAGCCACCACCAAGGTGCCTCCGCTGGCAACGGTCCAGGTCTGGCTGGCACCGATACTGAGTGCGGAGTTGAGGGTCGTGGTTCCCGACGCTGCGGAGCGGTCGATCGCGCCCGTCATTCCGTTGATGGTCAGTATATTGTTGTTGATCGAAAAGCTGTTCGTCGTGCTGAAAGTGAGATTGTCGATAGTCTGATTTCCGTTCAGAGAGATCGCCGTGCCTCCGGTTCCAAAACTGCTCGCAAAAGTGGCGTCACCATAGGCACCGGGGAGTTGGTTGGAGCTCCAGTTAATTTGGCTGCTCCACAGCCCATCGTTCGCTCCTCCGTCCCATGTCCTGGTTGCCCCAACCAGTCGTCCCCCGACAAAAAGAGCGATCAAGCCAGCCAAGCAAAAGGAGACCAGACGCGACTTTAAGCACCCAGAAAACAAAGCGCCGGACATCGAACAACCCCGCCAGACGCACGATAACATATGAAAGTTTCTGTTCAATGGAGAAATACTATATCAAAATCTTGAAAAAATAAAGCAAATAATCATGGCTCATGAGGAGACGGGTGCAACTCACGGTTTCCGGGAGGTGTCGTTCGGAGGACAATACCTACCGCAGAATGGGAAGAGTAACCACGGATGACACGGATAGCACGGATAAAGTACCCCTCTCAGCTCCATTTCCTCATCCGTGTTATCCGTGGTTAACTCTTCCCATTCTGCGGTAGGTATTGTCCTCCGAACGACACCTCCCGGAAACCGTGAGTTGCACCCCGTTACAAGAAGCTGTCGGCCCACCGCCACGGCTTTCAATGAACTTCGGGGCGGGGACGGCTCGTCCCCAGTTCGAATGCTTAGCAGAGAGCGCATGGGGACGAGCCGTCCCCACCCCACTTCGGTCCGCTCTCCAGCTTTGAGAGTTCATGATACCGATGGGGTTGGCAGCCTGCTTGAAGTGCGCATCTCAGATTTCTCGTGCTCGCGTTTCCTACTCGTAATCGTAATCGTAATCGTAATCGTAATCCCATGAACCGCCGATTCGACCAAAAAAAGCTGGAGGTTTACCCTTTGACAATGCCCGTAGGTCCGCTTTGGAAAGCGCCGCCGCCCTGGATGTACTCGTGGCCAAAGGCCGATGTTCTGGGGAGGAAGTTCTGTCAGGAAAAGAACGCCTCTGGAGCGTCGTTTCGATGCTAGCACTACAGCGACATTTGCCGTTTTCGACCGAAGCGCGGCGTTTACGCTGCCCTAGTGTGCGGATTTGACGGCGCCGCGGCATTGAAAGGCGCTCTAATTTGCAGTTGGAAGTTGCAGCAGCATGAATGCCGCGCTCCGGGGCCTCGAAAGTGTCGCTGTAGTGTTAGTCGCCTTGATACAGGCAAATTCCGATTACCGGTTGCACGAGGGAAACCCGGGATAGGATTACGATTACGATTACGATTACGATTACGAGAAGATCTGGAAAAATCTGAGATGCGCACTCCGATGGACACGGGGCGCGCCAAGATCGACCCCCGTCATGCCGGAAATCCGGCCAGGAACCGTTGCATTTCGGAACGAGAAATCGCAGGATGTCAGGAGGTCTGCCCCTGGGAGCGCGGCCTTTAGGCTGTAGAAAAGTGGCCCATCCAGGGCACGGGAGTTTCTTTCACCGCAGCCTGAAGGCCGCGCTCCCACGGCAGGGTTCAGACCTGAGGTTGCCGATAAGTGCTTTATTCAACTTTTTTTTAGAAATGAGGTCCTCTCTCTGGGTTCTCCCCAATCTCTGTGCTGATATTTCGGAGGAAGCCGCGGATTTTAGCGCAGAGTTTTGAGAGCACAGAGGTCAGAACTCCTGACATACCCCTCACTTTCTCAGAAAAAGCCGGATTTTTCCTCCAGGGAATGTGTCAAGTGTTATGACACGGGGCAATGTCTTCTTTGACAGACAGCAGGTTTTAGGCAATATGAGGTCATGTCATGCTCCCCATTCAGAGAACTTGGATCGATTGTTTTCACCACCCTTTCGGCGCTTTGTCTTACGGTCTGGAATTCGCCCGACGCTTTCGCAGCCGATGCCTACGTGCTCGGCGCTGATTCCCAGGTGCGAGCGGGCGTTCCTCAGGGCAAGGTCGAGAAGTTCGAATTCACAGACTCCACCATCTACCCGGGAACACGACGGGATGGATGGCTCTATGTGCCCGCCCAATACGACTCCAGCAAACCTGCGGCCTTGATGGTTTTCCAGGATGGCAACGCCTATTATTCCACCAACGGCCAGGTGCGTGCCACCATCGTGTTCGACAACCTGATCCATTCGGGCGAAATGCCTGTCACGATCGGGTTGTTCATCAGTCCAGGGGACCGGACCGGACAATCCAAGACGAACCAGTGGAGCGCCAGCAACCGCAGCTTTGAGTACGACTCGCTGGGCGATGCCTACGCGAAATTTCTGATCAACGAACTGATTCCTTTTGTTCAGAACAAGTGGAAACTGAACCTGAGCGCGGACCCGAAGATGCGGGCGATATGCGGCATGAGCAGCGGGGCTATCTGCGCGTGGACGGTGGCGTGGGAACGGCCCGATCAGTTCGGGAAAGTGCTGAGTCACATCGGGAGTTTTACAAACATCCGAGGGGGCCATGCGTATCCGGCATTGATCCGAAAGACCGAGCGCAAGCCGATCCGCATCTTTTTGCAGGATGGATCCAACGATTTGAACAACCTGCATGGCAACTGGCCTTTGGCGAACCAGGAGATGGCGAGTGCGTTGGCGTTCATGGGTTACGATTTCAAGTTTGAATTCGGGGACGGAAACCACAGCGGCAAACACGGGGGCGCGATTCTTCCCGATTCGTTGAGGTGGCTTTGGCGCCCCGAGACCGCATTGCCGAAGCCTCTCACCAAGGACAACCTCGGTGGGGATGAGGCGCTCTCCAAGGTCCTGCCGGATGGCGGGCAGAGCGGGGATTGGGAATTGGTGGGAGAAGGCTATGGATTCACCGACGCGGCCTGCGCGGATGGCAAAGGGAACTTCTATTTTAGCGATCTTCCAAAAGCGACGCTGTATCGGGTGGGATTGGATGGCAAACCGGTCGTTTGGTTGGAGGGCGGGCCCAAAGTGAGCGGCATGAAATTTGGGGCCGACGGGAAACTTTATGCGGCGACGCAAGGGGGCGGTAAGGACGACAAGAAAAAGATCGTGATGATCGACCCGGAATCGAAAGAAATCACTGATGTTGCGACCGACGTTTCGCCCAACGACCTGATTGTGTCAAAAGCGGGATGGATCTATTTTACTGACACCGGGGCAGGGCAGGTGGCCAAAGTGCCTATCTCTGCCCGAGGCATGTCTCGACCCGCGCCTGTTGCGGGCGGCATCAACAAGCCTAATGGCATTTCGTTGAGCGCAGACCAGCGCCAGTTGATTGTTTCGGAGTACGGTGGCACGAACGTTTGGAGCTTTTTGGTTGGGGAGGAGGGGGTCTTGCGGGCGGGGGAGAAGAACATGGAGCTGCGAACCCCTGTTGGCAGAGCGGACAGCGGGGGCGATGGCATGACCACGGACACACAAAGCCGGTATTATGTGACCTCGCATGTGGGTGTGCAGATGTTTGATTCGACGGGCCGCATGGGGGGTGTGATCAGCAAACCCACCCAGAAAGGCTGCGTCAGCGTCGGCTTCGCCGGTCTCAAACACGAATATCTCTATGCCTGCGCTGCCGACAAAGTTTTCCGCCGCAAGACACTGGTGCAGGGGGCTCTCGCGTTCCAGTGACATCGGGGTTGAACCCGCGCTAAAGTTATTTTTGAACCTAGATTGAGCAGGCCGATATGAAATGCACCCGGAGCGACATCGCTCACTCTTGATCGAGCGATGCTGGGCGGGCGATTTATCTCATGAATTTATCCGATCTCAAATGGACTGACGTCGCCGCGATGGACAGGAACACGCCGGTTGTTTTTCCCGTGGCCGCGCTGGAGCAGCACGGGCACCATCTTCCTCTGTTTACGGACAGCATGCTCCTGAGCGAGGTTTTGAGGAGGGCGGTGGGGCGGGTCAGGGGGCCCGTGCTGGTCTCTCCGCTGACCTGGCTTGGAAACTCCGAGCACCATCTCGATTTCCCAGGGACCTTGTCGGCGACTCCAAGGGTCTATCTCGATCTGATCAATGGGCTGGCAGAGAACTTTTTGGTGCACGGATTCAGGCGGATTATCTTTCTGAACGGGCACGGAGGAAACGATGTGCCCGGTAAACAGGCGCTTTTTGAGGTGCGTCAACGGCATCGAAAGCGCGGGGATTTGTTGCTTCTATTCGCGACTTACTGGCATCTGGCTCCCCAGGCGAAGGACTGTTTTCCGGGGCTCAAACAGCACGAGATGGGGCACGCCTGCGAATGGGAGACTTCCATGATCCTGCGACTTTCACCGCAACTCGTTGGATCGATCACCGACATCAAGCCAGTCGAATTTGGCACCGCATTTGAGCCGGCATCCAGGGCGTGGATCACCCAGGAACGAACGGTCCCGGGGCACATTGGGTTCCCTAATCTCGCTTCCGAAGCAAAAGGCGAAGCGCTGTTCGAAGCGTTTGCGGAGGCGTCCGGCCGCTTTTTACAGCGCGTGGTGGATTGGGACGGGGTGTCCTGGAACGGTTGAGCGGCCGCTTTCCGAGACCTTTCCAATGTCGGACCGATCACACCACAGGCGGTATTGGAGGTGGTGGGTATGCGCCCTGTTGCTTTTTGCATCCACGATCAATTACATGGACCGCCAGACGCTTTCGAGCGCCGCGGCTCGCATCACTCTTCAGTTTCGGCTGTCGCAGGAGCAGTACGGGAACTTGGAATTCGCATTCGGCGTGGCGTTTGCGGTGGGGTCCCTGCTTTTTGGGCTGCTTGCCGATCGGTTTTCTATTCGTCTGCTCTATCCGGCGGTGCTGACGATGTGGTCTATTGCGGGTTTTTTGACTGGCTTTGTGGAGAGCTACGAGGGCTTGCTCTGGTGCCGGGGTCTGCTGGGGTTTTTTGAGGCTGGTCATTGGCCCTGTGCCCTCAAAACCACGCAGCGGCTGCTTGCTCCCGGCGATCGCGCAATGGGCAACAGCGTTTTGCAAAGCGGCACCTCCCTCGGAGCCGTTGTGACACCCCTGGTCATGATGGCTTTGCTGACCACGGAGCTGTCCAGTTGGAGGGCACCGTTTCAGGTGGTGGGGATCGCTGGGTTGCTTTGGGTTGTGATCTGGTTTCTGAGTGTGAAGTCGTCCGATTTACAAGTCCAAAGTGCTGGGATCGACTCCCCGGGCGAGCCTGGATTGGGTGGAGCACTTTGGGGGTTGGTGAGGAACGTTCGATTCTGGATTTTGATATGGGTTGTGATTTGCATCAACTCCAGCTGGCAAGTACTCAGAGCCTGGCTGCCCAAGTTTCTGCAGGAGGGTCGAGGCTACCTTGAGCGGGATGTTCTGGGTTTCACATCGGTGTTTTATGTGGCTACGGATCTCGGCTGTTTGGGGGCTGGAGCGCTCACTTTGTGGCTGGTCCGGCGAGGGATGGTCGTCCACCGCTCGCGGTCCCTTGTGTTTTTTGGTTGCGCGTGTTTGACCGCGAGTACGACCTTGGTGCCGTTCTTGCCCAAGGGAGGTGGTTTGCTGTTTGTCCTGCTCTTGGCGGGAGCTGGGGCATTGGGCTTGTTTCCCTGCTACTACGCGATGACTCAAGAATTATCCTCGACACACCAGGGGTTGGTCACGGGTCTGATGGGCGCCTTCGCGTGGGCGTTTTCGGCCCCCGTTCAAAAGCTCTTTGGACGACTTGTGGATCGAACCCAGTCATTTGACCTGGGACTCGCCTGCGCGGGGTGGACGCCCATGCTGGCATTTCTCGCGCTGTGGATGTTTTGGCCGGCTGAACGAAAGACGACGTCGAGCATCCAGGATTCAAATCTATGAAAATATCCTGCGTGGTGCCGGCTTATAACGAAGAAAAGCTGTTGGGCCGGACCTTGGCTTGTATTGGTGAGTCGGCGCGCGCGTTTGAAGCCCTGGGATGGGGATTCGAGTTGATTGTCTGCGACAACAACTCGACCGATCGCACGGCGGCTGTGGCAACGGAATGCGGCGCGCGTGTGGTTTTTGAACCCGTTAACCAGATCGGTCGCGCGCGCAATCGCGGCGCGGCTGCCGCGACGGGTGATTGGCTGGTGTTCGTGGACGCTGACTCCGAACCCAGCCGCGAACTTTTTGAGAGCGTGGCTCAGGAGATCTCCTCGGGCCGCGTGCTCGGCGGTGGCAGCACTGTCCGAATGGACCGCGAGGCATCTCTATTCGGGATTTGGGTGCATGGCTGGAATGCCATCAGCCGCGTTTGCCGATGGGCGGCGGGTTCCTTTATCTTTTGCGACACATCCGCCTTCAGATCGATCGGAGGTTTTAGCCTTGAACTGTACGCGAGCGAGGAGATCGATCTTAGCAAACGCTTGAAGCAAGTGGGGCGCCGAAGCTCCAAAGCATTTGTGATCCTTCATCGTCATCCGTTAAAGACATCGGCGAGAAAGCTGGACCTCTACAGCGGTGCGGATATTCGAAGGTTTCTGAGAGCCTTTCTCAGGCATCCAAAAGGCACCCTCAAAGATCCGAACGCCTGTCATTTCTGGTATGATGGGAGGCGCTGAATCGCTCGTGAGAAGTGTTCGATTTGCGTCAATCGTTAACGAAGTTTGCGTGATTTATCCGCAGGTTGCCTGAGCCTCGCCAGAGGGCATCGAGGCCGTCTCGATTTTGCCCTCCTCACCGGACCGTTCGACGAGAACCACGAATTCACCCTTTGGCGGGTGTTTTTGGAAATGTTCGATCAGTGATCGTGGAGTGCCTCGCAGGAATTGTTCGAACTTTTTTGTCAATTCACGCGCGACGACGACCCTCTGCTCCGGGAACACAACGTCGAGTTCGCCCATGAGTTTCTCGACCCTGTATGGGCTCTCGTACAGGGCGAGTGTGCCGGGAATAAGCGCCAGCTCGCGCAGGCGCCGCAGGCGTTGGCCGCTCTTGTGCGGCAGGAAGCCAGCGAAGTGGAACTCATCGGTGTGGAGGCCGCTGGCGGTGAGGGCGGCAATCAGGGCGCAGGGGCCCGGTACGGGTTCGACTCTGAACCCCGCTTTGATCACGGCTTTGACGACACGCTCGCCTGGATCACTGATACCCGGGGTTCCGGCATCGGTCACCAGGGCTATCGACGCGCCCGTTGCGAGTTCGGACAGGATCCGTTCGGAGCGTTTGGCTTCGTTGAAGTGATGGCAACTGATCAGTGGTTTGGAGATCTCAAAATGGCGGAGGAGGAGCCCGGTGTGGCGGGTATCTTCGGCGGCGACCAAGGAACATTCCTTCAGAACACGGAGTGCTCGAAGCGTGATGTCCTCCAGATTCCCTATGGGTGTGGCCACCAGATATAGGGTGGACGGAGTCAGTGCCTTTGCTGTCATGGGTCTGGATCATTCTTGGAATTTCGTTGCGGTGGAAGCGGGAAGTTTCCATGCTCCGCCTCCAATCATGCGCCCTGAATCACGGTTGGCAGGAAAGCAGAGGGATGAGGTCACATTCCAAATCAGGGGCAAAAGAGAAGGCACATTCCCGGAAACAACATGATCAACGAACGGCCCAGACATTTTGCGAGCGACAATTACTCGGGTATTTGCCCGGAAGCCTGGGAGGCCTTGGCGAGCGCCAACGAGGGTCATGTGGCGAGCTACGGCGATGACCACTGGACTGAGCGCGCCTCGAACATGATCCGCGAGGTATTCGAAGCGGATTGTGAAGTGTTCTTCGTCTTTAATGGAACGGCTGCAAACTCCCTTTCGTTGGCTTCTTTGTGCCAGTCTTATCACAGCATTTTGTGCCATCAAACGGCCCATGTGGAGACCGACGAATGCGGTGCGCCGGAATTTTTTTCGAACGGAACCAAGATGCTGTTGTTGTCCGGCGCTGACGGGAAGATTGATCCCTCGGCCATTGAACCCATGGTGAAGCGGCGTTTGGACATTCATTACCCCAAACCAAAGGTGTTAAGCGTGACCCAAGCGACGGAGGTTGGAACGGTGTACACCCCCTCCGAATTAGGGGTTCTGGGGGAAATCGCGAAAAGGCTCGGCCTGCGGATGCACATGGACGGGGCACGATTCGCCAACGCGGTGGCTTCATTGGGAGTTCGTCCCCGGCAGATCACATGGGAAGCAGGGGTGGACGTTCTCTGCCTTGGCGGGACAAAAAACGGCGCTCCGGTGGGGGACGCTGTAGTGTTTTTCAACAAAGAACTCGCGTTCGAGTTCGATTACCGTTGCAAACAAGCGGGCCAGTTGGCATCCAAGATGCGTTTTTTGTCTGCGCCGTGGGTGGGTATGTTGGAAGGAGGAGCTTGGTTGAAACGAGCCACCCACGCAAACTCCATGGCCGCATTGCTCGAATCCAAGGCGGAAGAGATTCCGGGAGTTCGACTGTTGTTTCCGCGCCAGGCCAATTCTGTGTTTTTGGAGCTCCCCAAGAAGGTGATCGAGGCTTTGCACGGGCGCGGTTGGCGCTTCTACTCGTTCATCGGTGAGGGCGGGTGCCGATTCATGGGGACGTGGGACACGAGGGCATCCGACGTGGAGGCTCTGGCGGCGGATCTGAGAGATCTGATGCTGGCGGCGGATTAGTCTGAGACGTCAATCCACCTGATCTTTGGGTTCCGGCACGGGGAGAGCTGGCAGCGAAGCCGCGTGTCTGAGGATCCACCCGTTCACAACCGTCACAAAGAGGCCGCCGACCGACGCGAAGGCCTGCGTCCAACCAAGGACCTTTTCCCTGCGATGTTTGTCCGGGAAAAGCTCCGCGAGCCACGTGATGGCTGCCACAAACTCGACGCAGACACCCACGAAGGTGGCGCAGCGAAAGAAGATGAACCACTCAAGGCTGGTGCTGAATGCCCCCGCAACAGGCGAGAACGAGTAGAGGGCGATGCTCATGCCGAGCACTGTTTTACGGCCGAGTCGATCCGTGAGCCATCCGCCAAGGAGCCCGAAGACGCCGCCGCTCAAAGCTGCCAGCCAAAGCAGGCGCCCGACCCATAGGGTCACGTCGGGGTGGTTGGCCGGGAGCTGAAGAAGCTCCGCGAGCGCGGGTGCTGCGATGAGCGGGAGCAGCAGCAGCTCGTAGGTATCGAACAAAAAGCCGATGGCGGCGACGGTGAGGATCAGCCACTCGGTGCGGGTGAATTTCTGGCCGGGTCCGGAGGAACTCATGGGCGTCGTTTAAGCCAGCGCGAGTTCGAAGGGGCAAGGGTATTTGCCGTTTTGCTTCAAGCAGGTGCGCACCTCAGATTTTTCCAGATCTTCTCGTAATCGTAATCGTAATCCTATCCCGGGTTTCCCTCGTGCAACCGGTAATCGGAGTTTGCCTTTATCAAGGCGACTAGCATCGAAACGACGCTCCAGAGGCGTTCTTTTCCTGACAGAACTTCCTC
>CAMBEJ010000188.1 GCA_945865375.1 Akkermansia muciniphila | reverse complement strand
GCTCCACAGCCACGCTCACTCCTCCCAATACCCCTGCTCGGAACAAACCTCTCCCCTCCTTGGAAAGGGAATCTACCTCTCACCACTTCCACCAGATGGATCAGTCTTCGTGAGCACAGGTGGGTCAATTTCGGTTAGCGCTAACGCCGTGGGCGCAATGGGCCACACAAAGCGGGCTGGGCAACTTTTCGGCAGAACTTAATTTTACTGGCCAGGATGTCGTCCCCCCAGAGTTTGACAGGAGTTCTTCAATACTTTGTCTGTCCCTTTGTCTGAGGAGGTCTTGGGAGCGCGGCGTTGTCCCTTTGTCTGAGGAGGTCTGCCCCTGGGAGCGCGGCCTTTAGGCTGCAGGAAGGTGGCCAATCCAGGGCACGGGAGTTTCTTTCATCGCAGCCTGACACCGTGGCGCCAGCTTTCCTCCAAAAGCCCAGGTCATCAGGGAAGCCAAGCGTTGCTGAATCAGACCGAACCGACAGCCTGGGCCGTAAACCAGGCTCAGTCACGGTATCTCCACGACCGCTTTGATCACGCCCGTCTGGGGCTTCAACCACGTTGGAAATACGGAGGACAGATCGTCGAACACGGCGTGGTGCGTGAGCCACGGGCGGGTGTCTATCCGGCCTTCTTCGATCAGACGGATGATGCGGGTGAAATCACCGGGAAGAGCGTTGCGCGAGGCCAGGAGGGTCAGCTCCCGGCGGTGCAGGAGGGGCGCGTGAGGGAAATTCAGCTCTTTTGTGGTGATGCCCACATAAACCAATCGCCCCGCGAAGGTGGCCAGCTCAAGGGCACGGCTCATGGATTCGTTGTTCCCGGTCGCATCGATCACCACATCGGCAAGCTGCCCTTGCGTCAGCTCGCGCAACCGCTCCAACGCGTTCGGGCCTGCGACGATCGTGTCTGGGATCCTCATTTTATCGCGGACAAACTCGAGGCGCTGTTCGTTCAGGTCCAGGACAAGGACGCGGGCGCCAGTGAGGCGGGCGAACTCCACGACCGACAACCCAATGGGGCCCGCCCCCAAAACCAGGACGTTCTCACCGGGCTTTGGTTGGCATCGGTGGATGGCGTGGCAGCCGATGGCCAGAGTTTCCACTAGGGCCAGTTGATCAAAGGCCAGCCGCGTGGAGACATGCAGCTTGCGGGCGGGCACAACAAAATAAGGGCGCAAGCCTCCATCGGCATGAACGCCGAGGGTGATGTGGTTCTCACAACAATTCGAATGGCCCCGACGGCAGGAGTAACACGTTTGACAGTTGATGTACGGCTCCACCGAACAACGATCGCCCGGTTGGACGTTCGTCACCCCTTCGGCAACGGCCACGACCTCTACCCCTAACTCGTGCCCAGGGATTCGGGGGTAGGAGAAGAACGGCATCTTTCCTAGATAGCCGCTGTAGTCGGTGCCGCAGATGCCGACCGTATGGACACGAACAAGTGCTTCCCCTTCCGCTGGCTTGCCGGGTTCTGGGATGTCCAGAATCCGGATTGTCTCAGGTTTTTCGAATTGGATGGCCTTCATTTTTAGTTGTTTTCAAGCAGGCCTTCGGTGTGGCCGAGATTTTTGACGGGTTCAAAAATGGACTGCACATCGCGCAGGAGCTGCTCGTCAAGAGGTTCGGCGGCCCATTTTGCCCAGTTTCGAATGTTGGTTGGGTTGGCGCTTCCGCTGACAGTCGTGGTGATGTCTTCGTTCGCAAGGCTAAATTGGAGGGCGAGCTTTGCAATATCAACACCTTTGCTTAAACAAAACTCAGCGGCTTTTCGCGCGGCGGCCTTCACTTCCTCGGGTTCTTTCAGCCATTTGGGCAACGGAGCGTTGGTGAGAAGACGCGCGCTGAACGGGCCCGCGTTCATGATGCCGATGCCTTTGGATTTGAGATAGGGAACTGACTCGTCCGAAAAACGCGTGTTTTGCAGGGTGTACTGATTGTAACTCAACACGCAGTCGATCTCGGTCTGGTCCGCGATAAATCTAAAAATCTTCTGAGGATAACCACTGATTCCCACAAACCGCACTTTGCCCGATGTTTGGAGCTTCCGGAGCGCTGGCAGGGTTTCATCCACGATCTGTTGCATGGGAACGAACTCGATATCGTGACAGAGGAGGATATCGAGGTGGCCCACGCCCAGCCTGTGGAGGGATACATCCACGCTTTCCGCGACGCGCTTGGCCGAGAAATCGAAGTGTTGGAGATCGTACCGGCCTAATTTTGTGCAGATATAATACTGATCCCTGGGCACGTCCTTGAGAGCGATCCCAAGCAGCACTTCGCTCATTCCGCGACCATAAAATGGGGATGTATCGATAAGATTGAGACCGCATTCCAGCCCTGTACGGACGCTTGCCAGGGCTTCGTCAAGCCTGACGCTGCGGAATTCCTGGCCCAACGAGGAGGCCCCGAAGCTGAGGATGGGCAATCGGAGTCCGGTTTTGCCGAGTGATCGTGTTTTCATGGAGGTATGGGGGGGTTCAAACAAACTTCAAATTCCAACCGCAGAGGGATGGACGAATCAATCGGCATGAGTTGCGTGGTCCGCATAATCTGGGGTTAAAAACGGTGATCCTTTGAGTTGGGCTAAACCGCTAGGAGCGCGCAACGGCGAGGCCGTGAACCGCAGAAAGGGGTCCGAAATGCGACCGACTCAGGGTGTTTTTTGGAATGGCTCGCCGGTTGCATTTCATTTTCGGTTTTGGTTCGGTTCCGAGGCCAACACTACAACGACACTTCCTCTGAGAATTCAACCACGGATTTCACGGATGACACGGATGACACGGATGGGCGGGAATCCACTCTCATCTTATCCGTGCAATCCGTGCAATCCGTGGTCATTTTCCAAAAGTGTCGATGTAGTGCTAAAAGCTCCGATCTTTGGGGCTGGGCATTCAGCTCAAAAAAAGCGGTTTCATGTGCCGCTCGAAAAGGTTCTCTGTGACATTCTTTCCCACAATGCTCTCGTGAGCTTTGAGCAGGTCTAGATACGATTTTCCTTTTTTTGCGGCGAGCTTGAATGAGACGTGCAGAAGCTGGCGAAAATGGGGGTTGAATTCGGCATGTCCAGGGATGTGTCTCAAAGCGTTGGCGAATTGTTCTCCGCGCCATTCGCGTACGGTTGGCTGAGCTGGCAGCTTGGTGAAGTCCACGTTGATGACGCTCGCATACGGGGCGCAGAGCTCCTCCACATGATCCAGAGCGGAGGCGTAGAGGTCCTTGGCCATCGCCAATCCCTCGCCCCCGGCTTCAGCAAGGCCCACGAGCTCCTCAAGCCAGGTCGTGCCCGCTGTTTTGAGATGAAGCCCCGCGCCGCTGCGCCGCAGCGCCCGTTGAATGATGGGGTAGAGGGAAAACTTGTCGCTCCCGCTGTGGACGCTGAGTTTTAGATTGTCCGGAAGACCATAGCGCTTGACCGCGTGCGCCAAGACCGCGAGGTCGTCATTGAACTCTCGTTCGAATTGAGCCAGATCGCCCACATAATCGACGCCCTTGTTGAAACGCCCTGTGAACTTGGGCGCGATCGTTTGAAGACGAACTCCTTTTTCCGAGAGCAAACAAAGGATTACAAGCAGCTCAGCCGGAGTTTGAGGAGTGTCGGTCTCATCCATCGACACCTCCGCTATAAACGTCGCTTCGCCTCCTCTCACGCGAGCGATGTGATGGTAGATTAAACCGGCTTCGTGCGCGGCAGGATAATACTTGGCGACGGCGCGCGCCAGGGATTCCCGGGTCGTGTTGAAGGCTCCGGAAACGCCTTCGATCTGGAACTGGTTCAGCAGTTCGGGATGCGAATCCACGAAGGCTGCCAGGGCATCGGCCGGTGCGGGCTGGGCGATGCTGTCCGCGACATCGATCGTAAAAAAATCAGAGCAATGAACAAATCGATCCACTGTTTGGAGTCGGATGTGGTCCGCGTCCACATGCCAGCCGCCGGTCCAGGAAAGCGACGAGACGGCGCTCTGTGCCGCGTCGAAAACATCCTGGGGTTCCGACCCAATGAACGAGTGCTCGCGATTGGACTTGTTCCAGACCGGAGCGGCCTGAACGCCTTGCTTGGCGAGCATTTGGAATGCATGGAGCTGCGCCCTGGGCTGGTGTGCGAACCTGTCACCAACACCGAACGAGAGTTTTTCTAAGATCAGCATGGAGGCCCACTCTGAGGGTTTTCCAGGCGATTGGCAATCGTCACGGCGCAGGGAATCCGGGCAGTTCAGGATCCAGGCTTCGGTTGATCCTTGCGGGGGAACAAGGGAGCAATGGGTCCAATCTTATGACCCACCTTGAGGCCGCCCCAGGAAGAACGGGCGAATTCGTCGGGGGCCGCATCGATCCCCAATTGGGCATAGATTTTCTCCGCGGTGGCGGGGATGAATGGCCACAATAAAACAGCGAGCACGCGGCATGTTTCCACGAGGGTGTAGAGGACTTCGTCCAGCCTGATGGCCTGGGTGGGGTCTTTGGCGAGCTTGAAAGGAGCGGTTTGATCCACGTACTGGTTGGCGCGTGTGATCAAACTCCAGAGGGCTTGGAGCGCTGCCTGCGGTTGGCAATCGCGCAGGTGTGAAGCGGTTTCGGAGGCCGCAGAGGCCGCTTCGGCAGCGAGATCATCTGACTTCCTTAAGACCACTCCGTCCCGGTAACGATGCAGCATTGAGAGCGATCGGTTCACGAGGTTTCCAAGCCCATTTGCGAGCTCCGAATGGTAGCGCGCCGCAAAGCCAGCATCTGTCCAGTTGCCGTCCGAGCCGATCGCCAACTCGCGCACAACGTAGTAGCGGAAGGCGTCGATTCCCCATTCGGCCACAACGGCCAAGGGGTCGACCGTGTTCCCGGTGCTTTTACTCATACGCTGGCCATCCCTCTGCCACCATCCGTGCGCGAGGATCCGAGTCGGCAAGGAAAGACCGATGGCTTTGAGCATGATAGGCCAATAAACGGCGTGGAATTTGAGGATGTCTTTCCCAACGACATGGATGTTCGCTGGCCAGACTTCCCAGGGTTCGACGCCTTCGCACGCGGCAGGTAGCGCGAGTGCGGCACACACCTCCGGATCGCCGTGGTCGGCCGGCACGCTGATGTAATTCACAAGAGCGTCGAACCAAACATAGGTGACATAATCCGGTGCAAACGGCACAGGAATGCCCCAGCCTAGCCTCGATCTGGGCCGAGTGACGCACAAATCCTCAAGTTTGTTGTTTTTCAGGAAACCCAGGACTTCGTTGCGGCGATGCTCGGGAGACACGAAGCTTGGATTCTCTTCGATATGCCGAATGAGCCAGTCCTGGTGCGGAGCCAATTTGAAATAATAGTTTTCCTCTGTTAGCGCGATGACTTCGCCATAAAATGGATCGAAGCTGCCATCCTGAAGCCGGTCCTTTTCAGTCAGAAAAGTCTCTTGGCGTGCGGAGTAAAATCCAGAATGTTCGGCCTTATAAAAGTGCCCTTCCTTCTCCAGCTTTGTGAGGACAGCCTGCACAACTCTCCTGTGCCGGGGCTCGGTTGTTCGCACAAAATCGCTGATTCGAAGATTGAGGGCGCCTGGCAAGGCCCTCCACTCCACCGCCAGGTCATCGCAATAAGCTTGCGGTGACTTGCCCTCTGCCATTGCCGCCTGTTGAACCTTTTGACCGTGCTCATCCAGTCCAGTCAGGAAAAAAACGCGCTCGCCCAGGCTGATTTGCGCGCGTGCCAGCACGTCGGTGATGATTTTTTCGTAGGCGTGTCCCAGATGGGGTTGCCCGTTCAGGTAATCAATCGCGGTCGTAAGATAAAATGACTTCGCCATTCGTTTTGGGTATTCTGGCGGACCTTCTCTCAGAAGGCAAGTGATGGAAACGCAGCAGTTCATTTTGATCGGCAAGGTGGGGCAGACTTCGCGGTTTGCTGGTTACGGCTGCCTCTGGCCTCGCACGGAGTGGGACACCCCCTGGAGTTTGGCCATTCTGGTGGCGTGAGATGGGGTCAGTCCCGGCGATTGTTGATTTCGGCCAATCTTCAGGGGGTTGGCGACGGTGTAACGCCAGTCCGTTGCCGCTCACGGGAAGGAGCCAAACTGCCGGCGCCCGCACTTGGAGAAGCAGGAGAGAGTCGCGTGGCACTGGCCAATCGGGGATCAGCATTGGTGTTCTGAACTCAGTAAAACGACCCTGTTTAGTCGGATGCTCGAGCAGCTCCAATTCCCTGCGGTGACTCTTAAGCTTAATCGTAAACTGCTCCACTGTTTCAAGGGCAACACCCGAGGATTACAATTACAATTACGATTACGATCAGGAAAAACGCAGGCATTGAAGTGGCTGGTCCGGATTGCGATATCACGCGCTGTTGCTGAGGTCTGAGACTGAGGATCCACAACTCTGTCCGGTGTCGGGTGCGGTAATTCGTGAACGGTGCGGCTTTCGGAATCCGGGAGTTTGTGGATGAGATATTTCAAACCTTTCGCGGACGCTTCAGTCGCAATCGAGAATGAGGGGCTCGATCCGTGCAAATCTTGGATCGACCGAGCCCTACTTCGTAGCTTTCCACCAACCGTCGCCACGCGCGATCCGTGGTTGCGGTTCAATTTCGGCAAACAATATGGTCTCGGCGTCGAGTCCGTAAGGCCCCTGGAAAACCTCCTTGCCATCCGGACCAACCAGCAGCGAAGCACCGATGCAGCGGCGTCCCGCCCAGGGGCCGCCCGTGATGGCGCCCACGTTGCTGACGCCCGCGATCCACAATCGAAAATCTTGTGCGACGGGCCCATAGTTGTCCCGCCAAAGTTGCCCGTACGGTTCGCTCAGGTTGTCGTGATCCGCCGGCACCGCCCAGGCGCAAGGAGACAGGATGACGTCGGCACCCATCAACGCGAGCGTGCGGCTGACAATCTGGCCCCGCGCGAATGCGTCCGCACAAATCATCACGCCGAACGTGCCGAGTGACGTGGCCGCGACGGTCAAACGATCGCCCTGGGTGTAGAATTCGTGAGCGATCTCCAACTCATTGAGCTTGCGGTGATGAACCAGCACTTCGCCTGCGGGCGAAATGAGAACAGCGGAGTTAAAAACAAAATCACCGCTCCGCTCGATGAGCCCGGCGCACACAAAAAGCCGATGATGGCGCGCCCGCTCACGCAAAAAGTCGCACGTGGGGCCATCCGGCACAGTCTCGGCTTCGCGCAACGCGGCGGGATGCGCCCAACCCAGATTCAGAGCCTCCGGCAAAACCGCCACCTCGGCACCTTGCGCCGCTGCCGCTTCGAGGCGCTCCCCCGCCCGTCGAAGGTTCGCGGCGCGCCAGCCACCCTTTACCCGCATCTGAATCATTGCGAGTTTGAACATGCCGAGGTATGTGCGTGGTTCACGAAGATCAATGAGACCGTTGTGCCGCTGCCGCACATGAATTGCTGAAATGTGCCGTTAAAGTCCGAAGTGAGATTGAGCCCGAAACCGAGCTGCAAGAAAACAAAAAGGCTCCACACCAGCATCCCCGGCAGTAACACGAGCGGACGTCGGCCCAGGAACTCGCCTCGCGCCAAAGCCGAGAGGGCAAGAATAAAGCCCAGGAGCTCGGAGGGGGCCAGGATCCAGAACGAGGCGCTCACTCCTGGAAAGGTCGCCAGTATCGTCTTGCCAAACTTGTCGCCAAACCACGCCGGCATCCCGTCGATCATTTTTCCAATGCCGGCGAAACCCCAAACCATCACGTAAAGGAGATTGATGGCGAGCAACGCTGCGGGACGAAGGAATCGAGCCGAATCAAAGTTCATGTTCAACCACGATTGGTAACAAGGCATGGCAGGCATGGCCAGCGCAATTCAAACGCACATTCAACAATAGCCGGGACTGACCCGAATGGCGCTTAGATAAGGGCCTTGTTTTTTGAGGGTTGGATTGTTTTGTATTTGCTGCGATGGGGTATGTCCTTGTAGTGACGGCGGTGTTTGTTGAGCAAAGCAAAGGGCTTGGGTCGACGTTTGAGGGCGCGAGGTTCGCGGCGACCTGGCCGATCGGGCACCCTATCCAGAGCCAGGACTTCGAGCAATTCGGCGATCAATTCCCGTTGCTTCTTTTTGGACCGCGCCTGGGCGATGGCGATACTGTACTGGCGGGTTGCATCGACGGTGCCTTTGAAGCTAATGCGCTCGACGGGCACGTCGTGAATGGCACTGGCCTGGGCCATCAAAGCGCGGATCAGATTGTAGGCGATCAGAAACATTTCCAACTCCTTGTGCACCATCTCGGGACTTTGGCATCGCAAGGCTTCCATTCCCATGCTGGTCTTAATGTTGCGAAACCACAGTTCGATGTTCCAGCGCCGCGCATACAAGAGGGCTACTTCTTTGGCCGGATAAGCTTTGGCATCAACCAGCGTGGTGACCAAGGTGACCGATTCGGGACGGAAGCCCTTGACCTTGAGCTTACAGCGCAGGACCCGCACGGTCAGTTCACCGGGGATACGCTTCCAGAGCGACTTGGGTAGATAACTCGGCTTCTGCAGCGGTTTCTTCCAGGTCTGAAGTCTGTCGTTATTGCCCAATCGGCGGCCTTTACGGAAGTCTGTCGGACGGCTTTTGTGCAGGCGGAAGAGACATTTGACATTGCGCAAGAACAGAATGGCCATCAGGACGTAACTGCTGAAGCCGCGGTCGGCAAGAGCCAGGTCGTTGGGCTTAAAATGGTCCAGCAGTTTGTGCAGCAAACGCAGTTCATGCTTGTGTTTGTTGCCTTTGGCGTAATCGAGCAGAACGCCGGTGCTCAGGCTAAAGATGCCGACGATCTTCATCAACGGAAAGCCACAGCCGGGCTTTTGGGAGCTGGACTGGGGATACTTCCGCTGGTTCTTGGGCGTGTCGGCCAGAGTGACGGAGGTGCCGTCGATGGCTTTTGGGTACAGGCCATACCAGAGTTGTTGGACCTGCGGCAACATGTTCTCGGCGCGTGCGGTGACGGCCTGCCGAATGCGTTGGAGAATATCCAGGGGCACGCGGAGACGGGCCTGGCAGTAGGCACCTGTGCCTTCATCGACGCGGTGAAGGTTGTGGAGACAGAAAAGGGCTTGGATTTGCCGGACGACTTCCCGGCAAGGGCAGGCGGGATTGAGGACCTGGTAAAGAAAGCCAAAAAAAGTACGCCGCAGCGAATAGACGCGGTCGCGACTGTTGGCGCCTTCGTCGGCCTGGGACAGAAGCCAGACAGGGATGAGCTCGCCAAAGATTTCTTCGAGATGGACGAGGCTTTGCGCTTTGACTTGCTGAACACGCCGGCCCAGGGGAGCTAGGCGGGCGCGCAATTGGGGAAAATAGGGTGTGGAAGGCATATAGGGCGGTAATACTACCGCCCTATTGACAGCAATGCTATACTTTTCTCTATGAACAATGACTTTTCTTTGGAAGAGGCCCGCGCCGAGTATGCCCGACTGTCCCAAACGCTGGCCTGCCCGGGCTGGATCAGCGAGGGCTACGCCCAGGATCGAGGACCCGGAGCCGGGGGACCCTGTTACCAGTGGACGCGCAAGGTGAAGAACAAAACTCTCAGTGTCGCTTTGTCCAAGGAACAGTATGAGTGGCTGACCCAGGCCATCCAGAACTGG
>CAMBEJ010000187.1 GCA_945865375.1 Akkermansia muciniphila | reverse complement strand
ATCCCGCTTGTGGTTCGGCTTCGCAGCCTCATCCCGGACACCGCGTTTCGGTCGTGAACCGTCTAATTCGACCGGTGGGACTTTCACCCACGAGGTAACCAACTTCACTGGCGCACCCACGGATGACACGGATAGCACGGATAAAGTACTCCTCTCAGCTCCCTTTCCTCATCCGTGTTATCCGTGTCATCCGTGGTGTCACTTCAGCGTGGGTTAAGCGGCGGGATACCCGCGTCAGGGGAGGCGACCTCGGATAACGTGAGTTGCACCCCGGTCCGCACTCATTCACACGTTTTCCTTTTCTTCGGAAGACGCTTAGAGTAAAGACAACGCGTGTATTTGGAATACTTCGGGCTAAGCGAACCGCCCTTCACGATTACTCCAAATCCGAGGTTCTTGTTCTTCAGCGCCAAACATCGCGAGGCGCTGAATCATTTACTTTATGGAATTCGTGAGCGCAAGGGCTTCGTCCAGCTCACAGGGGAGGTGGGTGCAGGCAAGACCACCTTATGCCGCGCCATGATGGAACAACTCGGCGACCACTTCGCCACCGCTCTGATCCTCAACCCAGTCATGGACGCCGACCTGCTCCTGAAGGCCGTCGCTATGGAGTTCGGGCTCAAGGTCAAAGGAATGGACCGTTTGGAGACGGTCGCCGAAATCAATCGCTTTCTGCTTCACCAGGTCGAAAACGGCAAGGATGCGGTCCTGATCATCGATGAAGCCCAAGACCTCACAAACGCCCTGCTGGAACAGGTGAGACTTCTTTCAAATCTTGAGACGGACGAACGTAAGCTGCTGCAAATCGTTCTGATGGGTCAACCCGAACTGCGGGACCGGCTCAATCATTATGATTTGCGCCAACTGCGCCAGCGCATCACTGTGCGCTATCACCTTCGGCCGCTCAAGAGGTTGGAAATCGGTCAATACATTCAGCATCGGCTCCAGGTCTCGGGGGCTAAGGGGCCTCCCTATTTCACTGCCATGGCATTGTGGCGGATTCTCCAATACACGCGAGGCATCCCTCGATTGGTCAACGCTGTGTGTGACAAATGCCTGCTCGCGGCCTACGTTAAACAAAGCGATTGGGTAAACTTCAGTATGGTTGGACTAGCTATTCGCGAACTCGAAGGTAAAATCAACGCATGAGCCTCATCAACGACGCGCTCAAACGAGCCAGTCAATCGTCGAAACATAACCCTCATAACAGGGGTGGCGACCCGGTATCCCCGCTTCAGGCGGTTGTGGGAGGTCGTCCTAAGAGGTTCCAAATTAACTTCGCTGTCCTCGCCGTCCCCGCCCTGGTCCTCCTTGTCCTCGGAGGTTCGACATGGGGATTTTTGAGCTGGCGAGGGAAACCGAAGGCTGCCCAGAAAGAGCCGGTTCCGTCGAAACAGGCGGAGAAATCGGGGACCGCCCCATCCGCCGCGACTCAACCGCCGCGGGCCTCGACAGCCACCAACCAAACCACCCATACTGAACCCGCGCAGGCCGTCGCCCAGACTCCACGCTCCACGGAAGCCCCCTCTCCATCGAAGCCTCCAAAGGCCGCCCCATCTACAAAGCCGCAGACCGCGCCCCCCGCGCAAACAGCCTCAGCCAAAACTCAAAAACCCGCCACAGCCGACCCTGTCCAAAGCGCCCCGACCCCTCGCGCAGCCCCACCGAAAGTCGCTCCTGATCCAAAACCCAGCACCCCAGCCGTCGAAAAAGCCTTCCCGCCAGTCAAATTGCAAGGCATCGCCTTTCGCATCAAGAATCCGTCGGTGCTCCTCAACGGCAAAGTCCTCGAGCTGGGTGATGAGTTGGATGGCCTGACTGTCAAGAAAATTGAACGCAGCTCCGTGACCTTGGAATTCGGCGGACAGACAAAGGTGTTTCCCCTTAAATAGTCCCAGACCCCAACCCCTGTTACTGAAGTTCGAGGATCCCATGGCTCCCGTTTTATTCCTGCGACAAACACCCCTTCACGCCCGGGTCGCTCCGTTTGTTCTCTTTGTCGTTCTCACCGCGTGCCAGGGCCTCCTAGGCGAATCATCACGATACTGGATTTACGCTCTCAAGACATTGCTCGGCGCGTGGATGATCTGGGCCATCCGCCCCGTGGTCAGCGAATTGCGCTGGAATTTCAGTGGGGAAGCCTGCTTCGTGGGCGCCGCGGTGTTCGCGGCTTGGGTGGGCCTCGATTCTCTTTATCCAAAATTCGGGGCCGCCGGAAAACCGTGGAATCCCAATCTCCAGTTCGGTGAGGGATCCCCGTTGGCCATGGCCGTCTTAGCGACACGCGTTCTCGGTTCCTCGATCGTCGTCCCCCCGATTGAGGAACTGTTTTACAGATCCTTTCTCTATCGCTACATCGCAAACCCGGATTTCACAAAAATGAGTCTGTCCTCCAGAAACTGGCGATCGTTTATCGTCACGTCGGCCGTGTTCGGATTCGCCCATAGGGAATGGTTGGCGGGGATTCTCTGCGGGCTGGCGTATCAATGGCTGGTTCTCCGAAAGGGTCGGCTTGGCGATGCGATGACGGCCCACGCCATCACCAACCTGCTGCTTGGCATCTGGGTGATCTGGAAAGGTGCCTGGAATTTTTGGTGAACCCCAGCCTTAGCTCCCCACAGTCCCCTGCCCCACTCCTTGTTCACGAGGACGAGGACCTCCTTGTCACCAACAAACCTGCGGGCTGGAACACTCACAGCCCTTCTCCGTGGGCCGGTGAAGGCCTCTATGAATGGCTCAAAAACCGCGAGCCCCGATGGGCCTCTCTCGCCATCGTCCACAGGCTTGATAAAGACACTTCGGGCCTTCTGGTCCTGACCAAAACCAGCCTGGCGAATAAGTCCCTGACCGAACAATTCACCCAACGCTCCATTCACAAACAATACATCCTCGTCACTGACCATCCCGTGCCGTTTGACGAAGAGACCGTGCATTCCGAGATCCACAGAGTCGGTGAAAAATACGCCGTGTTCCCTCTGAAGCACGATGCCAATCAGGCTCTCACTCAGTTCAGAAAGCTCGGGGTCCACCCCGCTGGAACTCTCGTCGAAGCAACCCCTCTCACCGGACGAACCCACCAGATCCGGGTCCACGCCGCACACATCGGAATCCCCATCCTTGGCGACACTCTCTACGGAGGAACGGTGGCCCACCGAGTTCTTCTGCACGCGGCCAACCTGCGGTTCAAACACCCGCGATCCAATGAAGAATTGGCCTTCTCGGCACCGCCCCGGTTTGCAGAATCCCCGGCCGATGAAATCCGGAAAGCCATCATCGACCCCCAATCCACGAACGCGTTCCGAATCCGGCACGGGCTAGCCGACGTGATCGAAGGGCTCTACCTGGAGCAGTTCGCGGACCGGCTCCTGTGCAAAACTGCCTCTTCACCCTCCCCAAACGAGCTTCAAATTATCCGTGCCATCGCGACCGGAACCGGCTCGAAATATGTCTGGCACAGCTTGCTTGATCGCCATGTCCGAGGCAAATCACTTGTGCAGGTCTCCCCGCAATGCCTGTCCGGGGACGATGTCGCGGAACAGGTGGTGATCAGGGAAAATAATGTTCTCTTCGAAACCCGGTTCAATGAAGGGTATTCGGTGGGGTTGTTCCTCGACCAACGCGACAATCGTCGACGAGTCGCCACGAATTATGTCAGCCCCGATTTTCCCATCCGCAAAGCGGGGATGCATGGGGCAACAACCCTGAATCTGTTCGCCTACACTGGCGGCTTTTCCGTCTGCGCAGCCTTGGCTGGCGCGCACACCACCAGCGTCGATTTGTCGAAGAAATACCTGGAGTGGGGCCGGCGCAATTTCACGCATAACCAACTCCATCCCGAAAACCACGACTTCCTGTTCGGCGACGCGTTTGACTGGTTGAAACGGTTCTCTAAAAAAGGCCGCGTCTTTGACCTGGTGATCGTCGATCCCCCCACCTTCTCGCAGTCGAAGGAGCGCGGAACATTTAAAATCGAAAGGGATCTGCCGGAACTGGTCGTCGCAACCGCGTCCGTCGTGTCCCCGGGCGGAGTGCTGTTTCTGTCCACAAACAGCATGGGAATCGGCCCCGAAGAATTCGGCTTGATCGCTCGCGCCACGCTTTCCCGGTTAGGCCGTCCTGTGCTGCAATCGCACTACCAACCCCAACCCCCTGACTTCCCAATCACCCGCTCCGAACCGGCACACCTCAAAACCTTGTGGCTTCGTCTTGGGCCCTCGGGTCCTGATCGAAGCCAAAAGTGAGGCGTTACTTGAACAGTCCCGGCAGCCAGGTCGTAAGCCAGGGCATGTAGGTGATAAGCAGCACGCCGACGAATTGAACCAACAACATCGGGATGACCGCGCGCATCACCTCCAGAATCGGCTTTTTAAACCGATACGATGCGAGCAGCAAATTCAGCCCGACGGGCGGTGCGATGTAACCCAGCTCCATGTTCGCCAGGAAGATGATTCCCAGATGCACCGGGTCGATGCCAAACGCCAGGCCCACGGGCACGAGCAGCGGCACCATGACCACGATGGCCGCGTAAATCTCGATCAACCCGCCCACCAAAATCAGCAGCACGTTGAGACCCAGCAAGAACACCCAGCGCGAGTGGATCGTCGCCGTCGCCCAGTCCACCAGTTTTTCCGGCGCGTGCTCGGTGATGAGAAAATTCGTGAAACCCATCGCCGTGCCAAGGATCAGCAGGATCCCACCCACCAGCAGGCCGCACTCAGCCATCACACGGGGCACGTCACGCCTGATGTCCAAGTCGCGATGCACCACGGTTTGGACAAAAAGTGCGTAGAGCGCCGTGACCGCCGCCGCTTCCGTCGGCAGCGCAAATCGGCTGAAGAACGTCACAAAGGCGACCACCGGCAAGAGCAGTTCCCACTTCGCATCCCAGACCGCGGCGCGGCCCTCGCGAAAGTCAAACCGGCGGCGGTCGCCTTCATCAGTCGTTCCCATCCGAACCCCCCACGCGATCACCAGCGCGAGCATGACCAAGCCAGGCAAAATGCCACCCAAAAACATATCCTTTACCGGCACTTGGGCGATCAACGCGTAGAGGATCAAGGGAAGGCAAGGCGGAAACAGAATCCCCAACGACCCCGCGCCGGTAAGCAGTCCCAGAGCGTTCCGCTCGGAAAACTTTGCGGTGAGCAGGACAGGCATCAACATCCCGCCAAGGGCGAGGATGGTCACGCCCGAACCCCCTGTGAACGTGGTGAAGAACGCGCAAACCAATGCCGTCACGATGGCCGGTCCGCCGCGGATGTGGCCAAACCACGCCATAAACACCCGCACCAACCGCTTCGACGCTCCGCTCTCCGCCAAAAAATAACCCGCCAATGTGAAGAGCGGCACCATCGCGATGATGGGGTTGGTCACCTGGTCATAGTGATCCACCTCCAGCGACGCCAACGGTGCCCCTCGGCCCCAGAATAGAATCGCCGCCGTGCCGCCCAGCGTCACGAAGATCGGTGCGCCAAGCACCGTGGCGATGACGAGCATGACGAGCGCTGGAATCACGAGCCGCGCCGCCGCCAGGGGCGGATGCCACACCAACCAGCACAAAGCCGCCGTGACCGCCACGACGACAACACGGCCGCGCCACGTTTTCGCCGAGTGCCAAAGGAGGCGAATCACTATCAGCCCGAACCCTACCGGCAACGCGGCCTGCCACCACCACGTCGGAATCCCGTAGGCAAGACTCGTTCCCCCTTGCTTTTCACTGAGCACGAATTGCGCTGCCGCCACCGCCAGACAAATGGTAACGAGCGCTGAAAAGACACCGCTGACCTGCGCGGCGGCTCTCTTTTTCCAGCCGGTCAGAAACTGAGGGAGGCTCGAAAGGGCTAGCAACCGGTTTTCGCGCGCCGCGATCACACCGCCCAGCATCCCCGCCACGAGCGTGAGATGACGCAGAAAATCGTCCGCGCCTCGAATGCCGAAAGGCAGTCCCATGCGCCGCAGAACCTCCGACACAGGGAGCAGCACCATCGCGGCGAGCACTCCCACCAGCAGCCAGTTCTCGCCTTGGTGAAGCACCGCCAGCCAGCGGGGTTTTGCCGCCGTCGCGTCCTCGGTTCGGGGTTCGCCAATCATTTTGCCGCAGATCTTCCCGAGCGACATTTCTTCAACATCGCCTCCACTTCGTCCATATTTGCTTTGTCACGATGTGAAAAATCTAGCCGCCCGGAAGCGTTGACACAAGAAAAGAGCCTCTCTCAACATTCTGTAGGGCGCATCCCGAAGTTGTTGGTTGCGGAGCAGGACCTGAGACAAACCCAATGTGACGCTCCTAAAGTGGCAGCGGCGTCCCGCCGCTGTTCCGGGCAGAGCCGAGACGGCTCCATCCTTACCAACAACTTCGGGATGCGCCCCATTCTGTATATCTCCGCGAACTCCAGCGTGAACTCCCGAGCCCAATCCGTTACTTTTTCGCGCGCCCTTTGGATTTTCCGTTGACTGGCAAAACTTCCAACTCAGTAACGAGGTCGAGGTCAACGAAGAGTTGCTCACCCAGCGAGTGAATGATGAAGCCGAGAGATTCCTTTCAGAACTCATTCTCTCTGCGTTCTTTGCGTTCTTTCGTGGCTAAATCAACTGCCGGATTTAGGTTTACCGATCTTGGCGGCATGATAACCTCTTCCCACCATTCTGTGTGTTCCCGTAAACTCCCTTCGCTCACGCAAGACGGCCGAGGAGACACCCTGTTCCACCGGGAAAAATTGTATTGAGTCGAGGTTCTGGGCTGGGTATTGGACATGACGGCAACGGCAGAACGTGCCAATGAAAGGGTTCAAGAACGTGCTCAGGAAGAAGCCTTTTTTGCACGCCGACAAAATCCCGCCCATGGCCAGCAATATGATCCCAATACGGCTTCTTCTCCTCATCGTAATTCGCGAAGGGCAAAAATCACAAAAGCCCGCGCTCTCGACCTCACTGCCGCCGCAGGCGGAAGAACCGGGCTTCACCGGCGACCGCATTCGTCACTCTGAAGCGCCCGGCGAACAATGTCGGCGGTTGCGGCAATGTCTGCCAGTTCGTCTCCGTCACGCTGAGGGCAGTTTCGATGAAATATCCGTTCGCCGTGCCTGGCCACGACAACACGACTTCGCTACCAACGGACTCCACCGCCAGTTGCGGTGTCTGGAGCGTGTAAAAGCGAAACCCTTGCACCCGGACCGTCACGTTCGTCGTCGTGGCCTCCGCCAGGCCGAAGTAAAAGTCGTTGGTTCCGCCCGCCAATGTCTGCACCGGGAAAAGCGGCGAAGTCTGGCGATCGTCGCGCGGCACCACGGCCTGTGGCTGCGAGAAGAGATTCGTCGTACCAATCCCGAACACGACCACACCGTCCGCCGCCTCGCCGCTCACCGTGTAGTCGAACGAGAACAGGTCCGCCTCGGCAGGCACAGTGAGCCGCACGATCCCGTATGCCGTTGGTTCCGCGGGTTGCCCTTGGAAGAGAGCTTGAGGCCCTGGACCAGGCTTCGCCTGGCCGGATAAATCCAGCCGCAGACTGAAATCCGTGACGACATTCCACACTGCTGCCGCGCCGGCGCTGGCTTTCTCGCCCACATAATCATAGGCAGCCGTGAGCGCGTCCGTCGTCACGTCATAGGCCGTCACCACCGCGTTCTTGCTGACACGGACCGTTTCCACGATGATGTCCTTCCCCACAATGGCGGTCTCCACTGCCAGCCGGCTCGCGATTCCGAATGCGGCGCCACCGAAGACCGGGAAAAAGCACTCGGTCTCCTCATACCAGGGAACCGGTTCCAACTCCAGTTCGTCGCGAGTGAGCGAAGCTTGGTGAAAGAGCGCCCCTGCGACCAGCGGCGAACCGGGCGGGAACGCCCCTGAGAAGACCGGGTTCCGCCGCCGCTCCTCTTCCGAGTGGCGGAAGCCGGCCTGGCTCAGCGTCGGATGCTCCACGCTGCGCTGATACCACTGCTGCGGATAACTGTGGCCCAGACTCAGATTGAGCGGACCATGCCCCAACGCAAACTGAAGGCACACATTGAACGCCTCATCATGGGCGAGGCCGAAAGCCGACACGTAATTATCAATCCACACACAGGCATCCGGTGTCTTGGGAATCGGTCGCTTCCACTTCGGGGCGTCCGGGCCGTAGTTCTTCGCCACATACAGTTCTGCCAGTCGGCGCACCACCGGATTTCCTCCGCTCACCAAACCTGCCAGTTCAACCGGCCCCACCAGATGCCCGAGCTCGGCCTCGTCGAATAGCGTCAGATGCGGACGAAAGCCCGGCCACGGATGCGCAGCGCGCGGTTGTGTTTGTGTGCCCGTGCTCTCACCGCGCAGGTAGTCCACCGTGAACCGGTTTACCAGCGTGCCCAGGCTGTGGCCGATGAAATGGACAGGCTGCGCGTAGTCCTCGCCAAGGACCGTCGCCTGCAAAGCCTGCCCCAACGCGATGCCCTGCGTCGACGTCTTCTCCTCCGGCAGCGGTAAACGTCGGCCTGCCGCACCGCGCCAATCCCATGCCACAATGTTCACGTTTGTAGTGATGCCTTTCAGCGCCATCGCCTTTGCCATCGGTAGTGCCCATTCCTGCGGGTCGGAAAGCCAGCCATGCGTCAGCACCGTCAGCATCTTGGTCTTGTCGAGCAATGCGAGATTGTCGCTGAAGGCGTTTCCGTCGAAGACCAGCAGCCGGCTGCCTTCATCCGCTTCCGGGGAGGGCACATAACGCACCGGTGGCGGGCTGTTCACCGTCTCAATGCGGAAAGCCGGCAACGCGGGTGTCAGCAGGAAATCCTGCCGCGCCGTCATCGGCCCGAGCGGCACCACCCGAGAATCTGTCCGCTGGCCCGGCAGACTGGCCGACACCGTCGCCACCTGCGCCGGCACATCCACGAGACGATACGCACCCTCGCCGTCCGTCATCGTTTCTCTGAGCACGGATTGGAAGACCGCCACCGTGACCTTCGCCCCCGCGACCGGACCGCCGCGTGAGTCGAACACCCGGCCCGCAATCGTGACGGGAAGACCGGGCACGCGCGTATCCACTCTGGTCAAGTTCGAGTCGGCGGAGTGGGAGAGGGCTTGACCGGACGATCGCGTATCCACAACGGTGAGGTTCGAGTCGGCGTAGTGCGTGGCGGCTTGAGCAGGCTGGCGAAAACCCAGACCAAGCGCTAATCCGACGACTGCGATCAAGCGCACAAGAGCTTTAAGCCAATTCAAGCGATGGGTAGTGTGCATGAAACTCCAGTTTTTGATGTCATAGAAAATGAGCCCGCCCGGAGTTTTCGCCCGGGGCTGCGCGGCGCTTCTCTTTGTTTCATTCGTCATGCCTCTTTCATTCTCCCACCGCGGGCACTCTAAGCCGCAATTTAACCGCAAAGAACTCAAAGAACGCATAGAGAAAAGGTATTCGATTCCCAGAATACACATGAATGCCGTAAGCAATCTGCCTGAAATGGTCGCACAATCCCTTGACATCTTTCATCGTAGTTCAGTTCTTTGTGTTCTTTGCGTTCTCTGCGGTTAAATAAAATCCCCCCGCTCCGTGTCTCGCATCGGTCAATCTCCGCTCGCTCCTCTCGCTCCGATCCGACCGCTGCGGACACTCCGCTTACTGACCTAGAGGCAAGGCAGATCGGAATC
>CAMBEJ010000186.1 GCA_945865375.1 Akkermansia muciniphila | reverse complement strand
AATCCTTTCAGGAGCGGCGCTGGAGAAAGCTCTGGCTGCGAAGCTGGAGGAATTGCTGCGAGGCATCGCCTGGCTGCGGGGCTGGCAGATCGAGCATGTGGGTGGCGAGTCGGACGCCGGGTTCGATTTGCTCGCCACCGTGCCCTTGTCGGGCGGAGGCAAGGCGGCGTTGTGTGTCGAGTGCAAAGGTGAGATGCGTCCGAGCGTTTTCCGAATGATGGCGGACAGAGTGTTTTCGCCAATAGGGCACCCCAAGGTGGTTGTGCCGGTGCTGGCGCTGCCTTGGGTGTCGCCACGCGTGGCGGAGTTGTGTGTGAAACATGGATGGAGCTGGTTCGACCTCGCGGGCAATCATCGGCTCGACATCCCGGGCTTGTTCATCCTTACGCACACTGGCAACAAATCGGTGCAGGCGCACCCCCGTCCGACTGCGAACCTCAGCACGAGGGAAGCCGGACGGGTCATCCGCGCATTGCTGCTGCCGGAGCACGCCGGGATGCGATGGACGCAGCGTCACCTGGAAGGGCATTTCGGCGAACTGGCGACGCCTATTCCCGAGCCCAGTCTCGGCTTGGTGAACAAGGTCGTTCGCTATCTGCGCGATGAGGCATTCATCGAGGGCGCTGAGGACGGCGGCTTTCGGTTGCGCGATCCTGTAAAACTATTGTTCGCGTGGCGTGACGCCTATCGCTTCGATCGCCACGAACGTCGCGGTTATTTCACATTGTTGCAGGGAAAGAAATTGCGCGATGCGCTGGCCCGACTTGGATCCGAAACCGGTGGTTACGCGGCTTACGCGTCATTTTCTGCGGCAGATTTACAAGCGCCGCATGTCCGGCAACCCAAGACATGGCTGTATGTCCGCGAGAACGAAGTTTCCAAGTTCGAGGAACAGGTCGAAACCAAGCGCGTGGATTCGGGCGAAAATCTAGTGGCGCTGATTCCCGATGATGACGGGGTTTTCTACCTGGGCGACGGAGGTTCGGTGGGTGCCAACCGCATGGCCTGCACGAACGCGGTGCAAACCTATATCGATTTGTGTCACTGCGGCGGCCGAGGTGAGGAGGCGGCGGAAGCGTTGCTGAGTCAGCGCCTGAAGCCAGGATGGAAACTGCGAGGGCTAAACGTATGACCCCCGAGCCCCGGAACGAGTCGGACTACAGCCAACGCCAAACGATAGCAGCGCGTCGCGTCTTGGTGGACGTGGGCCAGGTGCTGGCCTCCTTTGTCGATTGTCTCGTGGTGGTGGGCGGATGGACGCCGGACTTGTTGTTGCCGGACGCCGACGAACCGCACGTTGGCAGCATCGACGTGGACCTGGCGTTGGAGGCAGCCAAACTGAAAGACGGACGATACGCTGAACTGGTGAAGCTGTTGCTGGACACGAAACGCTACCGGGCCGGCGAGAAGGATTTCCAATTGGTGGTCGAAGTGGACCTCAAGGACGGCGAAAAGCCCGTGCAAGTGGAAGTGGAGTTTCTTGATCCCAAGGCGATCAAGCTGAAGAAGAACAAGCCCAAGCTACTCCAAGATTTTCGAGTACTCCAGATCGATGCTTGCAGTGAGGCATTCCACAATCCCGACGAACTCACGATCTCGGGGGAAAATGTGCGCGGTGCGACGAACACGGTCCGACTACGGGTTGCTTCCTTGGCCGATTTTCTGGTGATGAAGGCGCACGCCATCGGTGGCCGAGACAAGCCGAAAGATACCTATGACTTCTGCTACTGTCTGGAACACTTTCCGGCAGGAATGAACAAACTGGCCGAAGGGTGGAAGAATCGAGCCGGGGAGAAGAACATCTCCAAAGCGATTGAGATTTTGCATGAGAAGTTCTCCAGCGTGGCTGCCTTCGGTCCGCAGCAGTTGGTTGAGTTCCATTCTGCGCCTGATGCTGACACTCAGGCAATGCACGCCCGGCGAGCCTACGAAATGGTTCATAAATTTCTGAGCCTGCTGTGATCGACCAAGAAGCACGAACGAGCAGCGCGTTTTTGGCATCACGACAACGGGTGCATTTGGCATGAGTGAGCGATCTCCACTATGAGCGCATCCGACTTCCAGGACTCAAAACTTGCTGAAGCGCTTGCGGAGTGCGAACGGCTGCGCGAGGAGAATCGGCAATTGCGTGGCCGATTGGAGATGCCAATCCCGGAAGTTGCGGCGCCGCCCGCTGCTGCGCCCACCCCGGCAGGCACGGTAACTGGCAAGTCCAGCCCGGAAGAAAAAGTGAAGGTTTTCCTCAGCCTATTTCGCGGGCGCGAAGACGTTTATGCGGTGCGATGGGAGGGACGCAATGGAAAGGCGGGATACTCCCCCGCTTGCCGAAGGGTTTGGGGTAAGCCCTTCCCCAAGCATTCGGAAGAACCGCAGGAATACTTCCCATTGACCGCCCAGATTATTCACGACCATCTGACGGGCAAACTCACCGCAGGCATTTACCCGCTGTTGACCGACGAGACGTGTTGGTTGCTCGCTGCTGATTTTGACAAAACGACCTGGCAGGAAGACGTGCGGGCGTATCTCCACACATGTGACGAGTGGAAAGTGCCCGCCCTGCTCGAACGGTCACGCTCGGGACGCGGCGGACACATCTGGATTTTCTTTGCCGCGCCAATGCCCGCTCGACTCGCCCGCAAACTCGGCGCGGCGATTCTGACCCGGACCATGGAGCGGCGGCATCAATTGGGTCTCGACTCCTACGACCGTTTCTTTCCGAGCCAGGACACCATGCCCAAAGGCGGTTTCGGCAATCTCATCGCTCTACCGTTGCAGCATGTGCCGCGCGGGCATGGCAACAGTGTGTTTCTCGACGCCGAACTCAACCCCCACCCCGATCAGTGGTCAGTTTTGTCGGGCGTCCGGCGAATGGGATTCGTGGAGGTTGAGAGCGTTGTGCGGGAGGCCAAACGGAGTGGAGACATCATCGGTGTCCGCCGTAGTGTGACGGACGATGAACAGGCAGAAGATCCGTGGACATTGCCACCATCCCGGAAGAAGCAGGACGAAGTCATCTCCGGTCCGTTGCCCGCGAAAGTGCGCGTTGTTCGGGGCAATCTGGTCTTTGTCGAAACGGAAGGATTGCCGTCCGCCATGCTGAATCGCCTGCATCGGCTCGCCGCGTTTCAAAACCCGGAATTCTACCGCGCCCAGGCCATGCGGCTGTCAACTTTCGACAAGCCGCGCGTTATTCGTTGCGCCGAGGAATTTCCGAAACACATCGCCTTGCCTCGCGGCTGTCTGGGAGAAGTCACCGCGCTGCTCGAATCACACGAGGTGGCTTTGGACCTCGACGATCAGCGATTCGCCGGTCCGCAGCTTCAGGTGACGTTTCACGGCCAGCTTCGACCCGACCAACAAGCCGCCGCCAGCGACATGCTGGCCCATGATGACGGTATCTTGTCCGCCACGACCGCGTTTGGAAAAACCGTCGTGGCCGCATGGCTGATCGCCGCGCGGAAGACAAATACACTGGTGCTCGTGCATCGCCGCCAACTTTTGGACCAATGGCGCGAGCGGCTCGCTTCATTCTTGGATTTGCCCATCAAGAGCATCGGGCAAATTGGCGGAGGCCGCCGCTGCCCGAACGGCCTGATTGATGTTGCGGTTATCCAGAGTCTGAATCGAAAGCAAGTCGTTGACGATCTGGTTGCCAACTACGGCCACGTCGTTGTAGACGAGTGCCATCATCTTTCCGCCGTGAGCTTTGAGCAGGTGCTCCGCCAGGTAAAAGCGCGTTACGTCACCGGACTCACCGCCACACCGCAGCGCAAGGATGGCCATCACCCTATCATCGTGATGCAGTGCGGGCCGATACGTCATCGCGTGAACGCAAAAGAACAGGCCCTGGCGCGACCGTTCACCCATACGGTCATTCCCCGTCCAACCAACTTTCGAATGCCGACGACGGAGGATAAGCCGGAGATGCACGAACTGTATTCCGCGCTCGCTGGAGACAAGGCTCGTAACGATCTCATTTTCGAGGACCTGTTGGCTTGCATCAAGGCCAGACGCTCCCCGATTCTGCTCACAGAGCGCACCAGCCAAGTGGACGAATTCGCCTCCAGAATTGCCCCCGTGGTTAAACACGTTGTGGTCCTGAAGGGTGGCATGGGGGTGAAGCAACGGCGAGCCGTCGCCGCGCAACTGAAAGCTATTCCCGACGGTGAAGAACGAGTTTTACTGGCCACGGGTCGCTACATCGGTGAGGGCTTCGATGACGCCCGCCTCGACACGCTCTTCCTGGCCATGCCGATTTCCTGGCGCGGGACGCTCCAACAATATGTCGGCCGCCTCCATCGTCTTCACGACAATAAGCGTGAAGTCATCGTTTACGATTATGTGGACGACGCCGAGCCGGTCCTTTCCAAGATGTATTCCAAAAGAGTGCGCGGCTACGAGGCCGTCGGTTACGTAATCCGCGCCACTTTGTGATCGCACCATGGTTTGGCCGGGAGTGGTATCCAGTGGCGTTGAGTTCACTCCAAGTCCATCCGGTGGCCTGGAATGGTGGTGTTTCCCCTCACTTTTGCCCTGGAATCATGGAGTTTCCTCATGAAGCCGCTTTGGTAATAACCACGAGGGTTCGATTCCCTTCACCCGCTCCAACTTCTGCAACTGCCACATTTCCAAGTAGTTAATCACTGGGAAGTAAATCTCGAGCACGCAATTGGGAAGTTTTTTGGGAAGTATTAAATCGAAAAAGTGCCCGGAAAACGACTTTTCCCCAGCATTTCTTTTGCTTCTGTTTACTCCAATTTGGGAAGTGGAACTCTCGTTTCCAAGTTCGAAGAATCGAACTTCCCGACATCTCGCTCAGAATCGGTATCCAGCTATCCTGGGTTTCCCTATCTGGATGCGGGAACACTTGTCGAAAACCACCCGATTCATTACCTTGCTACCAGACAAAGCGAAACGGCCATGAGATTCCAACTTTACACTGATGCCGTCCTGACGTCCGACCTAGCGGAGCACCGGCTGCGCCGCGGCGACCTCGTCAAGCTCGTGGACCACCATATCGCGCCCAACGGCAGCGAAGGCTACTCCATCGAGGTTTTCAATGCTCTCGGCGAAACCATCGCCGTGACCGCTGTTCCCGAAACTGCCTTGGAGCCGTTGCGGGAAGACGAAGTCCTGTGCGCGCGAGTCATGGCAGAGGCGTGACCCCGGTGCATGTCTTAGAGGACAGTTCACTCACCTTCGCCACGGTCTTTTTTCTTCCTCCGATTGATGTCCTCCCAGATCTTCTTCGTGGCTTTCTGCCTTTCAGCCTCCGAAACATCAAGACCCTGGGTTGCCTGTTTCGGCTCGGAACCAGCGGTTGAAGGCGCCTGTTTAGCCTGGTGAGCCGCCCCCAGCCCAGACAAACTGCCAAGGAACTCATCGACCGTGACGCAATGGATCCTGCGTTGCTCGTCAGACGTGCATCCCGCTGCCACCATTTCCTGGATCTTCGCCCGCCGCTTGGGCGCGTTGCAGATGATGAAGATATGATCCCTGGTGGTGTAGCCATCGTCATTCAGCGGAACCAACCGGTTCCCTTGGGCGTTGCCCATCGGGCGCAGAGCACCGGAAAGTGCTTTTAACAGCTCCATCGACCGGGCCTGAATGGCGGCTCAAGCTGGACCGGTTGCGGGCAAACCTCCCATCCACGCCCTCGCAGCTCCCATCGGTAGAATTGCTCGGTGAGAGCCTCCGCGATCTGTTGACCAATCAGCATCAGGTTGAGGAATGCAGATCCCGCCTGACCGGCCCCGGGAGATCGGTCGGCAGAGGTCGCACTGTCTGGACCTCCTCCAGGCTTGAGATCACTTGGTTGATAATCCCATTCACCAACGTAACAAACACGGAGTGAACATCCTGACGGTAAAAGGTGTCAGGCCTGAACCATCGGAGGTAGAGAGGCCCAATCACCGGAACTTCCGGCAAGTGATCCGAGAGGACCGTCGCAGTCGAGTGCGCGGCGTAACGACAGACCGACCAATCGAGAGCTGCGGACATCGCCAGAACCAGAACTCCACCGAGGATACCGTTGGCAAAGACCCCACCGATCACGGCCGGCAACGCAAGAAATGGGAGTGTGACATAGTGGAACCATTTGGTGTGCGGGAATCGGTCGATCTTCCGCACAGAAATCAAGTAGGAGTTTCCCACCAGCGCCGCGCAGACCAATAACTCGCTGAATTCACGTCGAACCTGAAGGTAGGCGCGATAGGCCGAGAAAAAACCGCTCTCATGGAGGACCTCCGGGCCACATTTCACGTCCGGGATATTCAGCTTCTCGACCTCATCGACGATGCTCTTGTAGATGGCCTGGGTGGACAAGCGGACTTGGGGATACACGTTGCGCACGGTGATCTCGATCTTCGGCTCTGGACCTGTCCAGAGAAACCAAAGCCATGCCAGCCACCCTTCGGGCTGCTCGGACGAGTAGGGGTCACCGAAGATTTCTTTGACCCTCCCAGGTGTTCCAACGTAATTGTCCGGCTTAACCAGGCTCTCTTTCATTTAAGGTCCCCCCCAGTTGGGATGACAACGCTTTTCGAAATTTCTCCAACTGATTCTTGCTGCGTATCGACTCGACTTCTCCAACGACCAAATCAGCGAGGCTTACGGAGCCCGCCTTGGCTCGGATTTCTGTGTGCCCCGGCTACAGCTCGCAAACGGCTATCCTGGTTTGGTAAACCGCCCCAAACACTGGGACTCCTGAGCGGAATCTCACAGTGAACAAGTGGTCGTTGATTCTGTTCAGCTCTGAAGCCTTCCCTTCCTTTCCAGTCTTGGATATTGTGTCTATGGCCGTTCGAACTTGCTCCGAAGGCTTCGTGGATTGCCGTGTCGCTGAAGGAAGTGCTTTTGAGACCGTGGTGTCCATCTGTAAGGATTCAAAAGCGGATTCGAGTTCCTGTTTTCGTTTCCGAACCTCCGTCTCTGCTCTTTGTTTTTCCTGCCTCGCCAACCGGTCTGCGGATTCCTTTTCCTTTCGAGTTTTGATCTGAGTGATTTGAACCTTTAATGTTTCCGTGGTTTCGGCCTTCGGATTGACCTTCTCCAATTCCTCAATGACAGCCGCGATTTCCGGGAACCGGCCTGCCTCGGCCAGCGCCAATGCCGTATCGCGAAGGGCCGCAGGTTAGACCTTGACCATCAACTCCGTCGCATCAGGGTCGTTCGGTTGCTCCGTTAACGCTGCCTCCAGATTGGCGAAAGCCAGGATGTTGTTATTGAGTCGAATGGCGCTCCGTGCCGCCTCCATCGACCGGGCGTAGCGCACATTGTTCAGCTTTCGCGAGACTTTTGAAACGGCCGCTTCCTGAACGTTCAACTCAAACAATTCGGGCTCATGATTGGCCTTCACCAATCGAATCTGATACTTGCCCGGAACCACGTTGGTTAGAGTCAACGGAGTTCCCCCTTGGTCCACTCTATTGATCGACACATTCGCCTCAGAAGGCTCGCTGAGGATTTCAGCCGCTCCGTAGATGAATTTCACAACTGTCACGTTGGTTTCATTCGGCCTCACCACGAGTCGAATTTCCTTTTGGTAGTCCCCTCTCCCGGCAGCAAGGCTGTATTCACCCGCAGGCAACCAAGCAATGGTTTGCGGAAATTCGCTTGTCCAGGACCGAACGCTTTGCGAGTTCTTCAATTCGAATTTGTCCCCTGGCGGTTCCGAACTCAACGCGATAGCCCCTACTCGTCCGATCAACGGGATAACGGACTGACCGCGGCCTGTGATCTGCAACGGATGCACATCCTTCAGATTTCCATAACTCAGTGTCGCTTTATATCGAGCGGCGGGCAGATCTCGGAAGGAACCAGTGCGGCTCGTGAACCTCCCAAGTCCGCCTTGGAGTTCGATCTCATCTGGAGTGGGCTTCGCATCCACGGTTAAGGAGACACGCTGGCGATGCAAATCAACCGATCCGAGGTTGTTTGGTCCATACCAAACAAAACGGTTGGTGCTCACCGGGTCCGAATATGCCGTGGAGAAAACGAGATTCTGCGAACCGAGCGTGATTTGATTTCCGAGGCGTGACGCCGTTCCGTCAACCAACATCTCAAACCCTTCCACTCTAAAGTTGAAGGAACTGTCGGCAGCGGTAGGATTGCCGAACTACAGCGTAGTGGCGACGAACACCAAACGCTACGAACAACGGTTGCAAAGCGATCGCACCGAGCAATCCCAAATGAAAGCAGTGGCTAAGTTGTTGAATTGTGAGATGTGATAAACATTAAGGGCATTGAGTGAGTGGACCTCCTCACGGTAAAGCGTTGTCGTCGGGATTCGCATGAAACGAGAACAACTCAAACCGTAAGGAGACCGAGATGAAATTGATGGCCGGAATGGACTTGCACAGCAACAACGTAATGATCGGGATCGTGGACCTGGATGGCAAACGAATCGTGCATCAAAAACTGGAGTGCGATTTGTGGAAGGTGGCCGAATTCTTGAAGCCGTATAAGAAGCGGTTGGAGAAAGTGGCGGTGGAATCGACTTACAATTGGTATTGGCTGGTGGACGGATTGAGCGGGCAGGGCTCATACCCAATGGTGTTGGCCAACCCGGCCAAGATCGAGCAATACAGTGGACTCAAACACGGGGACGACAAGAGCGACGCGTATCATTTGGCGGATCTCCTGCGGTTAGGGATTCTGCCGGACGCAGATCTAGGATAAGGAACTGAGGCCGGTCCAGGATCTACTTGGGCGAAGAATGGGGCTTGTGCAGCAGCGCACGTCATTGATGCTGAGCTTCAAAAGTCTGTACGCACGCACGACGGGCCAGGCGATGACGCTCTCGAAGCTCAAAGGCATGGAGGTTAAAGAGGCTCAGGAACTTTACGAGCATCCAGCCAACCAGCTGATCGCCCATGTGCAAAAGCAGCACATCGATCAACTGACAGAAAGCATCGAGAAGTTGGAAAAGGCGATCCTGAAATCAGCCAAGTAATTACCCTACTACGAGAAGCTCAAAACACTGCCCGGGATCGGGATAATTCTGGGCCAGACGATCACGCTGGAAGTCGGAGACATCAAGCGGTTCGCCGAGCCAGGGCACTTCGCCAGCTATTGCCGGACAGTGGACGCGCGGCACCTGAGCAACGGGAAGAAGAAGGCTGAGAACAACCAGAAGTGCGGCAACAAATATCTGGCGTGGGCGTTTGTCGAGGCAGCCAACTTTGCCCGGCGCACCGATGAGAAGTGCCGCCGATGGTTCGACCGGAAAGCAGCCAAGACCAGTAATGTCATCGCCGTAAGGCGTTGGCCTGCAAGTTGGCCAAGGCGGCCTGACACGTGATGGCCCACCAGGTCAACTACGATGAGGCGCGTGTCTTTCCGGAAATGGCGGTGAAGAAAGCGTCATGACTTTTTCTTGCTCTATGACCTTTACAGTGGGTACAAACTGGGGCTCTGCCCCAGACCCCGCCCCACTCCCACCCACCTCCTTGGCTTACGATTCTTTGCGGGTTTCCCCAGCGTTTGGCAGAAGGGGTGAGCCCTAAAAGAACCAAGGCCGTCATGCCTGATTTGGCTTGCCGAGATTGGTGTTACGGCTGCGTCACTGAGATCTCATCTTTACCCCTGAAAAACCAGACTGAACAAAGCGAATGACTTGTGCAAACTGGGCGGATGTTGGACGCAATCCGAGTGAGCGGGCGCTGGATCAGCAAGGGGCTGCTGAAACGAATGACTACACGGACCCTCGGGCCCAATCCACCGAGACGTCAGGCGATGCTCAAAGAGTTTTGTCGGCTGTCCAATTGGTGTAATGGCAAG
>CAMBEJ010000185.1 GCA_945865375.1 Akkermansia muciniphila | reverse complement strand
CGCTTTCCTGCCGAGTTCTTGGAACAAAAGCTAGCCTCGCAGATCGACCAATTGGTGCAACTGGGGGTGACGGAGACCAGATCCAAAGTCGAGGCTTCTTTGCGCACCGAGCTGGAACCGGTTTTTCGGGAGCATTTGAATCAGCAGTTAACCACGGAAATCTCACGCGAGATCCGAGGGCATTTGGAATTAGAAAAATCCAAATTGTTTGAGGATTACAAATATGAGTTACTGCTTAAAAGCGTCCGAGAGAGCGAAATTGAGGTTCTTCGGGATGTTGTGGCTAAAGAATTGACAGTTGCCATGTCCCCGGAGATTCGCTTTAAACTCATCAATGAGCTGGCACCTCCGATCAGGCACGAACTCAGAGTCAAGGTTCGCCAGGAGTTCGAGAATTCGCAGGAGTTCAGGACTTCAGTGGAGCGAAAGGTCGCCAAGGAAATCTTGCCCGACGTCTTCCGGAGCATTGAGAAGAAGCTGATGATTGATGCCATCCGTCAGGAGTTGGAGGGACGGCCCGAGATCAGGCTGGCGGCGAAGGAGGAGGTAAAAGCGAAGATCGAGCCCGAGCTGAGGAAGAGCATTGTTGATGATCTGCGAAAGGTCGTTCGCCGCGAGTTGGCCTCTTCCTTGGCTCCGGAAGTTGAGAAGCGATTGAACCAGGAGCTCTCGAGGGCAATTATCCTTGATCAGGATGGTAATCTGGATGGCACCGTCGCGGGTGTGCTGCGCAAGAGCATCCCCGCCCTTTCGGTGGGGCTTCGTGAGTCATTGCTTGATGAACTGTGGCCTACGATCGCCGAGGCTTTCGTTGAGGCGTTCGCGGTAGTGTGCGATCTAAACAGAAAGGAATGGGACTTGTTTCTGCGAGTTGCTGAAGACCTGGTCGATGATCGCATACTTCCCAAGAGTCGTCAGAAATCACTACCTGAGACTAAGCCCGATGGGTTTTATAGGGCGATAAAACGGATCCGATGCTCATTAACTGAAAAGGCTATCAAACCAGGGCAACTGTATTTCAGGTTCAAGGGCCAGGAGATTCGAGTCCCGTTTGAGGCGGATGAAACGATTAAAGTCGACATTGACCGCCGACTGGATTTTTCAGACGTTGATCGGTGAAGCCGTGGATTAAAAATCTGCAGACGATTTGGAGTCAGCTTCTGCAGCGCGCTGCCCACCAACTCCGGGTCACGTGCAACGTCACGACGAATTTGGCATGTTGGTAAGGCTGACGAGCAAGGAACTCGGAACCTAAAATCGCAGCCCAAGCATAATGAGCGTGATGAGCATTAGTGGCGCTGATGGGGAACGCGAAATCCATGAGGCAGGACTGGACTATCCTGCTCTCGTCGCAAAATGGGTTGGCGAGACCATACCTGAACTTGAAGCAGCGATTTGCACCGGAGAGATTAACCAGTTGGTCGAAAAGCCAGAAATTGAGGAAATTCTAGGAAAAGACATAACTGCCCTCTACCAGGCCATCGCTCAAGCAAAAACAGCGCATGACCCAGTTTTTCGACGCGGATGGACAAATCTCTTACTGGAAGATTTTCAGTTAGCGCTCCGACCACCTCGGAAGCTCTTCAAAGCCAAGAGCCTTCTTGGGCAATCTGAGGTCGATAATTGGCTTGTTGGCCGCAACCCGCCTCCGCTGAGCGTAGGGCACTACCAGGGCCAAGTCGCTCTTCGGCTTGAACAGGCATTGTCGGCTCGTCGTTGGGGCATCTGGTTTGAATTTAATGACGAACTCCTCGCTAGGGTGTACTCTTTACTCCTAGTCCAATCAGCCCTCCAGAGATTGAGTTCAAACTTAAAGAATCTCTGGAACATCGAGGCAACATTCCTTTCAGGTCACTCCAATCTCAGCTCTGAGGCGAAGTGGAACATTGAGGCGACCGGCAGGAGGTTCGAACATCTCATGCTGGACGTACTTAATGAGTTTGGTTCCCATGCGAGTTATGCTCCTTTGGCTGAAGACATTCTTGAACGAACGGACCTTCGTGTCCGCTTCCCATCAATCAAGCGCAAACACGGGGCACGAATCCAGGTATCATTGACTGCCGACCCTGAGAACCACCGAAGGAAAATCGGCGCGATGTATCTGCACCATGAGTATATCTGCCTTACGCCCCTGGATCTGGCGATGTGCGCATTCTCACCGCCTTCTGTTCCATTGTTTAAAGACTTCCCGTGGAACGAGTTTTGGGATTCGTTAGGTGGAAAACATCCAGATGTGAACGCGTTAGCTCGCGCACTCCACGAGCTGTTCATTGATGCTCTCTCCTTTTCTGTGCTCCATCCTTTCGGGCCGATGTGGCTCTTGCCATCGACCTTGCGGAAACTCATAAGAGTTTTCGCCGAACAAGGGGCAATAGAAACAACACTCCACGTCAGGGCGAGGGAAGCAACCGGGTGGAGGAGGGTTGGATCTGTTGATACTTTCACACGGAAACAAAAGATCTGAACTGAGCGACAACGGCGACTTTGAAGTCCTGCAAACGCTACCCGAATGGCCGGGTGCTTGAAGGTTTCAGTGGGGTGGTTGTTCGGTGAGAGTGACTGATTCGCCCCCTTCGGTGGGGCAAGAAGTGGTGGGACCCCTCGAGTCATTCTCCGGGATTAATTCGACCGCTTCGGCAGGGGAGTCGATGGGAGTCCCCCTCCGCATACCGTTCTCGGGACAGTTCCCGAGCCAGGTCAAATGCTGCCAGCAAACGCCACGCCACCGCCGATCCCATCCCCAGCCTCCGAAGCTCGTCAAAACTCGCCGAGGACAATTCCGCCAGGCTGCTAAACCGGCTCGCCAGGATCCCCGCGACTCGCTTGTCGCTGATCGTTCTGAGAAGCTCCGCACTCACTGCAATAATGGAACAAACCCATCGCTGAATACGAAATCAACCTACGTGAACCGCCTTCGCCGCGCTGGGGTTCCCCGTGAAGCCGCCATGCGATTGGTCAATCATGCCTCCGATCTGGTTCATCAAATTTACCAACGCGAAAAAGTGGAGGATGTCGTGAAATGGCGCGATGCCGTAGCATTTCCAACTGGAGGATGATGGCGCGAAAGGGTCGAGCCCCCTCGTCGGCGCGACAATGCGCGACCATCGTCGAATTCAACAGCGACTTTCATCCTCACAATCGGAGGTAAGTGATCTCCGCACCGCGTGTTAGCCTGGCTTCCTGGATCGCCTGCTCCAGAGAGAACGGACCAGACTCATATTTTTGGAAGATGTCCAAGCCACGGTCGATGGTGATTTTCCAGCCGGTGTTCGTGGTTATGCTCCGGGCGTGGAAGTTGGGGCTGTGATCAAACTCCCAGGTAAACGCAACGCGCGAGCCGGTGAACGACTCGGTGATTTGATTGAGGTTCTCCTCCTGCTTCACGCAGGAATCCATATCCGACTGCGTCTTTAGATGCACCGCCACTTCATCCCCTTCAGGCACCAGATCGTGCACCATTTGCAGGAACTCCATGAGGTTCCTGGCCTGGAAGAACAGTCGAACGTAGGGATCGTCGATGTTGATGCGACGTGCTCCGACTAGATATTGGGCGAACAATCGGCGGTAACTCCAACCCTTGGTGTTCTCTGGAACGACTACATGCCCAGGTTGTGGTTCAGCTACGACATTCGTCGTAGCCTTTTCAGGTGGAGAATCATCCGGTGTGATCGTCTCTTCACGGGACTTCGGGGAAACCTCGCCTTCGGCTGCCTTCTGCACGCGCGGCCCAGCAAATGTGGGATATTGAATCTCTTCCGGAGTCAGCACCGTCACTGGCGTGCCTCCGCTGAGGGACTTGTAAATGAAGTCATGCCTTTTGAACGTGTCGTCGATTCGGAGGATGTGTTCTCGAACCCGCCGCCGTGCTTCCATGGCGAAAGAGAGCAGTTCCTCGACTTCCCGTGCGGTCGCATTGCCGTCGGGAAAAAGAATCTTCATCAACCCTGAGAACGTTTTTTCAAAACCGGTTTGGTCACGAGTGGAGACCTCGGAGGTGATCTCGAAGTGCTTCTTGTAGGCACCCGTAAAGTCCTCAGTTCTCAGGTGTTTCAAAACCTCCGCAATGAAATCCACAACAAAGCCATACCCGCTGGTGAAGAGTTCATGACGAATGGGTGCGACCTCCCAGCCGGGATTGTAGGCGTGGATGCGGTCGAGAAAGGCGGAGTCGATGTATTTGTCCGGCAGGGGCTCGAAGAAGTTCGAGTGCTTGAGCATGTAGGCGACCGATTTCTTGGTATTGCCCATGAAGACCATCGAAGCCTCAGCCGTGAGTTGCTCGATCCCGCGTGAGAATGTGCGGTTGGCCATGTAATTCTTCATGATGTCCACGAGCGCCTTGTCCACCTTCTTGTCCTTTCCGGCGAACTCATCGAAGCAGACGCAATCCCAGTATCCCACGAGTCCGATTTTGCCGCTGGCATTGCTGACGAATAATTTTGGGGCTGTCACTTCTGAGCCGGAAATGAGCATCCCGTGAGGAGAGAATTCTGCGTAGATATGGGACTTGCCGGTCCCCTTCGGTCCGAGTTCGAGGAGGTTGTAGTTGCGCTCACAATACGGAATGAGGCGAATCAAGGTCAGTAGTTTTGCCCGACGTCCGAACATCTCAGGATTGAAGCCCATGCTCTGCATCAGCACATCCATCCACTCTTCCGTGCTGAATTGCGCCCGCGCTTTCAAGAATTGCTCGAAATCCACGCTGGCCACCTGGATTGGCTTCAGTGTGTCGATCTGCCACGGACTCGCTTTGGGGTCGTCGGCGACCTCGTAGGTCACGTCCGTGATGCACCAGATACCACCGACCAAAAGCTTGGGAAACCGACGAACGAAGTCATCAGAGACGGGCACTTTCTTCAGGCCGAGGTTGGTGAACTCGGCTTCATAAAAGCCCCCTTTGTCGTTCAGCTCCACCGTGAGCTTATCGATGACCTTATGCCGTCCCTTTTCCTTGATGGTGGATTTCACCAACTGCGCCTGATTCCGATGCACGTAATGCTTGGCCAGAATCTTCTGAACGGATTCCAGGCCGGCCTTGATCACCGCGTTGTCATCCGTCGCGCAATGCTGCCCGAGCAGATATTCCAGCACGTAGGTTGGGACGACTGCGTTCTGCTTCAGTCCGTTCGTCAGATCTTTCCGCACGACCAGGCCGGGGAAGTGCAGGAGGATTTTCTGATCCAGAGCACTCAACGGCCTTGGCACGGCGACAAACGGCTCCGGGCCTGCACCGGGTGCCTCAACCGGCGTTGTATCAGTTGTGGGTTCAGAGTTCATCGAAATCGCTGGTGAATGGTTTCTGAAGTTTGAGGGAGTGCATCTTGTAGGTGACGATGTGCGCGGTGCCGGGCACCGTTTCTTCAAGGCGAAGATCCACCTCGCGGTTATTGAAACCGTCGGCGGCGTGCGAAAGCACCAGGAGCATGGTGGTCTCCCGCTGGCGTGCCTCTGTTTCTTTGGAATCAAATGTCTGCGTCTTGATTTCGGAAAGGCTCGTGCCGTCTTTGGCGAAGATGCCAACGCGAAGAGTGCGGGGCAGAACCTTGGCGATGGCGGGCCGGTCCTGAAAAAGCGCGATGGAAAGCTGCCCGGTCGTGATCTTGGCGGGCACACGCAGCAACTCCACTTCCACCCTCCCCGTGTCGTCCGCGCGGGCCTTGTGGATTTTGACAACGGGCACGACCACCTCCTGAAGACTGATGCCGCCGTGAACGTAGCGCATCCCGGAACCCTGGAGCGGAAAGCGCCCTAGCGAGCGGGGAAATGCACCCGACCAGTCGCCGCTCACGCCGAGCGCTGCGCTGTCAAAGACCTTTACCGTCGCGTCAGCCGAAATGCTCCGGCCAAGGGAAAACCGCCGGTTGCGAAAGGTCCATTCGCTGGCGACAGGCAGACTCGTGGCATCGGCTGCATCCACATCGTTTTGCTGGAAGAGAAAACCGTGATCAGCCGTGAGCAGCATGTTGCTCCCGTTGATATTCGCCACCTTCTTGATGATCAGCTCCAGCTCGTCAAAGGCCTGCTCCACCGCATCAAATGTTTTGGCCTCCGTGCCTGGCGCATCACCGATTTTGTCGATGACGTTGTGGAAAATGTAAATGACTTCGTGATCGCGCATTAGGGCGCGGCCCTCGGTCTTGGTGTTCATCTCCAGGAAGTCTTCGGCCTGAATGCCCGTCGCTTTGCCGCCGCAGGCGAGACTCAATATCATGGCCCGATTGGCGGTGCCAGAGGCGCTGCGTCCATCCACGGTCACTGTCGCTGTCGCGGCGTCCACGCCCAACTTTTGTCCGGGCAATAAGGCTGCCATCCCGAGCTGGGTATAGGATGGGAGCGATCCAAAGAGCGCATCCACTTCGGCGGTCCAGCGATTAGCGGAGCGAAGCCGCTGGGCAAATTCCGCTGCGGCCTCATATCGAAGGGCATCGGAGATGATGACGAAGACTTTTTGCCCCTTGGACAGGAACGGTTGGACATAATGGCTGAAAAAGCGTCGCTGAGCAATCACGCCGGGACATGCCCAAGATTCCAATCCGCGAACCTGGTCGCTCCACCGGTCGGCCAACGGAAGGAGAAAATTATTCACGTAGGACTTCTCCACCCATTGAGTGATTTGCTCCATCACTTGCACTTGGCCGTAGCGGCGCAGGTTCCAGGTGCAACGTCGGTAGGCCAGGTCAATCCGCCACCAACTAGCTACGTAACGGCTGACGCCACCGGCTACCGAATCGACCGTGAGTTCGGCTGAGGCCAGCAATTCGCGCAGCTCCACGGCCTCCTCCAAAGCGGCGTAGCCGTGCTTATGCTGCGGTTGCCAGAAGGAACCACGCCGTTGTTGCACCACGACGCGCAAATCCACGGCTGCCGCCCCATTCGCAAACGACTCACAGAGCCGATGCAGGGTGAATTTCTCAAAAACCTCGAAGATGTCGCAATCGCCGAGCGTTTTTCGCTCACCCAACCCCCCGAGCGCGGTGGCGATTTGCAGCTCCTTCTCCATTTGGTGAGACCATTGGCGAAACGAGGCACTATGGCTCTGGCTGTCCTTCCATCGTTGCAGGAATACTTTTGCGTGAGGATGGAGCGTCACCGGATCGTCCAGCGGATTGGCTCCGCGAAAGAGGGACACGGCGAAGTCCCGCAGTGAGGCCGCGGCCGAGGCGTAGCCAAAGAGACGCTCCACCTCTTTCCAGAACGGTTCAACCAAGGCCGCAGGTCCGAAACGTTCAAAGACCGGGTCGATGGCGAATAATTCCACCTCCACGTTGCCGCCGAGGAAATGCAACAGCAGAGCATCCACCTCCACCGCCGTGCCCGCGAGCACGGCCATCATCTTGAGCCGGATTTCCTGGCTCTGATCGTCCTTGTGAAGCAAATCCTTCAATGCCTGAACCCGCCGCTCGTTGGTGAAATAGGGGGCATGGTCTTCCGCGAGATGGAGAAAATCATGCGGCAGTCCGACCTCTTGCAGGGCCAGAGAGGCTTTGTCCGCCTTGTATTCATAGCCTTGGAGCAGCAGGTCGAGCAGCCAGTTGTCGGCATCCGCCGGACGAACCGTGGGCACATAGATCAGGAACCGAGCCTCGGGATTCGGATCACGAACCACGCGAACCTTGGCGCCGAATTCATTCCCTGCCACCGAGAGCTTCGCCACGCTTTCGTCTGGAAAAGCGGCGAAGGTCTGTGCCCATTCCCCCGTGACGTCATACCAAAAGACCAAACGATGGCGCTGAAAAACTCGCTGGAGGCTGTCGTGAATGCGTTTCATTTGGAGAAGTCGGATAACCGTTCGCCACCTGCCGGGTCGCTTTTGTCCAGCAGCAGCAATTCAGGGCCCATTGGGCTCTGAATTGCCGAAAACCCAACTCCCAAAAGGAATTCGGCACCCGCCGGGTGACGAATTGCCGTGGGGTCCATTTTTGCCGTGGTTTTCATCTTTGCGATTATGCTTCAGACTTTCCTCCTGCGTTTTGATCCAACCGTGGCGGCTTCCGCCCGGGCCTCAATCAGCCTGCGTTCGCGCTCGATCTCGCGGCGCAGTTCTTCCTCCGTTGGCAGATAGAGCATGTATTTCGCGGCGAAGATCTGTTTGCGGTCATTCAACACAGAGTATTTCGCCACAGTCTCATTCTTCTTCGCGCACAGAATCAGGCCGATGGTCGGGTTGTCACCCTCGGTGAGGCGCCTGTCATCAAACATTCTGACGTAGCTGTCCATCTGCCCGACATCCTGATGCGTCAATTCTCCGATCTTCAAGTCAATCAAAAGAAAGCACTTGAGAATGCAGTTGTAGAAAACCAGATCGATGTAGAAGAAATCGGAGTCAAACTGCATCCGCTTCTGGCGCGCAACAAAGGCGAAGCCCTTGCCGAGTTCGAGCAGGAATTGCTGCAAGTTATCAATGATGGCCGACTCCAGCTTGGATTCATGGAACTTCTCCGAATCCGGCATTCCGAGGAAATCCAGAATGTAGGGGTTCTTCAGTGCGTCCGCAGGCTTCTCCAAAGTTTGTCCTTGGCGAGTCAGTTCCAACACCCCCGCCTTATTGCGGCTCTTGAGCAAGCGGGCGAAGAGAAAGGTTTGAATCTGCCGCCGCAGATGCCGCACGTCCCAGCCTTCTTTTTCCGCCTCGATCTCATAAAATAACCGTTCGTTTCGGTTTTCCACCTGCATGAGTTCTTGGTAGTGGGACCAGCCCAGAAAAGGCGAGAAACCCCGCACTTCTCCCGTGGTCTTTGTCGCAACCAGCAAATCGTCCAGCACCGCCACTGTGGAGAGATCTCGCCGATGGGTGTTCAACCATTCGCCAGACGCTGTCTGGTGAATTGCCGAGGCTGGAGGCTGCGCAGATTCACCAGACGCCGTCTGGTGAATCACGGGGACTCGTTCGCTGTAAACTTGTTGGAACTGTCTGAAATACTGCAAATTCGTCACCGAAAATCCCCGCCCGTAGCGCTCTCCCAGCTTCCGGGAAAGCTCCCGCAGCACTTGCCGCCCATACGCCGCCCGCTCCTTGCCGCTCTGGATCTCCTGCACAATTTCCCGCCCAATCAGCCAGTAAGCCAGCACCATGTTGCTGTTCACCGCACGGACGACACCGGCCCGTGCCTGCTCCAGAATGCCAACGACGCGCTCGAATAAATCAACGGTGGGCACGGCCGCAGGGGCGTCTTTGCCGAGTGGTCGCCTCCCGGATTTCGCGCCGGTTTTCACTGGGGTTTTCTTGTTTACAGGCATGCTTCAGACTTCCTTCCTCCGTTTTGATTTCCGGTTGGCCGCTTCCCACCGGTCCTCAATCAACCTCCGCTCGCGTGCGATTTCCTGGCTGAGTTCCTTCTCGGTCGGCAGATACAGCATGTATTTGGACGCGAAGATTTGTTTGCGGTCCTTCAACACAGAGTATTTCGCCACCGCCTCGTTCTTTTCCGTGCAAAGAATCAGGCCGATGGTCGGGTTGTCCCCCTCACCAACGCACAGGTCGTCAAACATCCGCACGTAACCATCCATCTGGCCGACATCTCCGTGGGTCAGTTCGCCGATTTTCAGGTCGATGAGCAGGTAGAATTTCAACCGGCAGTGGTAGAAAACCAAATCCACGTACCGGTCGTCGTCCCCGAAGCGCAGGCGTTTTTGTCGGGCGACAAAAGCAAACCCTTTGCCCAACTCCAGCAGGAAGGCTTGCAGCCGCGAGAGGATGGCCGCCTCCAGATCCGTCTCATGCAGGACGGCCACCTCCGGCAGCCCCAGAAACTCCAGCACATAGGGGTTTTTCAGACTTTCGATGGCCGGTTCCTGGGATGTGAGCGTCTGGCGTCCGCTATCCAGCATCTTCTGCGGTTGCTGGCTCTTCAGCAATCGCTCGTAATAGAAGGAGTGGATCTGCCGTTCCAGAGTGCGCTTGTCCCAGCCACCGGC
>CAMBEJ010000184.1 GCA_945865375.1 Akkermansia muciniphila | reverse complement strand
CGACAGTTTCAGACTCGACCAGCTCGGTGATCGCCACGTTTGGGAGCTTGCAACAGAAGGAACTGCCTTGGCCCGGTTCGCTCACAACCGTAATCACGCCGCCCATCATTTCGGTCAGCCGCCTGGTGATCGTCAGCCCCAAGCCTGTCCGGCCAAATTTGCGCGTGCTCTCACCCGCCACCTGCGAGAACGCCCCAAAAATGTGCTCCTGCTGGGCCTTCAGAATCCCGATGCCGGTATCGGACACTTCGAGGACCAGGGTCACGCGCGTTTCGCCAGGTTCGTTCCCCATCCTCGTGCCAGCCGACGTGATGAAGTTCTGATGTCGAATGTCGGATGTCAGATTTGAAGTGAGAGCCTCCTCACGTCGGCTGCTACTTTCGAAGCTGGGGGAGGCCAATTGTTCGAGGCTTTGATCCAGATTTTGGATTCTGAATTCTGGATTCTGAACTCTTTCTTCCCTTTGCTGATTTTCGATTAACGCCTCGTCATCTCGGTCGCTATCGGGATGAGTTTTTGCTGCGGCATACTCAAACCCAGCCCGTATCTTGACGTGCCCTTTCTCAGTGAATTTGAGCGCGTTGCCCACCACGTTGAACAACACCTGCCGCAAGCGGACTTCGTCGAGCATCAACCCAAGGGGAAATTTTACATCCATCTCCACCTGCAGCTTGATCCCTTTCTCGGCCGCCTTGATCGAGAAAAGCTTTTGAATCTCGTCCACAAGCCTCGGCACACAAACAGGTTCATACTGCAACTCCAGCTTGCCGGCTTCGATCTTGGACAAGTCCAGGATATCGTTGATGAGCGTGAGCAGGGTGCGCCCGCTGGAGGTGATGGTATCGAGATAATGGCGCTCCTTGGACGCCGCCATCTGGGCGCGGAGCAATTCGGAAAAGCCGAGGATCGCGTTCATTGGGGTGCGGATCTCGTGCGACATATTGCCGAGAAATTCGCTCTTGGCCGCGTTTGCGGCTTCGGCCGCTTCCCTCGCGGCCTCGGCGTTCTCCTTGGCGACGGCGAGCTCGGCGTTGCGAGATTCGATCTCAGCGCGCGCCCGCTCGGCGGCGGCCCGGGCTCTTTCAGCAGTCTCCCGGCTTTTGCGTTCCTCTTCGATCAACCGTTCGCGGAGTTGCTCCGCCTCGCGTTTACGCCGATTAACCATGGACCTCGCCACAAAGGCCCAGCCAATCAACCCCAGCGCTGCCCCACCGCTAGGCACCATAATGAAGGCGTTTGCAAACCACGGCGGCACGACTCGCACCACCACACGCGCCGGTGCGGAGTAATTCAGATCGCGGTCAATTGCTTGTACGAAAAACGTCCAAGGTCCGGCGCTCGCGGCGGACCATGCGAACTGTGTCTCGCGCTTCGGCTCCCGCCATTTCGTCAGATCGGTTTTGACCGGCGCGCCAGGCACGTCGCCCGGCAACATCGCCCAACGGTACTGCTGGCTTTCGGGGCGCGTGCGGTAGTCGATGGCGGCGAACTTGAATGTGACCAGGCGTCCCGCGGTGACGGACGGAGAATGGTTGACCGCCTCGTACAGCCGGTCGGTCTGCACACTCAGACGCGGAGCTTTCAAATCCAGTCTGCGCGGCTGGAACCGCACCGGGCCGGCGGCGGTGGCCATCCACATAGCGTCCCCTTCCCCTTTCTCGATGCCTACAACGTCATTCTCCGGCAACTCATCCCGGGTGTCCATCGAGCTCCAGGCGATGCCATCGAAGCGACTGAAACCTCTCTCCGTCGCAAACCACAGCAGCCCTGTTTCATCGCGCAACATCTGTCGGACATTATTCTGCGCCAACTTTTCGCGTGCGGTGCCCAATGCCTCCATACTCCTGCTGGCGGATCGTAGCGGCACATCCCGGTTTCTTGCATAAAAAACCAGGCCACCCCGCTCGGTTCGCAAAACACTTTCTCGATCTTAGCGTCCGGGAGACCGTCCTTGGTGGTAAGGATCTTGAATGTTTTCCCATCAAAATAGCTGACGCCAAACGAGTTTGTTTGATCCCCTCCATGAGCAATCCATAGCGCTCCATCCGGGCTGGGGGCCATGTCCTGAATGGAAGGTCCCACCAGGCCATGCGTGCGGGTAAAATTGGTAAACGTTGTGCCATCGTAGCGCGTCAGGACGGCCGTTTGACTCCCATCATTACTCCCGCCAGACTCCCTTCTTGAACGGAGCCAACTGGAACTCGATTGATTGTGGAGGACGTGCGGAGACGTTCTCAGAATTCTCCACGACGACCTCGTTGCTGTGATCCACAAAACCACCTGGCACATGGCAACGGATATGGTATGATCCAGGGTCGAGATTCTTGAATGTGAACATTCCGTTGTTGTTGGCAACCGTCAGCAAGGGTGGATCGCGGTTGCCCCCAAGGACTGATGGAGACGTCGTCGCCGACGCTGCGACGGCTTCCACAACGATGCCGTTGAGGGGTTGGTTGGTGTCCAAGGAGAATACTGTGCCAGAGATGCTCACCGTGCTCCTCAACACCCAGTTGATTTCCCGGCGCTCCCCCGGCTTGAGTTGGACACCCAGTTTCCATGACACCAGTCCGTGCCCACGGTGTAACGGCAGAGTCACATTTTGGCCAGCGAAGTGGGGCAGACCTCCAGGTCTACCACTGGAGTTTGGACATTGTGGAGACCGCTCTGGCCTGCCTTTGTCGGCTATGTGGAGTTCCACATAAAGGACAAAGAAGTGGACCGGGGGGCCGGGCCGGGAGCCCGACGGCGAGGCCGTGCGTCGCTTAAGGCGCGGCGCGGCGCATCGCCTCGGCGAGGTCCCTCGAGAACTCGCGCGCGGCCTCCGACGGCATGTGAGTGCCGTCGTAGTAACGGTAACGTTCGCTCTCGAATTCGAGCCATCGCGCTCCCGCTCCACGAAACTTGATCGAGAGAGAGGCGTCGTCGTAGCCGCTCAAGCTATCCTCGAGCGCTTGGAGCGCCGGGTACGCGGGCATGCGGAACGCGACTATGAGGATGCCCGCTGCGCGCAGCTCGGCAACGGTTTCGAGAAGCTCGTCCACGATGCCCGACGACACTTGATTGCCGTCGAAATTATCGCGGTAGTGAAGTTGGCTCGCGAGTGGCTTGTCCTCGGCTGTTTGCTGCGCTTCCCAGCCATCCTGGAAACGCGTCACCGTCGCCATTCTCGGCGGGCCCGGGAGCTCGTACGGTGCAAAAAAGGCGGCGATGGGCGACGCGTAAGTATCGACCCACCGAAGAGCCTCCCGCACCTCCGCGTCCGCCTTGAACGAGCTCTCGCGATCCGCGCGCGGAGTGAGCGCGTAGGGCGAAACTGCGATCACGAGCGTTCGGCCGGGTCGTGAAGGGTCGAGACGCTTGCTCGCCGCTGTCAGGTACGCGCGATTCAGGCACACGCCGTTGTAACCGAGGTTCATGGCTCGCCTCCCGCCGAGCACGACGCTCATCGCCGCCGGAGAAATCCCCTGCGACGTGCGTGAGTCGCCAACGATGACGATGTCGTAGATAGCCGGCCCGAGGATCTTCGACGACGTCGCAACACCGCCCGTGCCTTGAGGTCGCAGGAGGCCCGCCACCACGAGCAAGGGAAGAACGAGAAGCAGCGCGCGCGACGCACGCTCCCGATTCGCCCCGTCACTCTGTCGAAGGAGGCTCATTCAGAATTGAAAATAGATGAACGCGTGGCCGGGCCCACGCAAGAAGATGGAAGCCACCACCAGCAACGCGACGCCGGCAGGCTCGAGCCACATACTCGCCTCGCGACGTTCGTGACGCGATTCTCGAGCACCCGTCCTCGCGAGGCTCCACATCGCCAATTCGTAGGCGATTGCGAGGGCGAGAAAATACACAGCGGGACGCAGCGAGGGATGCTCGCCTGGGGGCAGCCGGAACATCATCGCGAGAATCTCGACCGCCTGAGACGCCGATTCTGCGCGGAAAAATACCCACGCGATCCACACCTGGACGAGGACAAGCAGCGTCGCCAAGGCGCCCCCACCCGGAAAGCGGGCGATGCGGGCTGGCCACGAGGTCAACTTCTCCGCGCTCAGGTACGACGCGTGCAGCGCTCCCCAAGCGATGAATTTCCAGTTCGCGCCGTGCCAGAGCCCCGAGAGGAGCATTGTGATCCACATGTTCAAGTGGCTTCGGAAAGTCCCTTTTCGGGAGCCGCCGAGAGGGATGTAGACGTAGTCGCGGAACCACGTCGAGAGCGAGATATGCCAACGCTCCCAAAACTCGCGGAGGCTCGACGCGGCGTACGGCCGATCGAAGTTCAATCGAAACTCGTATCCCATCCACTTCGCTAGGCCGCGCGCGATGTCCGTGTAGCCGCTGAAGTCGCAGTAGATCTGGAAGGCGAACATCGTGATGATGACCCACCAGAAAAGCCCGGAGTGGGCAATGTGCGGAGCTCCGAACGCCGTCGTTACCGCAGGCGCAAGGTTATCGGCGATCACCATTTTTTTGAAGTAACCTTGCGCGATGAGCTTCATCCCGTCCCAACGCTGTTGCTCGGTGGTCGATGGCACTGTTTCGAGCTGCGGGAGAATCTCACCGGCACGGAGAATGGGCCCTGCGACGAGCTGCGGAAAAAGCAGCAACGATGAATAGAAATGGAGCGCGTCTCGCGTGGCTTTGCAGTGGCCGCGATAGACGTCGATTGCATAACTCATCGACTGAAAGGTGTAGAAACTGATGCCAATCGGCAGCACAAACTCAGCGACTGGAACGTGGAGGGAGAACGGTGATAGCAGCCAGTTCAGATTGATCGCGAGGAACCCTGAATACTTGAAGACTCCGAGCGTTCCGAGGTTCATGCTCAGCGAGAACACGAGCAGCTTCTTCTTGTGCCGCGGATGGGTTTCGATGAGCTGAGCGGCGACAAAATCAACCAAGCCGGTCGCGAAGATGAGAACGAGGAACCCCCAGTTCCACCATCCGTAAAAGACGGACGACATGGTGACGATGAACGCGAGTCGACGCGCGCGCTGCGTGTTCACGCGGTGCCAGAACAAGAAGAAAAAACTAGCGAAAGCAAGGAAAACTAGCGAATTGAACAGCATGACGTCCGGATTTACATGGGAATTTGCTATTTCAAGCTTTAGCTAGAGTAAATGTTCCTGGAGGTTCGGGGCAAGAAAATCCCCTTCCAGACCCATGACCTTCTGAGCTCAGGATAACAACTTTGTTTAGCCCGGCGCGCGAGCACCACCTGCTCCTAATCGTAAACCACCGCTCTGGTGTCAACGACAACACACGGGGATAGGGATCAACGGTGTCTGTCCTCAACCATTATCGTGGCGATGACGACCAGCAACTCGATGAGAGTGAAGCGGTCCCTGACGCTGTTGCCGGGTCGTGGAGGAGTGGACATCAGGTGAGAAGTCGCAGGTCGAAATTGAACGGCACGGGTTTGCTGATCGTGACCCTCTTGAAATCGGGATGGGCTGGATTGAGCACGTAGTTCGTCTCGTCCGGGATGATGGCGCTTGGCACCGCTAGCATCGCGGAGCGCGACGACCGTGCCCAGTCGTCTCCCAGTTGCCGGGTAGAGAGCGGCGGCGGTTCCATCTTCCAGTCGGATGGCAGTGCCGCCAATGACAAACGTTCGACCCAGCCTTCGTCGAACTCGATGCGGATGATTCGGTAATTGAACATCACATGGGGATTCATGTGGACCAGTGTTTCCAATGCCGCCAAAGAGCGGGTCGCGCTCGTATAGACCACCGCCACGCCACGCGAGTTCCAACGGCCCCCGGTCCTGGCTGCGCCTTCGCCGGAGAAAGCCATGGAGACGTGCTTCTCCTTCACCATGCGCCAGGTTTCCAACATTACGAATAGACTCCGTATTCGATGCGTCCGAGCAGGTCTTCGATCTCCCGTGCGCCCACCTCGGTCCCCGCGTAGTCCATCGGCACCGCCCCACCTAAGCCCACCTGCGGCGAACTCAGCCAGCGACGGGCGGCATCCTCGCCTTCCATCACTTCGACCGCTTTGCCCATCAGCCGGGCAAAGCGCAGCACCCGGTCGGACTCCTCCGGGCCGAGCCGTCCCTGAGCCTTGCGCCGGTGCAGCGTGGCCTTGGAGATGCCAAGCTTGGGAGCCAGCATGTCCATCGGCATGTCCAGGCTGGTTTGCAGCACATCCAGCTCCTGAACCGGCAAGCCGATGCGGATGACCTCAATCAATTTGCCGGGAGACAGTTCGACGGCGGCGGCTTTGGACTTCAGTCCGTAGATCTGGCCGCTGACCACTCCGGCAAAGGAAACAATCTTCTTCGCGACAGGCCTTCGGGCCAGTTTTACTTTTGTCATCGGTGTTCTCATTTGAAACAAAATATAGTCTCAGATGAAATCCACGTCAAACCGGCTTTTTCGCTCCATTCCGGCTGGTGACAAAACGGGTCATCAGGTTCAGCTCCTGGCCATTGAGCTTCAGGGGATCAACGGTGTCTGTCTGGCGGTTCTTCCAACGTCGCTCCACTCCTTCTCACCGATTCCGGCCCTTCACCACCACCATTCCGAGCCATTTCGGACACCCTTCCGATGATACCCAAAAACTGTCCGATGCCCGATCCGGCTCACGCCCAATTGCAATATCCTTTTCTGCAACCTCCGGCCCGACCAGCGGAAGACGATGGATCAGATGCTCAACCAGTATGGCGTGCCGAGCGACGAAGGCATGACGGAAGCCCGCAAGACATCGCACGCCTGCGTGGCCTTACCCACCTGCGGCCTGGCACTGGCGGAAAGCGAGCGCGTCTTCGGCCAGGTGATGGATGAAATTGACCAAATCCTGCGTGAGCTGCAGCTGGAGAAGGAGCCGATCCTGATCCGGATGGCCGGCTGCCCCAACGGTTGCTCCCGACCCTATAACGCCGACATTTCGTTCGTCGGTCGCGCTCCGGGAAAATACGCCTTTTTTGTCGGCGGCTCGATGACTGGGGATCGTTTGGTGGGGTTGGAAAAGAAGGTTGTGGAGCTGAAAGAAATCCCGGCCGTTGTTAAAACTTACCTGGAAGAGTTTGTGGCCCGCCGCCAGGATGGCGAAATCTTCAGCGAGTATTGGGGTCGAACCCATCAGCCAGGCCCACGCCCCGTCCCGGAACAATTTCATCTTGAACTGGCCGAGCGGTCCGCACGCCTGGCCGCAACCAGCCAGAACGGGGGCGTCGAATGATGCCAACTTGGTTCCGCAGCAATTTAGAGCAGTTTAAGAATCCGCACATCGTCGTGCTGGGCGCGGGTTTCGGTGGCCTGACGTTTTGCCAAACGCTCAATCGCTCCGCGGCGCGCATCACGCTCGTTAATCGGCAGAATCACCACTTGTTCCAGCCACTGCTCTATCAAGTCGCCACCGCTGGTCTCTCCGCGCCGGAAATCGCGCAGCCGATTCGTTCCATCCTTTCCGGCCAGTCCAACGTCACCGTGCTGCTCGACCATGTCACGGGCTTCGACCTGGCCGCGAAAACGGTGCGGCTCGGAAAGAACACGCTGACCTACGACTACCTCGTGCTCGCGCTCGGCGGCTGCACCAGCTACTTCGGCCACCCGGAGTGGGAGCAGTTCTCGCCCGGCTTGAAATCGCTCGACGACGCGCTGCGCATCCGCCGCGACATCCTGCTCGCGTTTGAAAAAGCGGAGAACGCCAGCGACCCGGCGGAGCATGACGGGCTGATGACCATCGTCGTGATCGGCGGCGGGCCGACCGGCGTGGAACTGGCTGGCGCGTTTGCCGAATTGACCCGGAGCGTTTTGCAGAGGGACTTCAAGCGCATTGACCCTGCTCAAGCACGCGTGGTGATGATTGAAGCCGCGCCGCGTGTTCTGACACAATTCTCACCGAAGCTTTCCGCCAGGGCCGAGCAACAGCTCAAGAAATTGGGCGTCGAAGTCCACACCAACACCAAGGTTAAAGCCATCAGCCAGGGCCGCGTGGATTTGGAAAACGGCGAAACCATTTTCGCCGAGAACATCGTCTGGGCGGCCGGGGTCTCGGCCTCGCCGCTGACGCAAAAGCTGGGAGTTGAACTGGACCGCGCCGGTCGCGTGAAAGTAAATCCCGACCTCAACGTGCCTGGTCATCCTGAAGTCTTTGCCATCGGTGACATGGCGCTGGTGCTTGGCGAAGACGGCAAGCCGGTGCCCGGCATTTCACCCGCCGCGATGCAAATGGCCAAACACGTCGCGCGGATAATTGAAGACGAACTGGCGGTGGGCGGGAAATCGCCACGCCCGCCGTTCCGGTATTGGGACAAAGGTTCGATGGCGACGATTGGCCGCTCTGCCGCCGTGGCGAAGATGGGGCAGTTCGAGTTCTCCGGTTTTCCGGCGTGGCTCGCGTGGCTGGGCGTGCATCTGATTTTCCTCATCGGCTTCCGCAACAAACTGGCCGTGCTGGTGCAGTGGGCCTACTCCTACTTCACCTACAAACGCGGCGCGCGGATTATCACCTGGCGCACACAAATCGAAGTCCAGCTCCAGGCGGCGTTGGAACAATCCGAGATGCTGCTCCGGGAAGTGCGTCACCGCGTGAAGAACAACATGCAGATCATCTCGAGCCTGCTCCGCCTGCACTCCAGCAAGTTGCAAGACCCCGCCCAACTCGCGGTCTTCGCCGACTGCCGCGACCGCATCCAGGCGATGGCGCTCATCCACGAGCGGCTCTACAGCGCCGGCCAGTTTCCCCGGATCGAATTTGGCGGCTACCTCGCGGAGATGGTGCGGATGATCCTCGGCTCCAGCGTCGAGGCCGGCAGCCGCGTGCGCCTCGACCTGCAGCTCGACTCTCTCGAACTCTCCCTCGACACCGCCGTGCCCCTCAGACTCATCGCCAGCGAACTCGTCCTCAACACCGTCAAACACGCTTTCGCCGACGGACAACCGGGCGTCCCCACCGTCAAACTGCGCGCCGGCAACCCCATGCACGAACTCGTGCTGCAGGACGACGGCCCCGGCCTGCCTGCGGACATCAGCCCGGCGAAATGCGCCGGCATCGGCCTCGAACTCGTCGAGACGCTCACCCGGCAAATCCGCGGGCAGCGAGAATTCAACGCCAGCCCGGAAGGGACCACGGTCGTCATCCGCTGGCCGGCACAACCCCCACCAGGCGCCAGAATCTTCCCACCCTTATGGCAGAGATGCTCTACGGCCTGACCCCGGTTGACACAGGCAGACCTCGCCTGCCATGTTTGCTGGATGAAGATCACCGAAGACGTGCGGAAATATGCGGCAGAGGAAGGCATCGCCGAGGAAGAGGCGTTGAAAAAGGGGATGGAAGAAAAGTCCCGCGAGTTCACCGAGAAGGGCAGCGAGCTTTACGCGAAGGCGCGGGAAACAAGCCGGGGCTTTCAATTGCGCCAGCCGCGTGCTAAAAATAAACCATGAAAACGCTCGATGACAGTCTCATTCAGACAGCCACACAAAAGCTGGTCGCGGAATTTCAGCCGGAGCAAATCTGGCTGTTCGGTTCGCACGCCTGGGGCACGCCCAATGAAGACAGCGACGTTGACCTGATGGTCATTGTGCCTTCCAGCGACGAACGGCCCATCCGCCGGATGCAGCGCGCGCAACGATGTCTGCGCGGCATCGGCTTCGCCAAAGACGTGCTGGTCAATACCCGGTCTGAATTTGACCGCTACCGGCATTTGACCGCCTCTCTCTCGCATAAAATTTTTGAACAGGGGCGAAAACTCTATGGATAAGTCGGCGGCAGAATTATCCCGCGCCTGGCTGCTCAAGGCACACAGCGACCTGCACACCGCCCAACAAATCGGCAGCCTGCCGGATGGACATCTCGACGCCGGCATTTATCACTGCCAGCAGGCCGCCGAAAAATCCCTGAAAGGATTTCTCGTAATCCCATGAACCGCCGATTCGACCACGAAAAGCTGGAGGTTTATTGGAAAGTGCCGCCGCCCTGGATGTGCTCGTGGCCAAAGGCCGATGTTCTGGGGAGGAAGTTCTGTCAGGAAAAGAACGCCTCTGGAGCGTCGTTTCGAT
>CAMBEJ010000183.1 GCA_945865375.1 Akkermansia muciniphila | reverse complement strand
CCTCCTTGTACGCCTGGCGCCCTTTTACGAACTCCTCAACCAAAAGGCTCCACGGAATCCGTGGCGGCAACAGCGCGTTCCAGGTGTAGGATCGTTTCCCAGGCGAAGCCCGTTTATTTTGCGGTACCCAAATCCCATCCCGAGCGAGCTGAACCCGCCTGGTTGATCGTCCCGAATCGCCACCTGGCAACACGAAAACTCATAACGGATCGTCTCGAAGACTCGGGGAAAATGGTACTGCCCGCTGGGCTTGGTGTGCTCATTAGTGTCCCATTTGAGTTGATCCCATTGCAGGGGTGCGCGCTGCTCGCACGCTGGGCAGGCAACGTGATATTCCCTCTGATCTCCGTCTTCGAATCGGATGTCCAACGAACGCAACCCACAGTGTCCATGTTCTCCAGTTCCATTCGCGGAATGAAAGTTACAAGGGCAACTCCGCGTAATCGCCGGGACGCAAAGCTTGGATGGCTGCGGTGATTTCGGCGGTCTTTGCTTTCACGCACGGCCAACGGTTTGTCGAGAGCACCAAAATCGCCAACCGCCGGCCCGTCAGGTTTTGCTGGTATTTCAAACTCTGATCAGCGGTCACAAAGACGTGGAACACGCCTTCTGCACGCTTCAATAATTCGCCGTTCTTCACTCGGCCCCAGCCCATCTCCTGTGCGGTGCGAATGTCCAGACCGGCCAGAAGCGGACGCAGCGGCTGGGGCATACATTCGTCGAACAGAATTTTCACGCATGGGCTTCGGCCAGAAGCTCAGTCTTGCTGTGCTCCAATACGGCGACGGCATCCTCGCGGCGCACCGTGGGAAAGCATTCCAGAAATTTATCGAGCGACATGTTGTCCTCCAAATACTCGAACCACGACTGCACCGTCACCCGTGTCCCGCGAAACACCGGGGCACCGCTCATGATTTCCGGGTCAACTTCAATGGGCAGGGTCATTTTCATGTTGGGAGGATCATTCATGTTTGGCCGCTCCGCATCAACTCGTTTTGTTCTGCCTGGGGCCGCCAACCGGCGAGCCTTGTCTGACACGCGCCACGGAGTTGTTGATGTCATCGGGGGGTTGAAAACCAGCCACGGATGGAGGGTTCAAACCCAATGAGGTCCGAGTGATTTACAAGACAGGCGACAATTGCCTCGGGCGATTTCCCGAGGCCGCCAGCGACGATCTGATAGCCGGTCCCAGGCGCAATTTCCAGATTTTCGATCCACTAGATTTCCTGGCGGACTGTCCGCCGTAGCTTCGGAGCGTAGGTGGACATTTCGCTCTGAATCTATTTTCCGAAGAGGATCATGGGAGGATCGAGCCCCTCGGTGGGCCGTCGACGGCCCACCGAGGGGGCACCAAGGCGTCAATCGCCGTTTCTCATCGTTTATCCAGCGTTTTTTCTTGCTCCAATCCATCTCCAAGATCTATCCTGAAAAACATCCGGAACCAAAGTCCTATCAATTTCCACTCTTGGGCAACGCTTTCGCAATCAGATTTTCTGCAGCGTCTGCGAGACGCTGGGCGGACTTGTGTTCCTCTTCGCTGCCGCCGCATCGGCCCAGGAATTCGACCTCGCCATCCTCAACGGTCGCGTCATGGACCCGGAGTCAGGTCTCGACGCGGTGCGCCACGTCGGCGTCAGTGGCGGCGTGATTCGTGCCATCTCCGCGGAGCCGCTTCGTGGCAAGACCGTGATGGACGCGAAGGGTTTGATCGTCGCGCCCGGATTCATTGACTTGCACCAGCACGGCCAGACGCCGGAGGACTATCGCTTCAAGGCTGCCGACGGCGTGACTGCCGCGCTTGAACTGGAAGTCGGCACCGCCGACGTGGACGCCTGGTATGCGGCGCGCGAGGGCAGGTCACTCATTCATTTCGGTGTCAGCATCGGCCACCTCCCGACGCGCATGGCGGTGATGGGTGACGCGCCCGCGTTTCTGCCCGGCGGCAAGGACAAGGCGGCGCTGAAGGTCGCGAGCGACGAAGACCTGGCGGCCTTGAAACGGCAGATCGAACTCGGCTTGAAGCGCGGCGCGGTCGCCGTCGGTTTCGGCGTGCAATACACTCCGGCGGCGACGCAATGGGAGCTGCTGGAGATGTTCCGCGTGGCGGCGAAATTCGGCGCGTCCTGTCACGTCCACGTGCGCGCGCCCGGCGACCGCGAGGGCAGCATCCAAGGGATGAGCGAAGTCCTCGCGGCATCGGCGCTCACCGGCGCGCCGTTGCACATCGTCCACATCCAAAGCAGCGGCGGGCGCTCCACTCCCAAACTCCTGCAAATGGTTGCCGAGGCGCAGGCGCGCGGCCTCGACATCACGGCCGAGTGCTATCCCTACCGCGCCGGCATGACGGACATCCGCTCGGCCCTTTACGACGAAGGCTGGCAGCAGCGGCTCAACGTGACTTACAACGACTTGCTCTGGCCACCGACCGGAGAACGCCTCACGCCGGAAAGCTTCGCGCGGTATCGCCAGAGCGGCGGACTGGTCGTCGCGTTTACGAATCCGGAGGAAGTGGTCCAGGCGGCCGTGGCCAGCCCGCTGACGATGATTGCCAGCGACGGCCTGCCGGGTCATCCGCGCAACGCCGGCACCTATGCGCGCATTCTCGGCCATTATGTGCGCGAGCAGAAGGCGCTCACGCTGATGGAAGCCTTGCGGAAAATGTCCTTGCTGCCCGCCCAACGACTGGAAAAACGCGCCCCGATGATGAAGAACAAGGGCCGCATCCGCGCCGGAGCGGATGCGGATTTGGTGATCTTCGACGCCGGCAAGATTTTGGACAAGGCCACCTTTGAAAAGCCGGCGCAGCTCTCGGACGGGATCAAGTTCGTGCTCGTGAACGGCGTGGCCGTGGTGAAGGACGGGCAGCTCACCGAAGGAGTCTTGCCGGGCCGCGCTGTCAGAGCACCGGTTCAACCATAGAATAACCTCATGAAATACATTCTCGCCCTCGATCAGGGCACGACCAGCTCGCGCGCCATCATTTTCGACCACCACGGCTCCATCGTCTCGGTGGCGCAGCAGGAATTCCGGCAGATTTTCCCCCAACCCGGCTGGGTGGAACACGATGCGAACGAAATCTGGGCCACGCAATCAAACGTCGCCGCCGAGGCCATCCTCAAGGCCCGCCTCACGGCGAATGACATTGCCGCCATCGGCATCACCAACCAGCGCGAGACGACCGTGGTCTGGGATCGCACCACGGGAAAACCCATCTGCAACGCCATCGTCTGGCAAGACCGGCGGACGGCTGGTGCCTGCGACAAATTAAAGAAGCAAGGCAAAGCATCACTCATTTGCCGCAAGACCGGCCTGGTGGTGGACGCCTACTTTTCCGGCACCAAGCTGCAATGGATTTTGAACCACGTCCCCGGCGCGAAGGCCAGGGCGCGCGCGGGCGACCTGGCCTTCGGCACCATTGATTCCTGGCTCGTCTGGAATCTCACCGGCGGCAAGAAGCATGTCACGGACGCAAGCAACGCCTCCCGCACGATGCTTTTCAACATCAAGACCGGCGAGTGGGATGAAGAGTTGCTGAAAATCCTCGGCGTGCCGCGCGCCGTGCTGCCGGAAGTGCGGGCGTCGAGCGAGGTCTATGGCGAAACGGCGTTGTTTGGTGCGCCCATCCCCATCGCAGGCATCGCGGGCGACCAGCAGGCCGCCTTGTTCGGCCAGGTCTGCACCCGGCCGGGCATGGTAAAAAACACTTACGGCACCGGCTGTTTCATGTTGATGAACACCGGCACGAAACCCATCGCCTCGAAGAACAATTTGCTCACGACCGTTGCCTGGCGCATCGGCAACCGCACCGAATACGCACTGGAGATACCGATTCGCCGGGGACAGACAATTTATTCGGGAACGCTTCAGTAGGACAAGAAAGCAAACACACGAGCGGTGGGAATGGTAGGAGACTCTCGGGAATCAATCTGACGCGAAGGAACCTGGAGGGAAAGGGAGCCGAAGAGTAGGTCGTTAGAGACTCGATTTCACTGGGAACCATTCACAACCAAGTGCAATGGCGCGAACCCTCCTTGGTCTTGCGATTTGCTTGCAGGCTGTATCCCGCCCCTCTCAGCAATGCCGCCACAGTCCGAACACTCACCCGGTGCTGTTGCCGCTGCAACTCCTCGGCGAGCTTGGCTGTGCTCTTGCAGGTCCAACGCAATGGCGACTGGGGATGTCCTCGGGTCACAGGGTCAACCAATGCCTCCAAGGCACCCAGCAACTCTGGATCGGTCTCCGTGAGTGACTTTCGCCCGCCACCCGGATTTCGAATCCGGTCAATGACCACCCCGCTGGGATGCGCCTGCCGATAAGATAGTTCCGCCGTGCCAGCCATGATTGTATTGCGCGCCAAGCCGAAAGGCCGTGGGGTCACATCTCACAATTCAACAAGTGAGCCACCGCTTTCATTTGCGGGTTTGAGATTGCTCTGTGCGGTCGCTTTGCAACCGCTGTTCATAGCGTTTGGTGTTCGTCGCCACTACGCTGTAGTTCGGCAACCCTACCGCTGCCCCCAGTTCCTTCAGCTTCAAGCCACACAGACGGCGTCCCAAATACAGCACCAAGTCCCGACCGCGATCTCCGTGCCGATCACGGAATTCATCCCACTTCTCCCCTTTTACCCGTTCAACCGCCGCGATGACCGCCGCCAAGTCCGGACGCACTTCAATCAACCGCCACGCTCCCCTTTGCTCTTGGGCATCCCCGGATAGGAACTCCACCGGTAGGCCCGCAACTTTCTCATCCGCTCCCGAACCTGTTCCTCCTTGGGCGCGGGCGATAAACCCATCCGTCGGACTTGCTGATCATGTTTCCCCAGCCCCAACGTTTGCATCCTCACTGGATTCAGATGTCCAGACGCTGTAGCTGACGTTCAACCATTGCACCGCACGGCTCAGATTGGGCTCCCTCAACTCCAAGAGCAGATGATAATGGTTGTCCATGAGCACAAAACAGTGCAGCCGCAATCGAAAGCGCCGGACCCTTTCAGCCACGATCTCCAGAAAATGCCGCCGATCCGCGTCGTCACGGAAGATGGCCTTGCGCTCGTTACCGCAGGCAGTAACGTGATACCATCCCCCCAATTTCTCCATCCGCAACGGTCGGGCCATAACCGTTAGGCTTATCCCACTCCCGTCATGTGTCAATTGTTTAATTGTGAGATGTGACCCCTTGATCTCCGATCTGCCGTATCCACAGCCGCGCGACGAACCGATCCGGTTCCGCGCCGAGGTGATGGAGCCGGGCGAGGACTTCGACCAGACCGGCTTCGAGTTGCCCGCAGCGCCGCAGTTCGCGCCGGCGGACTCCGGCCAGGGGGAACTGTTCGGCGGCGACTATTCCCAGCCCGATTCCGCCGACCGCGAGCCGGTGTTCTGGTCCGATGGGGCCGGCCAATCGACGCCGACCGACAACTGCGCCCAGCCCGACGCGCCCGATTGCGCCGAATGAAAACGCGCTGCTTGACTGCGAGCGGCCGGAGGTAAATATTTCCATGGTGACCGCCACGACTGACGTCCGAACATCTGCCTGCGCGGGGCCAACATCGGGCGAGTTGTCGAGTTTCTGTCGGGGTGTCTTAGTTAACCGGCTCTTCGCGCCGCTGGTCGGTCAAGCGGGCTTGAGGGTTGGGGGACTACAGGGGTCCGATTCTGTTTCCACCCGTCACCCTCCCGTTCAACCCCTTCCGGATCCGATCCCCCTGAAAATCCAGTTTCCTTTCAGCAACGGCCGCAAGCTGCTCCTGCTGCGCCCCCAATTGGTGGACGAGAAAAATCCCACGAAGTTCCGCCCCGGCGCGAACACGATCATCGCCGTGGACACGATGGGCGCGGGCATCGGCGAACTGGTGATGTTCTGCCAGGGCAGCAGCGCCCGCCTCGCCGGCGGCATGAAAGACGCCCCGGTGGACGCCGTCATCATCGGCATCGTCGATACGGTGGACGTGCTGGGCAAAGAGATTTACAGCGCGAGGGCGTAAGGGGTCAATATGAGCAAGCGGCAGTCTGAACACCGGAAACAATCGCTTCTCATCATCGCTGGGTTGATGATGCTGTGTGCGGGCACGGCGGTTCAGGCGGCGGAAGTCAAGGCGTTGCCCAATTCTCCTGCGACCTTAGTTCCCAAGACCTACGACGACGCAGAGACCGCCACCTGGCATGTGCCGCTGGCGTTGGCGAAGGTCAGTCCTTCCTTCCTTACGTCGTCCTACTTCTACACGCGCAAAGTGCGGCCGATCTACCGGAGCTATCCCGTTTACCATCCCGATCGTGAGCCGGCTGGCTATCTGGAAAAGCTCAAGAAAATTGAGCCGGAGGTGCTTTGGGACGACGCTGGCAAGCGGCCCAAGCTGGAGACAGAGGCGGATTGGATTCGCGCGGGCGAACTGGTTTATGACGCTCCCATCTCGCCACAGCCGCTGTCCGACTCGCTGCACTTCCGTGACCGCGAATTGCTGAAACGCGTCGGGATGCCGGTCGCCGCGGACGGTTCGCTGCCCGGCCTGCACTATGTGATTCGCACGAAGGGGCAGCCTGAGCTGGCTCGATTCAGTTGCGGTACTTGTCACACACGGGTGCTGCCCGACGGCGTGACGATCAAGGCCACGCAAGGAAACCTCCCGCTCGCGCGGATCGAAGCGCATGAAAACCGCACCGGAAAGTCTGGCGATGAAGCGGCGGTGCGACTGGCGTCATTCGAGTATCACGGCACGCCTTGGTTCACGAACGGTCCCAACACGAAGCTGAAGGATTGGACGGTGGAGCAATTCGCCCAGGCCCGCGAAGCCTGCCCGCCCGGTGTTTATCCCAATCACAACGGCGGGCTGCTCACGCCGGCGCGGGCCGCTGAACTCCGCGGAATCAAGGAGCGCCGTTACATGGACGGGACCGGACACATGCGCCATCGCGGCCCGGCTGACCTGATGCGTTTCAGCGATTTTCATCAATGGGCATCGATCTACGCGAGCTTCGGAACATTTCGGCCCCAGGCGATTCCCGAGCCGGAAACTCAGGAACGTTACGCGGACGAGCAGACTTACGCGCTCGCGCTCTACGTCTATTCGCTGACCGTGCCGCCCAACCCGAATTCTCAGCGAACTGCGGAGGAGAAAGCGTTGGTGGCGCGCGGCCGGGAAGTGTTCATGGATTCGAACAACCGCTGCGCCACCTGTCATGATCCCAAGCAAGGATTCACGAACAACAAACTCACGCCCGCCGCAGGCTTTGTGGTCCCGGCGGATCATCCGGAGAAGGAGCACATCATGGCGCGCTCGGTCGGGACCGATCCGACGTTCGCCTTGCTGACCCGCAAGGGAACTGGATTCTACAAAGTCCCCACCCTCCTTGGCCTGTGGTATCGCGGCCCTTTTGAGCACAACGGCTCCTGCGCCACGCTGGAGGACTGGTTCGATGCCCGACGCCTCCGCGACGACTACGTTCCCACCGGCTGGAAAGGTCCGCCCGGCACCAAAACCCGCGCGGTGAAGGGACACGAGTTCGGATTGGACTTATCGATGGAAAACCGGAACGCGTTAATCGCTTTTCTAAGGACACTATGAGCGATCAACCAGAGCGACGAATTGCGCTGTTTCAGCGGAAGGAAATCCGCCGCGTCATTCATCGCAATGAATGGTGGTTCGTCATCACAGACGTGGTCGCCGCGCTGACGGATTCGGCGAATCCAAAGGGGTATTTCACCGACATGCGCCGTCGCGACCCGCAGTTGGTCGAGGCTCTCAAAGGGGGGGGGCAAATTGCCACCCCCCTTGGCCTGGAGTTTGAGACAGCGGGCGGGCGGCAAACGCTCCAGTGCTGGAACACTGAGGGCATCTTTCGCCTCATTCAATCCATTCCCAGCGCAAAAGCCGAGCCGTTCAAACGCTGGCTGGCCAAGGTGGGCTACGAGCGCATTCAGGAGATTGAAGACCCGGAACTCGCGACCAAGCGCACCCGCGCCATCTACAAAGCCAAGGGCTACTCCGACGACTGGATTGAGAAGCGGATGCGCTCCATCGCCATCCGCGATGAACTGACAGACGAGTGGAAGAAGCGCGGAGTGAAGGAGCAGCGCGAATACTCGATCCTCACGGCGGAGATTTCCAAGGCGACGTTCGGCCTGACGCCGTCCGAATACGTCGAGTTGAAGAAGCTCAAGCGCGAGAATCTGCGCGACCACATGACGGACCTCGAACTCATTTTCTCAATGCTGGGCGAGGCGGCCACGACGGAAATCGCGCGCAACAAAGACACGCAGGGATTCAGTCCCAACAAACGAGCAGCTCGCGAAGGCGGCACCGTCGCAGGCAACGCGCGTCGGGAACTGGAGCAACGCAGCGGACGCAACGTCGTCACCGACGAAAATTACTTGTCGCTGACGCAATCCGCCAAGAAGGCGAAGCGGGTAAAGAGCTAAGAGCTGATCCGAACATTTATTCAAAAAGGCTGTGGGGTCACATCTCACAATTCAACAAGTGAGCCACCGCTTTCATTTGAGATTGCTCTGTGCGGTCGCTTTGCAACCGCTGTTCACAGACGGCGTCCCAAATACAACACCAAGTCCCGACCGCGATCGGCGTGCCGAAATCTCGACATTCGGCAATTGATATGGATACCAGCTCACCGAGAGAGCTGGTCGCATGGCCGACCCCTGCGATTGAGCGGACCGGCGAGTGGTTTCAGCGTGGTGCAAAGACGAGTCACGCGGTTGCGACGGCATCGTTTGGACCCGGAACGGCGGACATGCGGCTTGAAACTGCAGCAGCTGACGGGTGCCGCAGGGATGACGGGCCACAGCACGGTATCGTTTGCCGTCAGGCGGTTCGAGAAGCGACTGCGGAAGAGCCAAGTCGAACAACATCGGCTCAATCAAGTCTGCCAATTGTTGAATGTCGAGATGTGACCTCGGTCCACTCGGTTCAAGAGACGCTCCACCTGGCCCATCGAGTTGAGCTGCGCCTTTGCTTTGCCGTTTAGCGGAAGCGGTAGTTTGCGGGCCGGGCGGCATGATCTTCGCGTTTGGAGGCCGCCTGACCGCACGGGTTCACTCAGGTGGTGACCGTTACTTCTGACGTACAAACATCAATGCTATGGGCTTGGTTCCCCGTTCAAAATCCCGAAGAGTTGCGTTCACAAGATCTCCTCTCAGCGGGCTTTGGAACAGGATCACAAATTCGTCTTTTCGGTTGTCGTCCAAGCGCACGACAAAATGCAATTCAGATTCGCGCGATCGGACAACTTCGGTAGGGAATGCTCGGCCAGCTTCGAAGTCGTGAGGTTTGTTTGGGTCTAGTAGGAAGAATGTCGCACTAATCCGGCCTCTTTCCTCGACCAGTTTGAAGCCAAAGCCTGGCTTATCGCCGTTGGCTTCAGAAGCCACCCAAACCGTGCGAACATTTTGCACGTCGGCATCTTTCACGGGTGCTCGTAGGCAGCCGGAAACTGCCACGCAGATGCATAAGACTAGAAGGCGAGACAACATAAAGTGCCTACTTCTTACAGCAGTTGCCCAACATCCCTCTCTGCGCCGGACTCAGTTTTGAAACGATGTCATTCCACGCAGCTGTCGTGTGCCGAGTTGCTGCATCTTCGGCCAGAGCAAACCAAGTGAGGCCGGTTTTGTTCATCTGCTGGCCACGGAAGGAGTCTGGCTCGTCTTTGTTTAATTGTTTGTGATTCGGTGACGGTGCGTTGTCCCGCCACCACTTGTAGGTGCCGGTGATGACACCTTTTGGAACATTCGCAGAACCCTTGGCATTCCAGAATACCCAAATGGGTACTTCAGCAGGGTTTTTAGAGTTGTTTCCGAGAGTCTCGACGTACGTTGAATGGGCGTACAAATCCTGCAGCGCGTGGGCCACCTGCCCGAATCTGCTCAGCAGTTCCTTTAGATCTCGACAATTCAAACATTGATTCTTCGTCATCTGATCCAACCTTTGCTTGATCCGGTCGATGGTCGGCTTGATTAGGTTATTGTCGCCGTGGTTTAGTGCATCGCTGAACGGTCCACTATTGTTCCACGCGCCAGCATCTTGATCGACATTCGCTTGGGCAATCGTGTTGATGCACTTCATACCTAGACCGCTATTCTTGAAAGCATTCTCGGTGATGCTGCGATGGTATTCGGACCTAAAAAGGCCTTGCGGGTCAAAATAGTCATTTGAATTATTGCCCACAAACCCAAACACATTCAATCCCCCCATCTCCCCAATTGGATCTCTATTCAGCCACCTTCCGAGCCCTGGGTTGTAGTAGCGGTAGCCGTAATAGACGAGGTCGGTTTCGTCGTCGGTGTATTTGGTGGACCAGCGGAAGGGGTTGGAGCGGCTCATGGGGCCGGAGGCGCGGAGGGGTTCGCCGAAGGGGCCGTATTCGTAGGTTGCGCTCACCGCTCC
>CAMBEJ010000182.1 GCA_945865375.1 Akkermansia muciniphila | reverse complement strand
AGAGTCATTCCTTTTTGTAAGTGCCTGAACTGATATGGAATCCAACTGCTCCGTAGTTCACCTTCTTGGTTGCAACATGGATTTGTACAACGAATTGCAAATGGAATGAGTTGCGAGAATTCGAGACCCTCAACTGCTCTTTTTAGGATCAACGACCCGGACGATGGCAAAGTCAGCCTGCTGGAGGCGCTGTTGATCGCCAGCGGAAAACTTGGGCGGGCAATCCAGGAACATTCCCCATGCGAACTGTTGCCTCAAAGCGACCCCAGTTGGTGCCCCAGAAAAGTTCGCGAGATCGATTTCATTTCCGGTCCGCCTGGCGGCGGAGGAGCTCTGGCCGCCGACGTCATCTTCATCAGCTCAACGTTTGGCACGGGGTCGATCGCCGTGACTTCGACTTTGCCCTCCCCTGGTCCAGGAGACGAGCTCACCGGAAACCTCGCGATCTTCCTGGACGGCCAAGGAATGCCGGCGGGATCGGTTTTCTTTAACCTCGTCGATACGTTCGGCATCACTTTGGAAAGAATGACTCTCAAGAATTCGCAAGGGGACGGAATTCGAATCCAAGGCGGGGGACAGCATCAAATCTCATTGACCATCGAATCCGCAGTCGGCTCCGGGATTGTTCTGGACGGAGGCAGCGGGAATAATCTGCTGTCTGGACTTGCGATCACCAATTCAGGAAAGCATGGCGTTCACCTCACCGGCGGCACCTCCAACAATACGTTGCAGTCGGTGCGCGTAACCAGTTCGCGGGGGTCCGGCATTTTGTTGGAGGGAATCGCGTCGGACAACAGGCTCATTGGCGTGACGTCCACGAACAATGGGCTGCACGGATTGCATTTGTCCGGAGCAGGGGTGCGGGACAACCGGGTGCATGGAGTGGCGGCAGCGGAGACCCTCATCCGGGGCGTCGATCTCTATGAAAACTGTGGCGGTTACGGGATCCTCATCGATCAAGGCGCCAACCAGAACACCGTTTCCGCGCTTTCGGTGAAAGGAAATCGGAAGGGAGGCATCGCGTTGACCGACCCTGGGACCATCCAGAATTTCATTGGATTCCTGTTCTCGCGGGGCTTCCCGAACACCCCGCACATCCGGATCTATGACAACGTTGGTCCAGGCATCTACCTCGGGCCTGGAGCGCGCTTCAACGTGGTCAACCATGTCTCCGTCGCGGGGAACCTGGGAGACGGCGTGCTGCTCGAAGGGCCGAACTGCGCCTTCAACAGAATCGAAACCGTGTGGACCGGCTTTGATTTCTTCGCGCAAGGAGGGCCGGTGCCCAAGACGAACGCGGGCAATGGCCTTCGTCTGCGCGCGGGAGCCTCGGACAACGAGATTGGGAGCCAGCGATACCCCACCACCTACTCGCATCGTTCGATTTTTGCCAACAACGCGCTCAGCGGCATCCTGATCGAAGGAACCGGAACTGAACGCAACAAAATCTTCCGCGCGGATTTTGGACATACCCTGCCATCCTCTTACTACTCCGCAAACAAGGGCCTGTTCAAAGGCAACGGACGGGACGGCATCACGCTGCGAGAGGGTGCCCGTTTCACAAAGATCGGCGACGAGAATATCTATTTCGACATGCACTTTTTTGGAAGCGGCGAGGCCGGCGTGCGGATGAGCGGTGGAGGTAGCAAGGATAATGTGGTGCTCAATTGTCACTTCGGTTACTCCCACGGCCCGGTAACTCTGCAACCGCAGGACAAAAACCGCTTCGGCATCGTCCTGGAAAACGGTACCTCTGGAAATAGCATAGGGGAGCGGGGGGATCGAAAAAGCTTCTCTGAATATCCCTTTACGATCGAATACGGGAATACGATCGCAAACAGCCTCGAAGCGGGAATCGTCCTGAACGGCGCCGGGGCAACCGCTCCGGCGCAAGCGAATCTCATCCAAAACAACACGATCGGTGTCTTCAACTTCGCGGGAACGACTTCCGGGAACCCGGTCGGGATCCTCATCACCGGCAATTCCCACGGCAACGTCATCGGGGGCACATTCTCTTCCACGGGAAACCTAATCGAAGCGAACGAAAAGGCCGGCATCCACATCCATGACAATGCCCTCGACAGGCCAGGCGGGAGCAATCTCATCGCGGGAAATACGATCGCCAATAATGGCGTGACGGTGGTGAATCCCGCGCCAATCGATGTGCTGGCGAGACCGCCGCATGGTGTCGGCGTGTTGGTCTCGGGGGCCTCCAGGTGGAACAGGATCGGGCAGGCCATCGACATACCGAATGAAATCAGGGCCAACGTCGTGGGGATTTACCTGGATGGCGACGGAGTGGAAGACACCCGGATCCGCGGCAATTTGATTGGAAGAATCGGTGTCGCGCAACCGGGTGGAGGGGTTGTGGTGCGTGGAGGAAAACGAGCACTGATAGGAAGCGAGGTCGCCAAGGAAGACAACGGCATCGAAGGCAATGGCGCCCCCAATAGCCCCTGGTCAGGGGGTATTTTACTCACCGGAGGACGGGACCACGTCGTCCGAAACAACCGATTGAACCGCAACGCGGGACATGGCCTGGTGCTTCACGGCACTCAAGGTTGCACGGTTGGAGGGAAGAACTTTTTCGATGCCAACCTCGTGACCGCCAACGGAGGGAACGGCCTTCTGCTCGACGGCGGCGCCACCGGAACAGTCGTCTCCCACAACTTCATTGGCACGGATCGCGCGGCCGGAAAGTTCGGGAATCAAGGACATGGGATTGCCATCGTCGCCGGCTCGGACGGGAACACGATCGGCAGCGCCTTGACACGCCTTGGGAATGCGAGCGCCGCGTTGGAGTTCGGGAATACCATTGCGTTCAATGCAATGGACGGCGTGTTTGTCAGCGGTTCTCGCGGAAACTCCCTGCTGCACAACAGCATTTATGGCAACCAGCAGAAGGGCATCAACCTGGCTCCCGATGGAAATGACGATCTACAGCCCCCTCCCCTGTCGTTTGTCGACAGATCCATCTCAGGAAGAGTGGCGGACCTGTCCAAAACCCCAGCGGGCAGCAGAGTTCAGGTGTTTTCTGATCTTGCCGGGGAGGGCGAGGTATGGGTCGGCGAAACGGATGTGAAGCCGGGAGGAGAATGGATTCTTAACGACCCGGGTCCGCTGCCTCTTGGAATGATCACCGCCACCATCACACATCCCGGGACGCTTTCCACTTCGCCATTCGGGTCCGGTTTTCAGCTTGTCTCAGGATTCAAGTTGAGGCGCGACGGCAACGCAGCCCCGACAACCAGGTTGTTGCCCTCCAATGTCTCCCGCGCGGTCGTTCATCGGCTTGTCGCCGAGGCGGGGGACTTCCCCGTCGTGCTGCGCTCGCTCAAGATCTCGACCACGGGCACGCTGCCGGAGGATCTCGCGGTGACGTCGGTATTCGCCGTTCTCGATGCCAACGGCAACGGCGAGTTCGACTCCTCCGATCGCGAGATTTCAGCCCGCGCACGATTCGCCGCCGATGGCTCCGATCTCGTTATGGAGACGTGGCCGTGGGTCGTGCCCGAGAACTCGTTTCGCAAGATCCTCGTGGTCTATGAGTTTGCGCAACCGACGCGCGCCGCTGTCAGTTTTGACCTGGCGCTGGGCAGCGCCCAGGCAGTCGTGGCGGAAACGTTGTTTCCAGTGAAGAATCCCGTGACCCCACTCGGACAGTTTCCAATCCTCTCCGATCGCTTCGAATTCTCCAGCTCGGCGGGTCCTGGCTTCGCCGCATGGCGCGCCCTTCATTTCACCGAAGCGGAACTCGCGAACCCAGCCATCAGCGGACCCGCGGCGGACCCGGACGGCGACCGGTTGATCAATGTCGTGGAGTATGCGCTCGGACTCAACCCAAGAGTAGCTGACTCCGTCGGCAGTCCGAGGATTTACAGAAACACCGCGGGCAAATTGGTCTATGAGTATCAGCGGCTGCGTTCGGCTCCGGACCTTGTCTTCGAGGTCCGTTTCAGCGGGGACCTGGCGGCGTGGTTCACAGACAATCGGCTCATGGAAAAGATCGACAATGCCACCCTGCCCGATGGGGTTGATCGATTTCAAACGATCCTTTCAGAATTGGGAGACCGGGCCTTCCTTCAACTTGAGATTAGACTTCAAGAGTCAGAGTGATTTTCGCGGCCGGCCCTTCGACGAAAGGCGCGCGGACCGGATGTCATCCGACACGAGCTTCAGTCGCGAGCGAACACGATCGGCGTCGTGTTCGGAATCCAGCCGCGCCATCCGTCTGAAAAGCGTGCGTCGTTTCGCGAACCCAAGCTCCAGTAAGGCAGCGGCAAATTCCAAGTCCTTGAGCCTCCCCGCGGCCAGCTTGCTGACGACCAAATCATGAATCTCGAGACACCATGCCGTGATGGGTCCGAACTTAAGCGGCTTCACCCGCGACTCCCAACCCGCGGGTAAAGTAGCAATTTCCGGCGTGACGACATCAGCGTAGTAGCCTTCCCGCCGGGCGAACCGTGAAGTGGGTCCAAGTTTCTGGTGGAGCAAATCCCCCGTTTGAGGCCGGTTTTTCGGATAAATATCACATTCACGGGAGAGCAGTACTTCCGCCGGAGGTTTCGACACGGAGGCATGAACAGCCTGTGAGCCGATGATGAAAAACTCTGATTCCCGCGCAAGTTTTCCGGCTGCGCGCATGAGTTGCTCGACTTGCCCCTTCCTCATACCCGCTCGATGCGCCGTCGCCCTCTTTTCGTCAGGAGGCCCATGAATGGGGTTGATTGGCGCAACCGCCGCGCTAGAGCCGTGCCGTGATCCAGGAAGTCCGCGAGTTCAGATCGAGTGAGGATGTCGAGAAGGCCAGCCCATTCGAGGAAAACCGGAGCGACATGCTTTCCCTCCCGCGCCATCCAGCACTTCAAATTGCGGCGGGCCCTCTGAAGGAGTCGTGGATCGCGCCTCAACCGCCGAGCGATCAGGCGGTCCGCATCCGCGTTGGCGCGATCGATTGTTTGATGGTTCCACGTTCGCATACTGGCAGTATAGACTGCGGATGTTTCGTCCGTGAATAGTTTTCGGTGGGTTTGTTCTGTCCGTGAGGCCAACCCATAAGAGGGTTCCATCTTTCTGCGACGAATCTCTCTCTCTCGTCGGGGATATTGACGATCAGCGGACCATTTCGAATCCACCAAATTGCCGGAAATGGTCGTCGAAGGCCGCGACACGCCTCACGCCAAGGCGCTTGATCACGACAAAGGAGATGGCGTCGCAGAATGGATAGGACTGATCTCCGTTCTGCCGCAGGAGCGCGATGGCTTTACGGTGGTCGGCGTCAGTGACCTCAGCAAGGTGCATCAGAGGATTCTCCCAAAAGTCCGCGATGATCCGCTCTCGAACGGGCTGCGACCTGGCAAATGTGGCGTGCGTTTCGGCGAAGATGAACGCCGTGCTCACGAACTGTGCGCGTTCCCGAAACAGCACCGCCACCGCCTCGCGGGCCTGGGGATGATGCGTTTGCCTGGCATCACGGTAGGCGATCCAGAAAGACGAGTCCAGGAAGACACGGTGGGCGTGCATTGAATCAACCTTGGGACGATGGCACAATTTTGGTGAACACCCACTTGCCTCGGTTCTTCACGTATTTCTTCGGCGCTCCGTAAAGGTAGTGGTCGTGGTTGATAGCGGCATCCTCGGGCAGGTCTAGGTCTGGATCCTCAGGCGAGGTCTCGAGCATGGGATTCCTCTCCCAAGCTGCGTCCGGCAGACGCATCTTGTCATCGATGAAGGCCCGGATGACGGCCGCCATCGGTTCACCGCGCCGCCGCGACTCGGCTGACACGAACTCGTGTTCGTGGCGCGTGAGGTAGATCTGAGTACGCACCATTGCGCCATATCCTTTCGACACCCCGTCGGACGGCTCGGAGGATCGATCCTGAAGCACCGAAGCAACTGGGGAAACGGAGGGATAGGTTAGTGGTTTTTTCATACGGTGTCTATACATCATGCATCATAGCCATTACAACGTATTTCGAGCAATTCGTGAACGCTCCGCTGAAGTTCCTGATTCTCGCCGCAAGTGCCGGGCAGACGCGCTTCCCGTGCCTCACGGGAATCCAGCGACAGAGCCAGGGCAGGTGACTTGGAGTCCCTAAAAACTAGCCAAAAAGATTTGAAATGTGAACCACTGAGACACAGAGATACAGAGGGGAAAAAGCGGATGAAAACACTCCGGTTTCTATTCCTTGTCTTCTCTGTGCCTCTGTGGCTCTGTGGTTGAAAGTCTGAGAGATAATTCACCGAGATTTGAAAATTAAGAATCTAAGATTGCGAGCGCCGTGGAGTTGATTTGGCACGTCCGGATCGCGATTTCAACCGCTTTTACTGGGATCTGAATGACAGACGACCCCATGCTGTGAATCAAGCCCTGGGTCCGGCGGCTTTTACCTCCGGCGCGACTCCTGACTCGAATTTCTTGAAATTCTCCACGAACAACCCGGCAAGCTTCCTTGCGGTCGACGCAAAGGCTTCCTTGTCCGCCCACGCGTGCTCTGGAATAAGAATCTCGGCGGGGACATGCGGCACCTGGGTCACCATATGAAAACCAAAGATGGGATCCTGCCGCACCGGCGCGCCCACGAGGGTCCCCGCGTGGATCGCGTCGAGGATCAAGCGTGTAAACTTGAGTTTGATGCGCGAACCGATGCCATGGCTCCCGCCACTCCAGCCTGTGTTCAGCAGCCACACAGTGACCTTGTGCTCCTTCAATTTGTCCGCCAGCAGCAGGGCGTACTTCGCCGGATGCCAGACCAGAAACGGGGCGCCAAAGCACGCGCTGAAAGTAGCTGTCGGTTCGGTCACCCCCATCTCAGTGCCCGCGATCTTCGCCGTGTAGCCCGAGATGAAGTGATACATCGCTTGCTCCGGCGTGAGCTTCGCGACTGGCGGCAGGACCCCGAAGGCGTCGCAAGTCAGAAAGATGATGTTGGTCGGATGGTCCGAGACGCAAGGCACCTTGGCATTCTTGATGAACTCGATGGGATACGCTCCGCGCGTGTTTTGAGTGATCGTGGTGTCGTGGAAATCGACGTGATGCCCCTCGTCGTCAAACACGACATTCTCGAGCACGCTGCCGAAACGGAGGGCGTGGAAAATGTCCGGCTCATTTTCCGGAGTGAGATCGATCGCCTTCGCGTAGCAGCCGCCTTCAATGTTGAAAATCCCGTCGTCGCCCCAGACATGCTCGTCGTCCCCTATAAGTCGGCGCTTGGGATCGGCTGAGAGGGTCGTCTTGCCGGTGCCAGAAAGGCCGAAAAGCACGGTGGAATGCGTGCCGGCGGAGTCAGCCGTCGCGGAACAATGCATCGAGAGCAGGCCGCGCTTGGGCATGAGGTAGTTCATGATCGTGAAGACCCCTTTCTTCATTTCTCCGGCGTACTCGGTGCCTAGAATCACCAACTGCCGTTCCTCGAAGGAAAGGTCGATGGAAGTCTTCGACGTCATGCCTGCCGTGAGGCGGTTTGCTGGAAAACGACCGGCATTGAACACCACGTAGTCGGGCTCGCCGAACGCCGCAAGTTCCTCGCGAGTTGGGCGGATGAGCATCGTGTGCATGAACAGCGCGTGATACGGGCGCGAACAGAGAATGCGAATCTTCAACCGGTGCCGCGGATGCCATCCGACAAAGGCGTCAACGACATAGAGCCGCTCGCACGTGTTAAAATAATCGATCGCGCGCTCGCGGTTGAGTCGGAAGGCGTGCTCTTGCATGGGAACATTCACAGTCCCCCACCAGATGTCCTTTTCTGAGTCAGAGTGCCGGACCACGCGTTTGTCCTGCGGTGAACGACCCGTCTTTGCTCCGGAGTAGGCGATGAGAGCGCCGGAGTCGGCAATGGACGAACCAATCTCGTGACGGATCGCCTCCTCGTACAGCCTTGCGGGCGCTGGGTTGCGGAGCACGGTTTCAACGGTAATCCCATACGGTGTGAGATCGAGGCTTTGGAGGTTGGAGGTGTTCATGACTTCAGGTGACGCTCAAAAAGTGGAGTGGATTCTCTGTTCATCGACATAACGCCAGCGCCAGGATTTGAGCGCACAGAATCCGCAGGAGTGTCGTGAGCGGATAGACGGCAGCGTAGGCCACGGTGGGAGCCTCAGATTTGCTCAAGTTGCTCGCGAAAGCCAGAGCGGGCGGGTCCGTCATGCTGCCCGCGAGCAAGTTCAGTCGCAATCCTTGAGCCCTCAGTGCGGCAAAGAAGCCGGGCCCAAGCTGCAAACCCATCGTGAAAACGAAAAGGATGAGACCAAACTCCTTCACGAACTCGAGCGTTTCATGGCTGACGGGCCTGCCGAAATGCCCAACCACTATCCCGGCAAAGAGCACGCCGGAAGTGCCGAGGCCGATGCCACGAATCTTGAGATCGCCCAAAGCCATGCCGCCCACGCAAACAAGAGAAAGCACCATCACCGCGTGGGCGACAGCATTGGTGCTGTGAAGGGTCGTCAGCCAGTTTGTCATCGGACAGGGATCAACTGGCTCGAAGCCAGGGACGACTTCATAGCGTGAGTGGCCGGGGACAGTCAATGGATACCGGTCACTCCAAACAAACCGCTTCTACTTTGGCAGGTGCCAAATTTCGAATGAGGATCGAGACGTCGGTAGGCCAACCTTCGGAAAGCCGGGTGATACGAGGCCCTTACATTTGCCTCGGAATTTTTAGCATGAACCTTTGACGGGGACTCTTGTCACTCGTCTTTCCGATTCCCCTGTCAAAAGAGTGAGGGCACCGCAGGTGGCGGCTAGAAACCGCTCACGTTCAATCGCCCCCCCGTGGAAGTCTTGCCTGACAACGATGGGGTTGCAACGACGCTTACAAGGATCGCATTCTTGATTGCTGACGCAGAAGCTCCCGGATGGCTTGCGGCGTAAAGCGCGCACGCCCCCGTCACATGCGGTGTCGCCATCGATGTGCCATTGTAACTCGCGTAACCAGAAACGATCTTGGCCTTGGAGCTCTTGGGCACCGTTGAAAGGATCCCTTCACCCGGAGCACCGAGATCCACAAGAGTGGCACCATAGTTCGAAAACGATGAAAGGGATCCAATTGAATTAATCGCCGCCACAGCGATGATATTTCCGTTCAGGTAGGACGCGGGATAGGAAGCAACGACATCGTTGTTGCTCGTGGCGTTGCCCGCCGCCGCTATGAACAGAATCCCGGCACCATTCGCTGCTTCAATGGCGTCATACAACCCCTGCGAATAGCCGCCACCGCCCCAAGAATTGTTGCTGGCGACCAGGTTGAGTACGTGGCGAGTCTTGAGGTCAGTAAAGTAATTCACCGCCTTGATGGCGTTGGCGGTCGTGCCGCCACGATTGCCTAGAAACTTGGCGTTTAACAATTTGACATTCCAGCAGACCCCAGCGACTCCCATGCCGTTGCCTCCGGCCGCACCAATAGTGCCCGCCACGTGCGTCCCGTGGTCGTCCGCCACGCCGTCGAAGACCGAATTGTTGTTGCCGTCGAAGTCCCATCCGTACACATCGTCAACATGCCCGTTGCCGTCGTCATCGATGCCATTTCCGGCGATCTCGCCTGGGTTGACGCCCGCGTTGGCGGCAAGGTCCACATGGGAGAACATGTAGCCTTCGTCAATAATACCCACGTAAACCGTCCTCGAACCGGTGTTTCCGAGTGCCCACGCCTCCCCCGCCTGACTGCCAAACGAGTTAGCAGGAGTGGTCGCGTCACCGTACATACCCCAGAGGCCCCCGCTCGTATAGTTAGGATCGTTGGACGTGGCCTGATGCTGGTAGATCCAGTTAGGCTCGGCAAACTCGATGTTTGGGTCGACTTGCAAATCCCTCACAGCAGCCCCAATCGCGAGCCCAGGTGGAAGCTTCACCAATTCCAAGTCACCCTTGCCATCCTTACGCCACTGACTATTGACCAACCCCTCTTGGAACGTCGCACGAATACGGCCACGCGCGTTCGCCTTCGTTTGCTCGGTAGCTCCGGGGTGGTACTGAACGATGAGCTCGTCGGAAACGTGCTCAGCGGTTGCCAGTGCCGCCAAAGCGAGTTCAGATCGGCCTTGTGCCTGCCCCTCGAGCGCCATCGTTAGGGCGACGGCGGCGAGTATGGCCAACTTGCGCGACGTGATGGCGAAAGCCGCAGTGATTGAGGGTGAGGGTCTTTTCATATGTTATGGGCCCAGAATCCAACGAAGAATCCACGAAACTCCGAGCTTCCCATCGGCCAAGAGAGCCTAGGAAGCGCGAATCATAAATTCTCCCACTACCGCGCATTAATAATGTCTTCAGATTCATCAAAAAAAAGCCCCGGTTGTCAACTCAATTATGTCCACCGTTGGGGTCTTGTCACGGCAATTCGCCGGGTTTGGGGATGTGACTGCGGCGGCGTGAGTTAGAGATATTTGTAGACGGAATGGGTGTGAAGCCCCACCATCTAGTGGGATGAAAGCTCCCGAAAACATATCCGTTGGCCCGTCGGTGCCACGGCTCACCAC
>CAMBEJ010000181.1 GCA_945865375.1 Akkermansia muciniphila | reverse complement strand
GAATGGTGCACTCGACAGGGGTCGAACCTGTAACCATCTGATCCGAAGTCAGAAGCTCTATCCAATTGAGCTACGAGTGCGCCCAGGGCTCACGGCGGGCTTGGGCCGCGTGAGAAGTCGATCCTTTTCGCCGCCTTTTGCAGGCAGGCGGAGGATTGAGACACTTCGACCTATGGATCGAGTCAAAGCGATCAACTGACTTCAAACGAGTCTTTCGTAAATTCAACCTTTTGTCCACTCAGTACCGCTTCGTTGGCTTTTAGCGCCATAACCGTGGCTTCGTAGCCTTCTTGGTAGCCCGCGCTCGGCTTCTTGTTCTCGTTGATGTTGTCGATGAACTCTTGCAAGGAATATTGATGCGGCGCCGCGTTGTCGGCGGCGGCTTCCGCAGGCTTCTTGCCTTGCGCCAGAAGCTTCGTCGCGTTGGCCACCAGTGCGATGCCGGTTTCACTGAAGAAATCTTCCTTGCGGGCATACACTTCCCAGCCAAGGAGGGGAGAGTCCACCTCTTTGAACATCCACGCTCCCCGTTCACGGATCATCACGGCGGAATCCGTGCCGTTGAACACCTCGTATTCGGAGTCAAAGGAGTTCGCCAGCGTGCTGTCGTGGAAGACACGGACTCCCCCGGGAAATTCCATGATGATCTGCACCGTGTCAGGCACGTCGCGTCCGTCTGTCCAATGAAGAATACCTCCGAAGCCGGAGACCGAAACAGGCAGAGCGTTGAGAAACCATCTGGCCACTGCCAGGGGATGAATTCCGTACTCGCCGATCAATCCAGGAGAGGTTGCACGCGACAACCGCCAATTGAGTGCTTTTTCCCGCTCTGGATTCGGAGAGGCGCGGCGGAGGCTGGTCTTCTTGTGGTATTGCGACCGGGCGAAGACGGCTTTACCCATCGCTCCGGCTCGGATGAAGTTTACCACATGATGGTGCTGGGGATTGGCCCGGGTTTGCAGGCCAGCCTGGAAAACAAGCTTGCTCGATGCAGCCGCCTTGCCGGCGGTTGCGATTGCCTTGGCGTCTTCGATGGTGGCTGCCAGTGGGGCTTCGCAATACACGTGCTTGCCGGCTTGCAACGCATCCAGCACCACTTTTTTGTGCTCATGCGAAGGGGTGGCAACGATCACCGCCTTGACGTTTTTATCTTCAAGCAATTTTCGGTAATCATCGTATTTTTCGGCTTTCGGCGCGATCTCCGTGGCGCGCCGCAACGAGGTGGCATAGTTCTCCGCGACAGCGACGACAGGCCCGTTCGGCAATTTGGAGAGAGTGGCCGCCAACTCACGACCCCAGACCCCCATGCCGATGATGCCGCATTGGACGGGCGGGCCTGGTGGCTTGTCTTTATAGTTTGGATCCGCCTTGGGGATAGGCAGCGTCTTGTCCGCATCGGCTGCCGTGATCGCGACGCCTCCCATCATGGCCATGAACGTGGCAAAAGAGCTGCCTTGGATGAAGCGACGGCGGTTCAAGTCATTGAGCGGGGATGAGTTGGCTTCTTCCTCTTTCATAGAATGTTTGAAGTTGTCAATTATTTGAGCAGCTTGATTCTCACGTTCCTGAAGGCGACGGCACCATGATCGCCCTGGAGCATGAGTGGGCCGGGCTCGTTCAAATTCTTGTCGAGCTCGCCGCCCGTGGCTTTGGACACCTCTACGTTGTCGTGGATTTTGACGCCATTGAGAACCACGGTGAGCCGGTTTCCTTGCATCGTCGCCTCGGCCTGCTGCCACTCACCCGCCTTGCGGCTCACGAACTTGTCAGGCGCTTTGGTGCTATAGAGGCCGCCGTTCCCACCCTCTTTGGGAGTTTTCGAATCGTAATCGTCCATGATCTGAAGCTCGTGACGGCCGCGTAGATAGAGCCCGCTGTTGGCACCCTTCGGGACCATGTATTCGTAACGGATGGTGAAGTTCTTGAATTTCTCATCGGTGATCAGGTCGGTGCCGTGAGCCTTGGCGAGTTGGTTGACAAGCATTCCGTTTTGAGAGCTCCAGCTTTGGGGGACGCTGGCATTGCGGGCGTGCCAGCCGTTCAGGTTGTCTCCATTGTAAAGAGGGCGGAAGCCAGCTCTGACCTCGTCGCGGCTGAGCTTGACCGTGGTGCTTTGAGGTGTGGCTTCGCCTTTCTCGAGACCTAGCGCCCATCGAATGCCGCCTGTGATGTGCTTTTGGTAGGGGTCGCTTTCCCAGACATCTTCGCGGTGGCCGAGGGCGGTGTAGAACACGCGCCCTTTGCCGACTTTCTTGACCCAGGCGATGGGATAATCCCCGGGCATACCGGTGTTAGGATGCTTATCGAGGGTAAGGAGGCCATGGACCATGGAGCGTTTGAATCCGTTCTGGATGTAGATTTCATCATGAACCTTGTAAGCAGCCCCGAAATGTTTGCATGCAGGATGATTCGGATCCTGGTTGAGGCACTCGACGGAAGCCTGAGCGCCGTGGGTGAGAAATTCGCCGCCCAACATCACGTTGTAAGGGTCCAGAGGTGTGTGGCCGCGGAAGGTGTCGCTCGCGGAATGCATCCCCACGAATGCCTTGCCCGACTCGAGCCACTTCAGGAAGCCCGCCTTGTCAGGAAGCGGAAGTTCGCCGGTGGTGTTCGCAAAAATGACGCCGTCATACCTGGCGAGCGAAGCCATCGTCATTTTTTCAGCCATGTCTTTGTCGTCGCGAACGTAGTCCACGGTGAAGTCCCCGGTTTTGGTTGCGAGCCCTTGCAGGGTCTTCTCGGCGGTGGGGATGGAGCTGTGCCTGAACCCTTTCGTGACCGTGACGACCAGGAGTTTCTTGGGCGTCTTGGCTTGTGCGGACGTGACCAGACCTTGGAGGAGCAGGGCCGTTACGAGAAAGAACCCAGTTCGTTTGAGATGTTTTAGGGGCATAAGGCGTTGTTTGTTCTGTTCCTGATTACGGGCGTTGAGTTCACAGACGGCGTCGCATGGGACAGGATTCATTTAACCGTTGGCAGAATTGGGTCAAGGATTGTTTCTGGATCGGGCGCGAATACGCAAGAATTCAATCAGGCCCGGCAGGATCGAAATACCAATGATCGCAAAGATGACCAGGGTGAAATTCTTTTTAACAAACGGGTGATTTGCGAAGAAGTAGCCCAGAGGCAGAAAAGTGGAAACCCAGGCTGCGGTCGCGATCATGCTGAAGAGAATGAATCGTTTGTAAGTCATGCTGCCAAGACTCGCCACGAAGGTTGTGAACGTGCGCACGATCGGCACGAACCGGGCGAAAATGATGGTTTTCGGCCCGTATTTTTCAAAGAAAGCGTGGGTGCGATCCATGTGTTGAGGGTTCAGAAAACGGAGTGACCACCAAGCCTGTCTCGCAGAAGATGACCAGGAACAGGATCACATAGATCCAGGGACCAAAATGCTGAATCAGCCCGTCGAGGTGACGGTCCACGTGCAGCACGAACTCGACTAAGGTCTTTATCAGTTCCATCACAACGAAGTTCTGGAACGGTGGTGGAAAAGAGTGGTTTGAAGCAAGCCTCTTGTTGCAGACTCCATCGCATGACGGTGCGTTTGCAAGTTGCCGATGGCTGCGGAAACCGAAGAGCGGGCTTCAGTGAAGCCCGCCCACAATCGCTTTATCAGCGACAACTTGTGAAGGTGGGGATCGCATGAAAGCGGCAGTTCTCCACGGAAAAGAAGATGTGCGGATCGAGGAAGTGCCGGAGCGGTCCCTAGATGACGGTGAAGTGCGGGTCAAGATTGGCGCCGCGTTGACGTGCGGCACAGACTTGAAGGTGTTCAAGCGGGGGTATCATGCGAAGATGATCGTTCCACCTGCGGTTTTTGGGCACGAACTGGCTGGCGAAATCGTTGAAACGGCATCGGGGGCAGGGGAGTGGAGTGTTGGCGAGCGCGTTGTGGTGCTGAATTCAGCGCCCTGTTCCCAATGTGATTCCTGCGGTCGTGATCAGCAGGGATTGTGCGACGACCTGTTGTTTTTGAACGGTGCCTACGCGGGATCAGTCGTCGTGCCGGCCCGGATCGCGTCTAAAAACATGCTTCGACTGCGACCTGAGACTCCGTTTGTCGCTGCCGCGTTGTGCGAACCTTTGGCTTGCGTGGTTCTTGGAGCCACGGAAAGCGGCCTGGCTCGTGGCCAGAAGGTGCTCGTGATTGGCTCAGGCCCGATCGGGTTGATGTTCGTCCGGCTTGCGTCTTTTCTGGGGTGTGATGTCACGCTGATTGGCAGGGGAGAGAGCCGTTTGAACGCAGGCCGAAAATTGGGAGCATCCAACGTGCATGAAGCGGCCTCGGCCTCGGCCTCGGCCTTGGGACCGGATCCGTTCGCTATGTTGTTGCAGGAATGGAAAGGCCGATTCGACGTGGTGATCGAAGCTGTTGGCAAACCCGAGGCTTGGGAGGCTGCGGTTCGGTTTGTGCGCAAAGGGGGTCGGGTCAATTTTTTTGGCGGATGCCCCTCCGGTACGATGGTGCGGCTTGATACGGGGTTGATTCATTATTCGAACCTGACCTTGAACGCGAGTTTTCATCACACCCCTGCGACGACGCGTCGAGCGTTGGAGCTGATAGAACAGGGCGTTGTGCGCTCGGAAGATTTTGTGGATGGAGCTTGTGACCTGGATGAGTTGCCCGAGTTGTTCAAGTCAATGGCCTCCGGCAATCGCGCCATCAAAACTCTGGTCAACGTGGGGGAGTGAGGCGGACTGAGGCTCGAGCGTCTCTGATTCCCTGCTGAGACTCGTCCTCGTTATCGTCCTCGTCATCCGTCGCTTCGTTTCGAGGGCAACACGTCAAGACCGCGATTACGATTACGATTATGATTACGATTAAGAGGAACGGAGGGACTCAGACTTGAGTGGTCAAGCGTTGCCCGAGTTTGAGCAGAGAGGCCGCGTGCGCGTCGGTGCTTGCCTCCGCGTAGATCCGCAGGATGGGTTCCGTGCCTGAGCCACGGACCATAAGCCATGAACCATCGGCGGCAATGAACTTGATGCCGTCGAACGATTTCACCTCGGTAACAGGTGATTTGATGAGTTTGGCGGGCGGGTTATTCTTGCAGAAATCCATCAACGCAGCGCGTTTATCCAGGGGAAACCGGGTGTCGATTCGCGCGTAACGATGGGGTCCGTAGGTTTTCTCCAACTGTTCCAATAGCTTGGTCAGTGGCTTCTTTTCCCAGGCAAGCATTTCGAGCAACATCATTCCGGCGAGAATGCCGTCCCGCTCTGGGATGTGCCCCGGGAACCCGATCCCGCCGCTTTCCTCCGCGCCAATCAAGACGTCGCCCTTGAGCATTTCCGCGCAGACATATTTGAACCCCACACCCGTTTCGATGAGCTCGATTCCTTTCGCGGCGCACATCTTGTCCAGCATCGAGGTGGTGGTCAGCGCTTTCACCACTCTTCCGCCCAATTGACGGTTGCCGTGGAGATGTTGTAGCAGCAGGCAGATGAGCTGGTGGGTGGACAAAGCATTCCCTCGCCCGTCCATGCCTCCAACGCGGTCGGCATCCCCATCGGTGACCACACACAGGTCGTGCGGATGCTTTTTAAGGTAAGCCGAACTTATCCCGTAGTTGTGTGGGATGGGTTCGGGGTTTATTCCGCCAAAAAACGGATCATGCGCTCCGTTGAGAGTGGTCACCTTGCAAGTGGTTCCAGCCAACAGGGCATCGAAACAGCCCGCCCCCACGCCGAACATGGCCTCGTGAGCAAGCCGTAACCCCGACGCGGCGATCCGCTTGAAATCCACCCGTCGTTTCACTGCCGCGTAATGCCTGGGCCGGATGTCCTTCACCACGATTATCTTCTGCCGCCGCGCCTGCTCCCAGGGCATGGATGCGGTCGGAGTTGAGTCGAGTCGCTTTTCAACGGCCTGGCAGATTGCGGGGTCAGCGGATCCTCCATAATAGGCTTTAAGTTTGAATCCGTTAAATTTAGGAGGATTGTGACTCGCGGTGATCATGACGCCTCCAATCGCCTTGTGCTCCTTTACCGCGAGCGAGACTGCGGGTGTGGGAGTAGGGACTGAGGTGAGCACCACGTGGAACCCATTCCCGGCGAGAATCTCCGCAGTACGCTGGGCGAATTGATCGGACAAAAAACGGCGATCATAACCTACCACAGCGGTTGGCGGTGACGTCGGATTTGAAGAGGCTGCTGATTTCCAATAGGAAGCCGTCGCTTGAGCCACCCGTTCCAGGTTGGCGAAGGTGAAGTCTTCGGCGATCACCGCTCGCCATCCGTCAGTTCCAAATTTAATTTGTGTCATGGCAATGGGAGAAAGCTAAAGCAGTGGCCTTGAAATGCCAAGCCTCTGTCGATCAAATACAGATGAAGGTAGAGCCACCTCAGGTTTAGAGGGTTCCTCATTTCCCGGCGCTTTGAAGCCTTAGCGTCGGCAAAACGCCGACGTCCGTGAGTGCTCGAATCCAGGGTTTCAAATCATCCCAGCGGAGATCTGGGTCTGCAATAACGACTGCGGCTCGGGCTGCGATAAATTCCCGGTGCAGAATCGTCTTGAGCTCTTGGGGGCTCCGGACGGACGCTTCGCGGGAAGGAGGGGAAGAGGCGCTTGGGTCGGGGGCCTCAACCGATTCGGCTGTTTCGATGACTCTTGCTTCCACGGCACCCGCCCGCCTCGTTACAATCATGAAGGTCTGGCTTCGAAAGGCGGTATCCACGACTTGTATGGTCACCGTTTCGGGGGGATCTTCCGGGGATGATGAATCGAGCCTCAAAACGGGCGAATCCGCCAACTCTTGAGCGAACTGCGATGATTCCATGGCTAGTTTGACGGCGAGCGACAGGGGTGTTACGTCGTCGGGGAAGAGGGCCAAGCTCACCCCCCAGCCTAGATGTTTGCGGATCTGTAACAAGTCTTTCAACCCCTGAATCCAGCCATCTTTGAGGGGCAGCGCGTTATTCAACAACGGGTCTGTCCAAGCAGGTTTTCCGAGCGCGTCGAATCTGATTCCAACAGAGATACGGCCTTGGCGTGCGGGCATGGCTGTGAGTTGAGAGGCTCTGCTCAGTTGGGCTAGCAGATCCAAGGTTTGTGTGGACCAGTTCGTCCCCGGGCTCAGGGCTTGAAGGACTTTATGAATCTGACGGAGATGGGTTCGAAGCAGTTTGAGCGGCGCGTTTCGGGCACCTGTTCTTCCGCCCAAGGCGGCGGCGACGAGCAGATTGTGAACCTCGTTTTCTGCCAGCTCCCAGGACAAAGGCTGAGGGTTTGAGGGGGTCCGCAGCTTTTTCTCATCACCCTTCCGCAGATCGACAAACACATTGTATAAGCCGAAGGGTTCGCCCTCCATCGAATTGGCGTCGATCTCGAAATTCAAGTTTGTGCCACCCCCTGCGCTTAACGTGATTTCGCGAGGACCAGAGACGAAACGCAGACCCGACGCAGCGCATCGCTCCCCATTTGGCCGTACAACCCAGATTGACGCCGCGTCCGGCCATCGCAGGTTTTCGTTTGTGGCGGTCAAGTTTTGCAGAGTCACTTGGTATCGCAGTTTGTGAAGCGGATCGATGCGCCCTGGGCCGGTGAGGATCGCCCGGAGCTGTGATGCATTTTCTCTGGCAACCCTTTGCCCCAGATAATCTCGAATGCTTAGAACCCGGAGATTGACACTCTGGCTTTCTGCGCGATGGGTCCACAGATTCAGCCCTCGTGGCAGTTGGGGTCTTTGCGTAGGTAGAACCCCGATGTAGCTCCCTCCGAGTTTGAATGTCCCCGAATCCATGAGCTGAACCCAGTCAGCGAGGGTGGTCTCAAAATCGCGAGAAATCCCGGGATCGAGTCTCTCGGCTTTTGCAAACATGTGAGCCAACGCTTGTCCCGCTGGAATTACCGCAACTACCCGGTCATCCTCCGAGACGTTCAATCGACCGTTCAATCGACAACATCCCTCCCACAAAAAGCCAACAGGCCAGGACGATCTATTCGTGAATCGCCAGAGAACCGGAATCCTGTCGCCCAACACGTGGTCGCCAGATTCATCGACAACCAGACGCAGCTCCACCTGTGGATCCCTTGCTCCCGAGCCAGGCGCCGTGTCGGCCAAGGCAACAGTCAGAACAGATATCCCAATAACCCCGCTCGCCAACCAACGAGCCCCGCCTTCGACATGAGCTGCTGCCACTGAATGAATCGATCTCTGGTTAATAAGTAATTAGGCTATTGCAGACCTGGGCCCGCTGGTTTGGTCTTTGAAACCTCGACGCGGAGGCATTCAAAAGAGTTGTCGATTTCTTTTCGAGTGCGATCCTTTCCATGACCGCTGTCGGTGAACAGGTAAATTGCCTCCGGTTTCTCTTTATCGAAGATGGCGATGGCTTCGGGGTTGAACGCTTGGAGTTGCGGAAGTTTGAAACGTTTTGGGGCGTCGTCTCGGCCGTTCCAGCGAAACAGGGCGGCCTTGTCCTTGCCATCATGAGCGCCTGCGAGGATGTAATACCGTCGTCCGTCAAACGCCAAGTCCCGGATGCCGAGCCCGTCGAGGTCGAGGGTGATGGCGCGTCCGAATACTGCGCGTTGACCCGAGGTGAGAGCGTTTGGGTTGGTGATTTCGACGAGCAAGGCGAGGCGTTGCGGGATGGGCGTGCGGAACCCGATCCACAAGTGTTGATCCTCGGACGAACTCATGCCCTCGATGTTGAGCCCTTCGCGGGATCGCGGGTCAGCCTTGGTGGCCTCTCTGAGATGAAACTTCCTGCCGATGCTGGATGCGCACAGGTCCTCGAGGAGGCGGGTGTAGGGTTGCCCTACGAATTGGAGCACTGGAGCGGGATCGAGGCGAAGGACCTCCACGGCAAAGAGATTTTCTGAGGCGGCTCTGCGCTGGCCCTCCTGGTTGCGGGAATGGGAGCCGATCCAAAACACTCGTGAACCGATCCTGGCCGCGCCTTCGAGATCGAGTTGGTGCATCGCCTTATGCGGGGACAGATATGGGGCGAGTTCGAACGTGGAAACAGGGGGACCGCCGGCGTCGCGGTTGTAGACTCGCAACTGATGTTCCTCGTCGCTGGCCGTGATGAAAAACCGCGCCCCTATCGCGACTGCGGCCGAGGCGTCGCCGACCCCCTGGAAGTGGATCGGCTGATCGAGCTGAGCTCGGGGACTTTTGCCGAGGACAATTTGGGTGCTCAATACGCCCCAGGCGAGAGCGGACTTTATGAAGCGATACGAAAGCTGACCATTCGGCAGGCGCATGGAATCACGTTAACTCTGATCGCTTAAGACCGCCAGAGCCAAACTGAGAATTGCTGGGATGCCCGAAGAATAAGGTTTCATGAAAGGCTCGAAGCCGTCATAGTAGCCTCTTTGCTACTTTGCTGAATTGACCTGAAATACCCTGGATGCCGCCTATCAACCTGAAGGATTTGGGATGGACCGAGGCTCGCGATGTCGAGTTTTCGGCAGTGCGACCTCTGGGAATGAAGCCAGCCCGGGTGGTGACAGAGGACCGGGGCATCTACCAGGTGGTGGGTGAGGAAGGGCAGTTATCCGCCATCATCCCGGGCCGGTTTTCGCATCAAGCGGCGCATGCGTCAGATCTTCCGAAGGTGGGCGATTGGGTGGCGATCATCAAGCTGCCTAGGGAGGAGAAAGCGTTGATCAGGCGGATTCTCAAACGGCACAGCCGACTGGCGCGCAAGGTGCCGGGGCGCGAGGTTGAAGAGCAGGTTTTGGTGGCGAACGTGGACCTGGTTTTAATTGTTCATGGGCTCGATCGGGGAGTGAACGGGAGACTGTTGGAACGTCAGCTTGTGATGGTGCGAGAGGGCGGAGCGGGAGCGGTCCTGATACTCAACAAGATTGATCTGTGTGTTGGTTTAGATGCGGCTTGTTTGGAGGCAAAAGCCGTGGCTGACGGTGTTCGCATGATTCCCGTGAGTGCTGCGAGCGGCCAGGGCATCGAGGAGCTCCGAAGCCTCATACGAGACGGCCTGACCGTCGTGTTCTTGGGCACGTCCGGCGTGGGCAAGTCGAGCCTCGTCAACGCTCTGCTTGGGGAAGAAACGCAGGCCACCATCGAGGTGCGGGAGTCGGATTCGAAGGGGCGTCATACCACGACCAGCCGCGAATTGTTTTTACTGCCCGGCGGGGGGTTGGTGATCGATACACCGGGGATGCGCGAGCTTCAGCTTTGGTCAAGCGGCGAGGTGGTCACGCATTCGTTTGAAGACATCGAAGCCTTGGCACAGGGGTGTTATTTCCGAGACTGCACGCACACCAAGGAACCTCGGTGTGCGGTGCGAGTCGCGGTGGAGCAGGGGACCTGTTCGCCGGCCCGATATGGGAACTATTTGAAGATACGGCAGGAAGTGGCGCATCTGAGGGTTGAGACAACTCGCCGGGGCATGATCGAACGTAAGCGGCAGACCCGCGTGATTCAAAGCGCGTTCAACAAGCTCAAACGCTCCCCTGAGTGGCACCAGACCTGAACTCCAATCACGCGGGCTGTTTGACGTGTAGCCAAGCGTGAACGTGAGGGGCACCGCGGAAGTAAGAGAGCATCGAGGG
>CAMBEJ010000180.1 GCA_945865375.1 Akkermansia muciniphila | reverse complement strand
TGAGTGGCTAAAGATGAGTGGCTAAAGATGAGTGGCTAAAGATGAGTGGCTAAAGATGAGTGGCTAAAGATGAGTGGCTAAAGATGAGTGGCTAAAGATGAGTGGCTAAAGATGAGTGGCTAAAGATAGGGGCAGTTTGCATTCATTTTTAGCCGCACATATTTTTGCCATGAAAGCAGCTATCGAATCGTGGTAAAGGTGATGTGGCGATGGGTGATGTTAGCCCAATGAATCGCCTCAAGCGTCGTAGGTTGCAGCAGTCTTCGAGCGTGAATCTCGAACGCATCCAGCCGCTCCGTGAATGCCGTCAGTCTGAAGGCCACGTTCGGCGCGAGCATCCGCATCTTCTGGTCATGCAAGTGTCCTTTGCTACCCATCACCGGCACAGGTTGCATCACGCGATCCTCGCCGCCGAGAAAATGAGTGAGTGCCTCATCGAACAGGCCAAGTTCAAGCCCTGCGCCCCAATCTCTGACCAAAGCAACGAGCGTGTCGCGGAAGAACTCGGCCCCTGCCAGCTTGGCATCAAAGGCTTGGTCGGTGAGGTCAGGATTTCGCAAATCCTCAAGGCGTTGATGGCAGTTCACAAACTCGGAGCCGACGCGCTCGGGACGCACGTTGATGATCTTTCCATGAGGAAGGTCGAACAAAAGCAGGTAGTTGAAGGACTGGCTGCGATGCCGTGAAACAATGGATTCAGCCGCTTTGAACTCAAAGACTCCGCAACGCCGGGCGAGAACGTCGAGGTGGTAGGTCTTGGAGAAGGTCTTGTGTGTGACGGTCACTGGGAGTTCGAGTTCCAACCCCGTCATGCGGGCGGCCAGCTCCCGTTTATAGACGCGCTCGTCAAAGAATCGCCCGAACTCATTGTGGATGTCATAAACGTGCGCCATGACCTCGAAAGCGAGAGTGGAGAACTCCTGTTGAGAGACGCGGGTCGTTGGGGTCTGGCGGAGGATGGGCATGGCTGCGGTTATGAGATGGCAAAAATATGTGCGGCTAAATATGTACGACAATTTGTATTGATTTTTAGCCGCCCATCTTTTTGCCATTATTTGAGACGGATGAGTTCCGGGGTGTCCGTCGAGGCTTCGATGGCAGCGATTGTCTCGCGGATGCTCTTGGCCTTCACGAGCATCAGATTCTTGGGGAAGTCCTTCTCGTCCTTTTCAAAGTAGTCGGCGAGCCGCGTCAGCTCCGGGATGACCGACTTCGCGTGGGTGCCGTAGGTGAGCAAGATTTTCATCAATTTCGGTGTCCGCTCCTGGCTGGCCCACGGATTTTGATCGCGAGTGTATTTCACGCACGCGCTGATTCCTTCTTCGATCCGATGTTTGGCCAGGAGCCGCAATCCCTCCACGCGGATCGAGTCAGCAAACATTTCGCCGCTAGGCGCGGGTGTGACGATGGCTTCGAGGATGGCGGGCAGGAGGGGTTTGAGTTCGTCGTAGCTGAGTTTCCCGTAAATGCCGCCGACCTCGCCGCGCGCGCGGCCGTCCTGGTTGCGGAGGCCGGCGACGACGGCTTTGCGGAGGAGGTCGTGGTCCACGCCGTCGAGCGATTTGTTGAGCAGCGTGCCAAAGAGCGCGGAGCAAAGGTAGCGCTGTTCCATGCCGCGCGGGTCTTGCGCGGAAGGTTCGCGGGCGAGGCGCTCCAGCAATTCCGGGAGGGCGACCATCGCGGGCTGGCCGATGGCGGCGAGCGCCTCGGCGGCTTGGACGCGCAGCCAGAGGTCTTCGTGGCGGAGAAGTTTTTGCAGCGCGGGCACGGCAGCGGCGGTTCCCTTGAGCAAGCCGAGGGCCTGACAGGCTCCGTAGCGGGTTTCGAGACTTGGCGCATCAAGCATCTTCAACAGCGCGGGAATGGGCGCGCTTTTGCGGCGGGCGAAGGTCATCGCGGCCCGCTCGCGGATGGTGGGCGACCAACTGCCGAGACGGGCGAGCAGCTCTTCCTCGCTGAATGCATCGTAGGCGCTCTTGCGGTCTTTGTTGCTCCAGCCGCGCCCGTCGAAGATGAGCGATTGCGCGGCGGCGGTGTCGAGCTGCGGGGTGATGGCCGGGCGTTTGCCGGTGAGGTGGATTTTCCTGAGCGGCATCGCGTAGGCGAGCAGGTAGGCACCGGTGCAGTCCCAGCCGGCGTAGCTGTCATGGCCCGTTTCCGGCGGGCCTTGGTGGAGGAAGCTGCCGTCCCAACGGCGCGCAAAGTCGAAATACCAACCGCCAAATTCCTGCATCCACGCCCCCGTGGCCTGAGGGCCGGATTGGGCGATGCCCGGCATGGCCCAGAGCATGTTGAAAAAGTTCCCGGTGTGGCCGGTGTCGCGCTCCGCGCTGTGGGAGGCGACGCTCAGGCGCGAGAAAAATTCCGCGCCCTTCGCTTCGCCGATCAGGCTGAAGAGGACGGCGGTCATGCCGCACTTGCCATTGTCTTCGTGCGTCTCCGTCCACGGAGCGTGGTCGCCGTAGGGAATCGCGCCTTTGCCAATGTAGAACCGCAGCAGGCGCGCGCTGCGCTCGATGGCACGGTCCACCGCCGCGTCCTTCACGCCGGCGGTTCGTGCCAGCACCAGTCCGGTGGTGAGCGGCACGCCGGGGGAGTTCATCATGCCGTAGCCACCGAGGCGTCCGTCGGGGATCGCGAACCGGTGTCCCCACGAGCCGACCGCGCTCTGGCCGTTCGCGGATGCCAGCGCGAGCCGCTTCAAGCCGGGCATGACGCTCGCATCGCCCGTCGCGATGACGTATTCGGAAAGCAGCATTATCACGTAGCCATAATACCAGGTCTGAAAACTCGCTGCGGAGAAGTCCGCCGCCCATTGGGCTTCCTTCTTCACCAGCGGGAGGTAGGCGGGTTCGCCGCTGGCCAGCAGGGCGAGCGCGTTGAGCGAGCGGGTGATGGGGTCTTGTTTTTCCGCGTAAGCCGGTTCCGCAATTTGAGCGGCGAGCAACTTGCATCCTTGCTCCAGAATGCGCTTCGACTTCGGGCAATCATAAGGCGCGGTGGCGCTGTAACTGCCAAGCACAGCGAGTTTGACGACGACCTCCTCCGATTTGCCGGCCCGCCAGCGTGTGAGGGCAAGCTTTCCACCGCCCGCGTCGGATTCGGCAGCGGAGAGCGCCTGGCCCAACTCGGTGCGCGGGTCGTAGGAAAACGGCTTGCCGCCCACGCCGAGCAGGACATCGCCGACCGCGAGGATGCCATCGGCGGGAGAACCTTTTTCGACTTTGGTAATGGCAACCTGCCGCGCATCGCTCGTCACCATTCTATCGCAAAACATCCAGCCGCGCGTCCCGATGGCACCAAGATTCCAGTCATGCTTCGCGCCTGCGGTGATGGTGTCGCCTTTCGTGAAGTCAGGAATCGTCATCGGCTGGCCCTTGGCAGCGGCCCAAGCCGGAAACGGCGCGGCGAGGAAGGCGACGAGCGCGAGGGAAAGGAGTTCGGTTTTTATTAGTGGGATTGGGATTGCACGGCAGAGACGGGATGAGGGCAGAGATTTCAAGGGTGATGGATGACTTGTTCTTGGATCGTGGGCGATGGCAGTGGGTGTAAAAACTCTCGCGTCCTCACCATTCTCTGCGCTCATCCCGCCTCTGTGGTGCAAAATCACTTTGTCTTTTTGAGTTGCTTGAGTTCCGCCATCCCTTCGGCCCGCCCACGCCGAGCACGCCGATGACGAACGGCAGCTTCGGCGCGTGCAAATCCCGCCGCACGTCGCGGATGAAATGCGCCATCGCCTCGCTGTAGGCATCGTAGCCCCCGGGCTTGTAGCGCTGCCACAGGCTCCATCATCGGCCTCATCGGCATCTCCCGCGATGTGCGGGCGTCCATCGAAACGCGAGACATCCCCGTGGAGTTTGCCGCAGCCTTGGATCACTTTGAGAACAACCTCTCGGCACCCGTCACGCCATCGGCGCTCGCCCACCGCGCGGGGTTGACCCCGCCTCGGTTCGCTCGAGCCTTCCTGCGAGCTAGAACCTCCTCGTGCCACTCTGGAGAGGACACTTCGCCCCCACCCCGGCACAGCGCATCCCAAAGCTGCTCCATCGCCTGCAACCGCTCGGCCATGGACATTTTGCTGATCTGTGCTGATTCGAGCATGTGGTGAAGCTACGAATGTTCAGGGACGAGAGCAAGCCCCAAGCGCCATCGTAGCGAACGTCACTTCTATCACATGAATTTTATAGGTTGACCTCTTTAACGCACCGTTTCCAGGTTTGAAGCATGAAATCTTTTTGGCTGGGGATTGAAGAATCGGCTTTTGTTTTCGGCCCAAATTCTGTTCATTGACCGCGTCATGAAAAAGTCCGCCACCATTACCGTCATCGGCCGGGACAAAACCGGTGTCATCGCGCGCGTCACGAATTTTCTCTTCGAACAGCAGGCCAACATCGAGGCCCTTGAGGAACAGGTCACACGCGGCCAGTTCAGCATGACGCTGCAGGCGTCGTGGAGGGACGAAAAACTCAGCACCGAAGCGGTGCAGAGCGGACTCGCGCGGCTGGCACAGACATTGCAAATGGAGATCAAACTGCGCTTCACCCAACCGCAACGACAGCAGCGCCTCGCCATCCTCGTCACGCGCGAGCCGCATTGTCTCGAAGGACTGATGAAGTCCTTTAAAGCCCGTCAGTTCAAACAAGCCGAACCGGCTCTCGTCATCGGAAATCGCCCCGACCTCGAACCCATCGCAAAGAAATTCAAGCTGCCCTTCGTCATGATCCCCTGGAACGAACGAGCGGACGCCGAAGCGGAATTGCTCAGGTTGCTGGACGAACACGCCATTGATTTTATCGCCCTCGCGCGGTTCATGAAAATCCTGTCGCCGAACGTGGTGTGGCGTTTTAAAAACAAAATCATCAACGTGCATCCCTCGCTGCTGCCGAGCTTTCCTGGCGCTCAGGCCTACAGACAGGCTTATGAGCACGGCGTCAAAGTCGCCGGGGTCACGGCCCACTTCGTGAGCATGCACTTGGACGAAGGCCCCATCATCGCCCAGGCAAGCTTTGCGATCCGTCCTGAGTGGTCCTTGAAGGAAATCATCGCGGCGGGCCAGAAATTGGAAACCAAAGTGTTGATCAAGGCGCTGAAGCTCTACCTTGCAAAACGCCTGGACGTTTACTGGGGCACGGTGAAGCAGCTGTGAGTATTGGGCGGGGGGGGCTTTCACGCTGATCACCTGCGACGAGTTGGCTGTAAAGTCGGTGTCTAACCTTCTATTTGCAACCTGCGGGAGGCCCGAGTCAGAGGCTCAGAACGAGGATTATCGGGGACTCGTGTCACTCGTCCCTCCGAAACTTTGACATTCTAAAAACGGGTGCTTCTGAAGGTTCGCCTGCCGACCTCCATGTCTTCACTCGGTCATTTGTCCCCGCCCAACCGGTATTCCGGGTGCAAAAGGGTTTGCGCCCGTGATTCAATGAGGGGTAATCTCATGGAATCACACGAAACTGTTTCCGTAAAAATTGTCTCACTACGATGGGCCTCAACACCAATGTTTCGCCAATGACCCCTATGAAATGGCTCCCACTCTCCCAGCTCGCTCTGGCTTTGGTCTCCACCCTGTCATTCACCTTGACGCCGGTTCGAGCCGAATTCATCCAACCTGTTGCTGCCTACGCCTCCAATGGCGAAGCGACCCAGGACGCGCTGATCGACGGTCTAGGTTTCGAGGACCCCGGCGTTGGATCCCCGGCGTCCGTTCACAACAGAACGGGAGGAGAGATGTGGTCCGGTGTGGGTTCGATCAAGGAACATGTGATTTTTGACCTTGGGAAAACGGTCAGCATCACCAATGTCTACATCTGGAACTACAGTGTGCAAGACGCCACGGACGTGGGCATGAAGGATGTGGAGGTGCTGGTGTCGCCCGACACGAACATCACCAATGCCAATTTCAATGCCATTGCCCGAATCTCTCTCAAAGAAGGAGGTGCCGAGGCCCAAGTGTTCGGCGTCCTCGGAACCAATGTTCGGCTAGTCAAACTCAAGGGGCTCTCGAATTGGGGCCAGGGCTACACGGTCGGCCTTGCCGAGGTCCGATTTGCCAGCGGCGATGTCGCGGGCAATGTGCCGACCATTGTTCTGAACAACCCCCACGACGGAGATGAGATCGCGTTTGGGGCGGACATCGCCATTTCGGCTGCGGTCACGGACAAGGATGGCGCCTCCAACCTGGCGAAGGTCGAATTTTACGACGGGAGCACACTCCTGACGAACAGGACGACGACGCCCTACATCGGGACGCTGAAAGGCGCGGCGAAGGGCAACCATGAATTGCGTGTGATGGCGACCGACAAGACAGGAAAAATTTCCTGGATCACGGCGAACGTGTTTGTCAGGGAGCTGGTGGCGGATCGCATCCTAAAAATCGACGACACCGCGGACCAAGGGCCTGGCCTGAACCAAATCGCCTACACAGGGACATGGAACCCGGCCCCGGGCGGCGCGACCGACCCTCGCTACAATCACAATGATCATTACGAGTCGAACAACAATAGGAATGATTATTTCGAGGTGCGATTCAAAGGGGTGAAGATCGATGTCTTCGCAACGGTGGCCAGCCACCATGGAACGGGCCTCGCAAGCCTCGATGGGGGTCCCACTTCGGTTGTGAATTACAAAGCGCCCCAACGTGGCGAGCAGGTGTTTGTCTGGGGGAGTCCCATTCTCCCGAACCGGGAGCACGTGCTCCGGATCAGAGTGGTGGGCGACGGCGTCGTCACGGCCGACCGCTTCGACGTGAGCGTGTCGGACAAACCCGAGGTGACGACCGCCACCGTCAAGGAAGTGGCCGCGACCTTCACAAGTCTTGTGGTGACGATGGAGGATGTGGCGGGGAGTGTCGTTGACCCAACCAGCGTCAAACTCACCCTGGACGGAGCCCTGGTAGCCGCGTCGGTTCTGAAGTCCGCGCCTGTCACCACAGCGACGCACACACTCGCAACACCCTTCCAGCCGGGCTCGACACACGCCCTTCAAGTCGTGGCTAAAGACACCGCCGGCGCCAGCATCACCAACGAATCTACCTTCACACTTCCCGCGCCGTTCTTTCCGCCGACCGGGTTGGGGGGGCCGTTGAGCACTGCTGGAAAGTGGGGGTTCCGTCAGATTTGGAATGCGGGACGCGCGGATGCCCTCGTCTCGGCCGTGGGCATCGCCATCCAAGCCAACAAAGGGGGTTTTTCAGGAAAAATCCATGATATCCCGGTGTCCTTCGTCAACTTTGGCAAAACTTCTAATCCTGGGAGCGGCGGCTTTTTTCCCGACGATCAACCATTACCCGCTGAACAACAGGGATTGACCGATAACGACTTCGTGATTGTTGCCAGGGCGAAAGTCAAGATTCCAAGAAGTGGCGATTGGACCATCGGGGTCCACAGCGATGAAGGTTTTGGCCTGCGTTTTATTGGAGCGCCATTCAGCAGCGTGAGCGGAGCGGGCGAATGGGACGATAATTTCCCGGAGTTCATCGTCGCGAAAAACAATACCGCGGACAGCAACACGCGGGGTGTTCTCGCCAAAATCGCGGCCGGGACCTATGAGATTGAATTCCTTTCCTGGCAACGAATCGGGGCAGCCCACTACGAGGTCTACGCCGCCCAGGGGAGTTTCGTCGAGGATGCCGACACCGATCAATGGCAATTGATTGGAGCCCCGGGCGGGCTGGAGATCCTGGCTGGGGCGAATCTCACCTTCGTTCACATTCAAAAACAGAACGATCAGGTGATCATCGACTTCACCACACCCAACCCCGACGGCCCGCATCAACTGCTGGAAAGTGTGGACCTGAAAACCTGGCAACCTGCCACGGGAGCAGCCTTCCAGAAGAACGGTAACGGCCTCCGCGCTGTGATCAACGCCGTCAGCGGCGAAAAGAGGTTCTACAAAGTGGCGGCGCTTTGAGCGCCGCGCAGCCTGTCGTGGTTCAATTGCCCTTCTCGCTTAAAAGTAAAAGGGGTCAAACTATAGCAACCTAACTTGTTCATGATTATTTTGTTTTTGCTGCCCGACTCAAACGCATCTACGGCGACTTGGTGCTGCAAGGCGACGTCGTTGTGGAAGAGCGCGACTCACGAAATTATTGAGGCCAGAGACAAACCCGGATCTTTCTCCCCAGCATGGCTGCCTACGCTGACGCCAGTTCTTTTGTGCGCGCTGACACGCCTATCTTCGCCGGCCATAATGAGAACTGCTGATTCCCCAGGGCTAGGACTTGACCCGGATTCGGTGGTTTTGCAGGCTTCGGATTTGGTTCTTTGCTGTTTTGAGTGGAATGTTGCGGAGCGGGGATGACCCGAGAGGGTTGAAGGAACTTAGCCAGGGGCAAACGAGTCTGCGAGTGCCGTCCCTGGATCCCAGCCCCAATGTCAGTCGCCCCCTCCTTCGCCAAGGCTACGGAGGGCAGGCCCTCCTTCGCCAAGGCTTCCGCCTTCGCTGAAGCTACGGTGGACGGGACGGCGGGCAGGCCGGAGGGCCGATGGATTGGATCTTAGCACTACAGCGACACTTCCTCTGAGAATTCAACCACGGATGACACGGATGACACGGATGGGCGGGAATGCACCCTCATCTTATCCGTGCAATCCGTGCAATCCGTGGGTGCGCCAGTGAAGTTGGTTACCTCGTGGGTGAAAGTCCCACCGGTCGAATTAGACGGTTCACGACCGAAACGCGGTGTCCGGGATGAGGCTGCGAAGCCGAACCACAAGCGGGATGCCGAAAGGAACTGTCGGGTTGTAACGAAAGTAAACCTCATCTAATGAGCCCCGAAATCACAAGAACCGGTAAGCCGAGCCGCTCCACGGATGGCGAAGGCTGCCACGCTGCGTCCTCAAATCGTCAGCACGGCGCAGTTGATTCCGGCGGGGTCAGCGGGGGCGACACGACAGGAAGGGGAATCAAGTTAAGCTGGGAGATCTCCAGCCGCGAGGTGGCAACGCCTCGACCGCCGGTTCAAGGGGGAGAACCCTCCAAGACTGGACGGGCGGTTGGAGAAGTCGGAGTCCTCCGTAGTAGTGATGAAACCGAGGAGACCAAAACCTCGGAGGAGCAAAGGGAGGGCACTTGGGTCAACGCGAACGCAAACAGCAAAGGATCGGAAGATGGCCGATCGGAGGGCGAAATGCTTTTCGACCGGATAACAACTCCACCAAAGATTCAGAAGCTGCAGCGAACGCTCTATCGCAAAGCCAAGGCTGAGCCGAAGTATCGGTTTTACAGCCTGTATGGAGAACTGCTGCGGAAGGATTTGCTAGAAATGGCAATGAGTTCGGTGGCGCACAACGACGGCGCGGCTGGGGTGGATAGGCAAACGTGCGAAGTTTACCTCAAAGGCGACGAAGAATGGGACCAGTGGCGGGATCAACTGCTGGAGGAGATGCGCGCCAAGAGCTACCGGCCCAGTCCGGTACGACGGGTGTACATTCCCAAAGGCGACGGGAAACAACGCCCGCTGGGAATCCCAACGGTGAAAGATCGGGTGGTCCAGACGGCGGTGGCGCTGCTGCTGCTGCCGATCCTGGAAGCGGACAGTCACCCGAACAGCTATGCGTACCGCCCCAAACGCGGTGCCCATCAGGCAATGGATGCAATCAAGAAGGGGATGCTGCAAGGGCGTATCGAAGTGATCGATGCGGATTTGAGCGGCTACTTCGATAGCATACCCCATGGAAGGTTGCTCAGGATCGTGGCCAAACGAATTAGCGATGGAGCAATCCTGAAGCTGATCAAGGGCTGGCTGCGGGCACCAATCATGGAACCCAAAGGAGGTGGCGAAGGCGGTCGTGGAGGGAGTCAAACGAACCGTTGCGGCACGCCGCAAGGGGGAGTGATTTCCCCACTTTTAGCCAACGCCTACCTGAATCAGCTCGACTGGGAAGTCAACGAACGCTGCGAACTCAAACCAGTGATGGTAAGATACGCGGATGACTTTGTGATTCTGAGTCGGCCTGGGGAGGGAAAGGGACTGATGGAACGGTTGAAAAGATGGCTGGATCGACGCGGACTGGTGCTCAACGAGAAGAAAACCCGCCTGGTGGATATCCGGCAGGAGGGTATCAAGTTTCTTGGATTTGCACTGACGTGGCGGCAAGGGCGAAGCGGGCGGAATTATCCGCACGTGGAACCTCATCCCAAAAGTCTGAAGAAACTCCGGGATGGGCTTCGTGAGAAACTGAATCGAGGGACGCTGTGGCGACCCGTGGAGGAAGTGGTCACGGAACTGAATCGGAGACTCAAAGGCTGGGCGGGATACTTTCACTATGGCAATAGCTGTGAGGTCATGGGGCAGGTGGATCGGCAGGTTTGCGGGAAGCTACAGCGATGGTTGTGGCGCAAGCATGCCTGTACCAAAGCCCTTTGGTCGACCTACACGGACGAAGAACTCCATGCAGGATACGGACTGTTCCGAATGCCGCGTCGGGCGGTCTGGAAATCGAATCGGTGAACAATAAGCAATGCGATGAATGGCCCTCGGAGAGCCGGATGCGGGAAAACCGCCTGTCCGGTTCGATGAGGGGCGAAGCGAGACGGTCATTGGCCTGTGCCTCTCAATCCGTCCGCTTCGCCTACTCTACTGTCACTTCAGC
>CAMBEJ010000179.1 GCA_945865375.1 Akkermansia muciniphila | reverse complement strand
CAGAAAGTTGACATCGCAAGGGACAGACAATCTGTGGAAATCTTTGAATGTCCTGGTGGACGCGGCGATTGCCGAAACGCACATGACCCGTCGGGAGTTGCTCTCGGCGCTGCGGGATTGTTAACCACGAGTACAAGCGGGCGCAATTGGGGTCGGAAGCCCGGCGGCGCTCGGTGTGAAGTCCGCAATCCGCCTTGCGGGTTCCTCGAGACATTTGTAGATTGATCCCATGAAGAACGGCAAGAAAGCTACGGCCAATTCTCCAGAGCAGCGAGTCGAGCTGGGCCGATACATCGTGGCCGATCCCGAAATTTGCCATGGCAAGCTGACGTTCAAGGGCACGCGCATCTTTGTCCGGGACGTTTTGACTGACGTGGAGCAGGGGCTTTCCTGGGACTTCATCATCCAGCGATGGGGAGGCGGGAAGTTGACCAAGCAGGCCATCACCGAAGCGGTGCATTTGGCGCGAACCGCCTTCATCGCTGAAGACGGACGACTCGCCACGTACCCTCGCGCCGCGTGAATCTGCTAACCGAATACTTTGTCTGTCCCTTGGAGTCCTCCCCACGACACACAGCAGCATGACTTAGTCTTGCCTTGTTTGCGTATCAAAGCCAAGCCGTGTCAGGCAGCAACGACCACGGGCGATTCGCGCAACACAATCAGTTTTCCGGCTGGCACGGGCAGCAACGCATAAGCCCGTCCGTCGCGACCGGCGAACTCCACCTCAAACGCCGTCCCGTCATAGATCATCACCACTGTGCCGATTTGCCCCCGTCGTAACAGGAGCGGCTGGCCGGTTTCAAAATGCTTGGCCGGAATGTCGTCGAGCAGGGCGACCACATCATGCATCTGGATGGCAGAGTTCATGGTTCAAACGATATAACAAGTGGTGAGTCTTGGAAAGTTTTCGTTGTGGAGCACGATCCAGCCCGTGAGGACCGTCGATCTTCCGGAGTCGGTCGTCATGGCGAAGCGCAGGTTGAATGCTTCCCCAAAGCCGTTGTCACCGCGCGATTCGACTTCATCCGACGAGGCTGCGGCCGACCGGATGGCCGCACGCAGCACTTCCGCATTGGCCTGCGTGATGCCCAGCACGGACTCAAAGACCCGCGCCTTGTGACGGCCCTCCCGGTGTGAAGGATTGAGCGAATAATCCTCCAGCTTCGTGCCGAGGTCACACTGCCTGCCATTGGGCAATTTCATTCCGTTGCGACTTTCGCGACGATGAACTTACAAAAAACCATGGAGGAAACGAAGCGGTAACTTTCATTCCTCCCCGGCCTCCGTAGAGGTCTAGCAAGAGGCCGCGCCGGAATTGTGCTCCAGGGGCAATGCCGGCGGCGGCATGAGCGATGAAAACCTCATCGGCCAAGGCCGCGACGAACTCATTGCGCCGAGCGGCCAGTTCGGCGGTGACACGGTTCGCCGTGGCGGTGAACGCGGACAGAACCAGCAGACGACCGGCACCCAAGGGCTTTTTCCAGTCTGGAGGCACGCGCTGGGGCAAGGTTCGGGCGGGGCAAATGATAATCGGTTGCGATCCGCGCAGGAGGATTTGCAGACATTCCTTTTCCACGGGCGAATGAAATCCGCTACGTGTCGCACCTGCAGGGCAAAATAAGGGTAGACGGTCTACCTCACAAGTCCATCCCGGTCTGATGAGGATCCACCCCACTGTCGATTGTTAGAACTGATCCGCGTGGCAGGGAAGATGTTTTGAGCGCGCTCAGAGCCGGGGTTGTTGCTAGACTGCGGCGCGTGTCTGATCGTGAAATCCCAACCAGCCAATTGGTTCATGCTGTTCCGGACCACGGATTTGCGACCACGCACTGGAGCGTCGTCGTTGAGGCGCGCGACAGCGCCGCCCCCCAGCGCGGGGATGGCATTGGGGAAATTGTGCCAAGCCTACTGGTAGGCGCTTTATGCCTATTTGCGGCGTCGAGGTTACACCCAGCCGGATGCCGAGGATTTGGTGCAGGGCTTCTTCGGGCATCTGCTGGCGGGTAAATCTTTTCGCAAGGCCGATCCAGCCAAGGGCCGCTTCCGGTCATTCCTGCTGGCCTCTCTCAATTACTTTGCGGCGGATGAATGGGACCGGGCCCATGCCCGGAAGCGCGGCGGGAGAGGAGAGATCGTTTCTTTGGACGCTCAGGATGCTGAGACCCGCTATCGCCTGGAACCGATTGACCTGAGCGATCCGGAAAAACTTTTCGAACGGCGCTGGGCCATGACGATTCTCAACCAGGTATTCACCCATCTTGAGAAGGAATATGATCAACCTGGCAGGAAACAATTGCTGCCCGAGCTGCAAAGGTTCCTGCTGGGCGAGGCAGATCAAAGCAGTTACCGTGAAGTCGCTTTGCGGCTGGGGATGAGCGAAGGTGCCGTCAAGATGGCCGCGTTGCGCCTCCGCGAGCGGTATCGGAAGTTGTTCCGCCAAATCGTCGCGCATACAGTGGCGTCGCCGGATGGAATCGAAGATGAGTTGCGGTATCTCCATTCCGTGATCGCACGGCCTTCCTGATTGGGATGGCGCGAGGGGTCAAAAAATTGGTTGTTACTTTTTCCGAGTTTTTCCTGTGTACGGGTAATGAGTGCTGATGCGAGCATGAATTCCAGGCAGGTCTGCCCGAAATGCGGGGCCTCCATTCCCACGGATGCGCCCCAGGGGCTCTGTCCTGCTTGTCTTTTTGGGCAGGCGGCAAAGATGTTGGATTTGGGCGCGGTTACTGTGGTCGCGCCCAACACCGGCTCGGAGCCGGAAACCTCCCCTCGAGATCCCGTCAACTCGCCAGGCCGACCCGGGACCATTCGCTACATCGGAGATTACCAACTTTTGGAGGAAATCGCCCGGGGAGGCATGGGCGTCGTTTACAAGGCCCGCCAGGTAAGCCTGAACCGCCTGGTTGCTCTGAAAATGATCCTCACCGGCACGCTCGCTTCGGAGACGGAACTAATGCGATTCCAGGCCGAAGCAGAAGCTGCGGCGAACCTGGACCATCCGAATATCGTGCCCGTTTACGAAATCGGCGAGCATGAAGGCCAGCATTTCTTCAGCATGGAACTGATCGCAGGCCCGAGCCTCAAGGTGCCGATGGCCAGTGGCAAGCTCGAGCCGCGCGCGGGAGTGCGTTTGCTCGCTCGGGCGGCCCGCGCTGTCCACCATGCCCACCAACACGGTATTTTGCATCGAGATCTCAAGCCGGCCAATATCCTGCTCGACTCTGAAGGCGAACCCCATGTTTCCGACTTCGGGCTGGCCAAGCGTTTCACGCCCGGTTCCAGCCTCGAAGAGAGGGGCGTCACGCTAACCGGCAGCGTCCTCGGCACTCCCCACTACATGGCGCCGGAGCAAGCCGAGGGAAGAGCCAGCAACGCCACTACCGCCACGGATATCTACAGTTTGGGCACGATCCTTTACGAAGTGTTGACGAGCCAGCCCCCTTTTCAAGGAGAGACACCCTTGCAGATCATGCGCAAGGTGCTCGAGGAGGAGCCCGAGAGGCCGTCCTCCATTTGTCATTCGATCGACCGCGATCTGGAAACCATCTGCTTGAAGTGCTTGCAAAAGGATCCGGCCTCGCGATATCGGACCGCACTCGAGTTTGCGGAGGAACTCGAGCGCGTTCTCAAAGGCGAACCGATTCTCGCCCGCCCCGTTTCAACCCGGGAGCGGGTCTGGCGCTGGTGCCGGCGCAGGCCCGCTTTGGCGGCGCTGCTCACCTCCACTGTTCTGCTCCTCCTTGTTGTCGCGATCGGTTCTTCCATTCTGGCAGGCCGTCTCGCCTCTGCCCAAAAGAAAACAGACCAGCGATCGAAGGAAGTCCGCTCGGCCTTGAGCCGGATTATTGTTTCCAATGGAGTGCGCAACCTCGACCAGGGTGATGCCAATGGCTCGCTTGGATGGTTCATCGAAGCCATGCGTTTGGATGAGGATGATCCCGAACGGCAGCGAATGCACCGGCTGCGCTTTGGCGCCACGCTCCGGATATCTCCGCGTTTAGTTGGCTATTGGTCGGGGAACGATGCTTTCGAGCAATTCCACTTCAGCCCGGACGGCCAGAGTTTTGTCGCGATCGGGAAGACATACCAATCCATCGGGCTCAGTCGTTTGGGAGGCTCCATCATCACTCTTCCGGTGAAAGGCAACGGTTGGGTTCAAGACGCTCGTTTCAGTGAGGATGGGCGATCTCTCTTCACCTTTGTCATCCCCTCAACGCACGTGCCGGTCGGCCAATTAGTCGGGGTTGAAGGTTGGATCGAGACTTGGGACGCGGTTTCTGGGCAAAAGATCGGCCCCCCGTTCCAGGTCCCATTAACCGCATTTAGCGGCACCGAATCAATACACACGGGTTATTCGGGCATGATCCCCGGAAGTTCGTTGTTTTTTCCGGCCCTCTTTTGCAAGTGGGCAGTGTTGGGTCTCCCGAACCGCTAAGCCCTCCCTTGGATTATAAAGACGATCTCGTTTTAGTCCGTTTCAGTCCGTACAATAAGCGCCTGCTCACCTCCAGCCAAAGCCGGAACGACCGGACAGCTCGAATTTGGGAATTTCCGATGGGGAAAGAGATTTCCCATTCTTTGACCCATCCGGATAGGGTCACTCACGGCAGTTTCAGTCCCGATGGCCGTTATGTCGCCACAGCGTGCGGAGCAGGTTCGGTTCGGAGCCCGTTCGGCGCGGATAGCGCCTGTTACATTTGGGATGCCAACCATGGACGACTGCTTGCCGGACCACTCAAGCATGAGCGCGAGATTCACGCCCTTGCATTCAGCCCCGACGGTCGATTGCTTGCAACAGGGGGGCAGGACAACAAAGTGCGGATCTGGCATGTGCCCGATGGCAGCCCGGTGGGTCAGCCTCTGCCACACAATGACGAAGTCCAACAAGTGGTGTTCAGCCCGGATGGCGGGATGATAGCGACAGCCTCTGCTTCCGATGTCTTCGCGTGGTGAGTCGCGTGGTGAAGTCGAGGTGCGAGTGTGGGCCATTCCTGAAGGCGCCCCCCGCACCCCACCACTCCGCCATGCAGGCGACCATGTTCAGATCGAGTTCAACGGCGATGGCACCCTGCTCGCGGTGGCCACCGGACAGGAGGCGCGGTTGTGGTCCATGGTCTCAGGCGCCCGCTTGCTTGACGGCTCCTGGCCTCACAATCCAGTTGGGAAATCTTCCTTCAGCTCGGACGGCACGCGATCGTTCACCTCGTTCCCGGACGGGACGATCCTCACCTGTGACCTCAAGTCGGAAAAGGTCTCACGCATGAAATTACCCACTTCGATAGAGAAAGCAAAACTCAACCCCCGTGGCGACCAGGTACTGGTGGTGAATGGCCCCAAGGCTCGAATTTGGAGTCTTGCCACGGCGATGCCGCTCACTCCGGAATTTATCGAAGACAATCCCATCACTTTCATGGAATTCAGCCCCAATGGAACTCTCGTAGTAACAGGCACAGGAAGAGATTACCTTCTGGGAGCCACAGGAAGAGATTACGTTTCAGCAGCCCTGGGTCATGCTCGTGTTTGGGACGCTGCGACGGGAAAATCGCTCTTCCCTCCCTTCATGCAGCAGACCAATATTGGCGGGGCGGTCCTGGCTGCCTTCAGTTCTGATGGCCAACTGCTGGTCACGGGGGTGAGAGAAGCTTCCCTTGGGCAACAACCACCCATCGACACCGAAGTCGCTCGCATTTGGGATCTCCGGAGCGGGCATCCGATTTCTCCACCGATCCTGCACCAGGGACAGCTGCAATCATTAGCCTTCAGTCCGGATAGCCAACGTGTGCTGACCTCCAGCTACGATCAGACCGTTCGAGTTTGGGATCGCTTCGGCACCCCCATTATCCCGCCCATTAAGCACAGCAAAGCAAGTCCGATTGCCATTTGGAGCCCGGACAGCAAGAGAGTCGCCACCGCTTGCGATCGCGCGATTCGCGTGTGGGATGCCGCTTCTGGCAACGCGCTCACCCCACCGATGGTCCACACTGCCGAGATCAATCGCTTCGCTTTCAGCCCGGATGGCCGGCTGATCCTTTGCGTGACGACCCACGATCCATTTCGGGGCGGCGGCGGCTCACTTTACCTTTGGGACAGCTTCACCGGCGATTTTATCAGCACACCATTGCCCAATGAGCCGTTCATTCGGGACGCTCAATTCACTCCAGATGGGCAAAAGCTCCTGGTTCAAACGGATGAACGCGCGTTGAAGCTTTGGGAGTTGCCCGTTGAGAAACGGCCTGTTTCCGACCTTGTTTCCATGGCTCAACTTCTTTCGAACCGACAATTGGATATCGCCGGAGGAGAAGTGCCTCTCTCTCTGAAACCACCAACGAAACTCGAAAAGACCGTGAACGATTTGCGCGCGAACTGGCCCGCGGCTGCCGGCGTGATCGCCGCCGTGATGCTCCCTCCGGACAAGCCCGCTGCGCTCTGGAAAAACCTGCGCTCGAAGTACCCTCAGGAATTCGCGTTGGCTTCCCCGGCTGATGTGAAGGAATGGCATCATCAGACAGCGCTGAGGAACGAGACTGATCGCGAATGGTTTGGGGCGCTATTTCATTACGGAAGGCTTGCTCGACTCAACCCCGAGGACGTTTAGCTTAAGCGAAAACTGGCGTTGACCGAAGCCAGGGCTGGACGTTGGGCTGGTGTCGCCGCCTCCCACCCCGAATTATCCTAGCACGTCAGGCCGCGGTCAGCCGATACACCCGGTGAATTGCTCGATCTGTCTGCTTTCTACAACCTGTTCCTGGATGAGAATTGGAACCCGTCAACGTCAAGGAACAACAGCCTGGCCGCTCTCCCATTCGGCACGCCCAAGTTAGGCGGCATGAAGTTTGATGCGCGCGGAATCATCCAACTTGGCGGCGGTGTTTTTCGCGACATCCCTGCAGGCCATTTTCCAGAACGGGTCAGCGCCATTTCTGTCGGCCGAGCCTGCCACCGTTTACACTTCCTGCACGCAACGGTCATTGGCACTTCCGATGGAAGCCAGATCGGTTCCTTTGTCCTCCATTTCAACGATGGCAAAACTGAAACCGTTCCGATTATTTATGGTCGTGACGTCCGGGATTGGGCCGATACCCCCGATCCTCTTCCCGTCGCCTGGTCCAACCAGGAGGGTGAACTCACGCTCCGGCTCTACAAAACGACCTGGGAGAATCCCACTCCGGATCGGGTGGTTCAGAGCGTCGATTACGTCTCCAGCATGAGCCAATGCGGGCCTTTCCTTGTGGCGATGACACTTGAAAAATGAGCTGAATGCGCCTTCCGTCTTCGGTGGTGGCTGTCGGGCAGATCGGAAGGTGAACAGAAATGGGCTCCTCGCTATCCTCACCAAATCGTGGTCACGAGTTTGGAATCGCGGATGCGTTGGTCTTTGGTCACCACGGCAACGGTGTGCTGCATGGCCGTGGCCACGATCATCCGGTCCGCGAGATCTCCTTGAACTGATAGGCACCCGCTTTCGCCCGGATAAACGGGTCGCCCAAAGAAAGGATCCCGCCGGCACCCCGTTCCTGTCCGGTTGCCGTTTCGGGTCGGATACTTGCGAAGGTGCTGTCTCAGTTCTGAAAGCCACGGTTTCAAGTTTTCCCTTGTGCCGGGAGAGTGGCCTGAGGATCATTCGCACCAATAAAGAACCCGTCCCCTTTGCAGGAACCCGGGAGTGGGGCTGGCGTCCAAGGGAACCAGACCAGTGGTCTGTTGGCACTGGTTTTCATCGACATCGTGGGTTCCACTCAAATGAAGGAGACCCTGGGGAACCGGGAGGAAGTTGCGCTGATCCAACAACACAACGCCCTCGTCCGCGAGGTGCTGAGCAAATTTCAGGATGGCCAGGAGATCAGTACCGCCGGTGATTCCTTTTTTATTGCCTTCAACAAGCCGTCTGAAGCGGTACATTTCGCACTGGTTGTTCAGTCACGGCTGCGCAAGCTCAAGGGAGAGACCAAACTCGAAGTGCAAGACCGGATCGGAATTCATCTGGGCGAAGTCGGCATCGAGGCGCACGCGTCCGGGCCCAAGTTCAAAAATCTCCACGGAATCCAAATTGACACTTGCTCGAGGGTCATGTCGCTAGCCGAGGCTGGTCAGATCCTGATGACCCGGGCGGTTTTCGACAACGCCCGTCAGGTGCTCAAAGGACAGGGCAACGAAGGGATCGGGCGATTGGAACGGTTGAGCCACGGCCCTTATGTGCTCAAGGGCATCGAGGAGCCGGTTGAGATCTGCGAGGTCTCCGAAGTTGGCACCAAACCAGCCGCCCCTCCTGTGACCTCGGAGAAAGCCCGCCGTTACATCTCTGAGGACACCGAGGAAGTACTCGGTTGGCGTCCTGCGGTTGAGGAAATTGTGCCCGGCACCAAATGGGTTTTGGAGCGAAAACTGGGGGAGGGAGGGTTTGGGGAAGTCTGGCTCGGACGGCACCAGACGATGAAGGACCGCCGTGTTTTCAAGTTTTGCTTCCGCGCGGACCGTGTCCGTTCACTCAAGCGCGAAATGACCCTCTTTCGGGTCCTGAAGGATCGTGTGGGAGACCACCCGAACATCGTCAGCTTGCGTGATGTCTACTTCGACGAACCGCCCTTTTACATTGAGATGGATTTCGTTGATGGCAGCGACCTTCGTGTTTGTTGCGACCAACTGGGTGGCGCGGGAAATCTCCCGCTTGAAACGCGGTTGGAAATTGTAGCCCAGATCGCCGATGCCCTTTCAGCAGCACACGAAGCCGGAGTCATCCACAGGGACGTGAAGCCAGCCAATATTCTCTTCGCCACGGCAAAAGCGGTGAGTCAGGGCCAGGGAGTTCACGTCAAGTTGACCAATTTTGGCATCGGCCAGGTCGTCAACGCCGAACTGCTCGCAGGCATGATGCGTCTGGGTTTTACCCAAACAATGTTGGCTTCCGGCTCCTCGTCCCAGACCGGAACGCAAATGTACATGGCGCCGGAATTGCTGGCCGGCCAGCCCGCCTCGGCAGGTTCGGATTTTTTTCCCTGGGTGTCGTGCTCTACCAACTCCTGGTGGGAGATCTGTCGCGTCCCCTGACGACCGATTGGGCCAAACGCATTGAGGACCCGTTCCTGCGAGCAGACATGGAACGGTGCTTCGCGGGAGATCCTCAGGAGCGTTTTGTAAGCGCCACGTTGCTCGCCAACAACCTGCGGTCCCTCCGGGCACGGCACACCGCCGAAGCCGAGCGAAAGGCGGCGGTTCGTCGGCGAAAGTTGAAGCTACTAGCAACGGCAGCAGCGGTTGTGATCGGATTGCCTCTCCTCGTCCTCGGCCTCTTAAAATGGCGCGACCTGCGGAGCGGAGGCAGCGTCATCCGGAATCTCGGCGCAGTTTACAAGAATATCCGAACTTATCAGGACCACACTGAAATCATTCAGGAGGTGAAGATGGCAGGAGGCAAGCAGAACGTCGAGTTCACCAGCTCCATTGTTTTCTCCCGGCCCAATAAAATAAATATCGCCATGAAGGTTGCCAACCAGGAAGTTCATTTGGTGTGTGATGGTCGGCTTCTGTGGTCGTCGTACTCCCTTGGCCAGTTCAAGCAGTACAAGGAATCACCTGCACCGAAGTCTCTGAGTTCGGTGATCGAAAGCGAGTTCTCGGACGACCCGATCGTATGCGGGATGCTCCACGCATTCAACCTGTACCGGATCGTCTCGAACGACGACCCAGCAGGAGCGTTCAGCACCAAGGCGAAGAACCCCAAAGTGATCGGCTCTGAGGAAGTGGATGGCAAGGCTGCCTTTGTTCTGGGATGGGATGAGTTGGGGCGGATACCGGCCCCGCTCAGGGAGCCAGGCGAGACGAATATCACGGATTATCCGTCACCCACAAAAGTCTGGATAAACAAACGCAACGGACTGGTGCTGCGGATCTCAAAGGACGTCAAGGAAGTCGCCAAATCGGAGGCCTAAATTCAAACGTTTGGGCGTGGCAACAAGGTCATTGAAAGCATTAGCCAGTACCTGATCACGGAAACCCATAAGGACATCAAGCTGGATGAGACTATCCCGGATTCTGCCTTCACTTTCACTCCCCCGCCTGGTGCCACGAAAGTGGATAAGTTGAGCATCTGGTTCAAGATGGCCGGTATTCCGGAAACGCCTGCGCCTCCTCGGAACAAAGCGGATTTGTCAAAAATGATCGCGCCACGAAACCCGGCGGCCAAACCCGAACTCATAGACCTCTCCGAATCCTACAATGAATCCCTGACGGGACTTGTGACCGAAAGCGAGGACAACAACTTGAACACTCTGCCCCGCGGACTTCAGACGCTAGCCGGAGTTCAATTTGACGTGCGAGGTGTGGTGTACCTCCCAAGCAAGGTCACCAAATATAAAGCCGCGTACCCCCAGCAGGTTCAAGGCGTAAAGGTGAACCGGAAAGTGCAACGTCTCCACTTTCTCCATTCCTCGCATGTAGGGTCTGTTCCAAATGGAACCGTCATTGCAAAGTGTATCTTCAGAGTTCCTGATCCCTCCGCATCATTCCGAACGATTGACGGATTTGTCACGAGACCATTCCAGAAGTTCTGCGTTAATTTGCAACGAGTTACGCTCGAAAACCACACTTGTGGTCTCAGGAAAGGTTCAGCGCAGTTTCCGAGGG
>CAMBEJ010000178.1 GCA_945865375.1 Akkermansia muciniphila | reverse complement strand
GGCTTCGCAGCCTCATCCCGGACACCGCGTTTCGGTCGTGAACCGTCTAATTCGACCGGTGGGACTTTCACCCACGAGGTAACCAACTTCACTGGCGCACCCACGGATGACACCGATAACACGGATGAGGAAAGGGAGCTGAGAGGGGTGCTTTATCCGTGCTATCCGTGTCATCCGTGGTTAGGAACTCTTCCCATTTTGCGGTAGGTATTGTCCTCCGAACGACCACTCCCGGAAACCGTGAGTTGCACCCGAGGCCAACTTCAACTCATCACAACAAGTGAACGGCGGTCTCGGCCTCTTCCGAGTCGCCACGACCCTCGAAACCGGAAGCGCGCGGCGCCGGACCCGTGAAGCGCTGCAGCGCCTCAACCGAAAAACGGGTGATGTGATCCGCCAGCAGCTCAACCCCAATGGCACCCGCCGGCAGCTCCGGATAAAAACGAGCAGCCACCGCCCGGCACGGAGAGTAAAATAGGATCTGACCCATGATGCTCATCCCGCACAATCGAACGGTCTGGTCATCCACTTGTTGCCCCACAAGATCCCGAACAATCCCATCCAGCACGCACGCCTGTTTCTCAATCAGGGATCGCAACCAGCTCTCCATCGCCGGAGCGGGCTCAATCACCTCCCGCGCGAGCACCCTCCCGTGCAACCCATCCAGATCGGCCTCGTCACCGAACAGGGGTCGCAGCATCGCTTCCACAAACGCGCGGAGATCGAGCGCGCCCGTTGAAGCACCCGTGCGTTCAGTCCCGCTCGAATGCCTCGTCATGACGTAGTCAAACGACTGTTTAAGTACCTCTTGATACAGCGCCTCCTTATCCCCAAAATGATAGTTCACCGAGGCCACGTTCGCCCCTGCTAAGTGGGAGATTTGACGGATCGTGGCCGACTTGAACCCGTGATCAGCGAAGACCCGCGTCGCCGCTGCCACCAGTTGGTCCCGGGTTACTTGAGATTGATGACTCATGATCCATTATATTTTAAATGACTGTTTCAATCATGTCAATGAATAACGGCAATAGTCGAGATTCACCGCTGTGTCCATGCTTCCAGAGTCAACAATCCGGGTTTGTTAGGTTTCGATTTTCAAACCATTTGGGCGATGCTATACTTGTCATCTGGACACATGAACCGACGCCAACTTCTCCTGTGCCTTTTGATTGCGGCACCCGCCGCCCGCGCGCGATCCCAACTGCTCGATCTGGACAACTTGGTTGAGACCGCGCAGGGCTGGGCACAGGAGAACCTCGATGGGTCCTTTGTAAAAGCCTTGGGGCAAATCGACGGCGATCGTCTCACGGAGTTCTTCCGGGAGATACAAAAGAGGCTCAAGAGCGATTGGGTTTTGGATCTGGCATCCCTGAGAGACGAGGCAAGATGGCTCTTGCCGTTGCTCTCCGCCCATGAGGAAACCTTACCCTACTCGGTCTGGCTCAGCACCCGACTCGATTACCTCGACGTCGCGGAGGAGTTCCGAAAGGCAGCACCGCCTCCAAAGATCGAGCCTGGGCGTCCTGTTCCACGCCGGGTTCTGCCGGCCCCAATCCAGCAGCGAACGATCTGGCGCAAAGCGGTTTCACTCCGCTCCGCGCCCGTCGGCGCAGAAGCCCAACTGAGCCGGCTGAAGGCCATTTTTCGTGCCGAAAAGGCCCCAACAGCCCTGGTTTGGCTGGCCGAGGTGGAGTCCTCTTTCAATCCTCGAGCACGCAGCCCAGCAGGTGCCGTCGGACTCTTTCAACTCATGCCAGCCACCGCGAAGCAGTACGGGCTCTCTCTCTGGCCGCGTGACGAACGTTACGACGCCGAACGCAGCGCCATGGCCGGCGCCCGTCATCTGCGCCGCCTTCGGAACCGATTCAAGGACTGGCCGCTCGCCGTAGCGGCCTACAACGCTGGAGAGGGCCACGTTCAAAAGCTTCTAAGCCGCTCCAAGGCAACCACGTTCGACCAAATATCACGAAAACTGCCCGCAGAAACACAGCTCTATGTGCCAAAGGTCGATGCCACCCTTTTCCGCAGGGAACAAGTCACCCTGGATTCTCTGGTCTAACCTCAACACACGGAACCCGACTCCCGAATCCGGGAGTTTTGAGCGAAATAGCGTTTCGAGGGTCCGAGGGGAGTGCAAGGGTGTGTTCAACGCGATTTTCACCGGTTTAACCTTACTGCGGCAGTTCATTTAACCACAACGATCGCAAGGAACGCATAGAAAATGGATTGCGAAAAAACGGTGAGTCTTCAAATCATCACCGAGGAGATAGAGGTCATCCCTCTCTCAGAACTCCACAAGTTCTTGCCTCTGCGTTCTCTGCGTTCTTTGCGGTTAATTCAATTGCTCTTTCCAGGTTTAACCGACCCGACAAATTTGAGGAATTTCTTGCGCCCGCATTGGGCTTTGTGTTGGGGTTGAGCCGGATGACACTGAACCAACTCGGCGGATACCTGCGCTGCGCCACCGAAGCAGCCCAAAGCTCGGGTGCTTTGATGCGCGAGAACTGGCACAGGCCCAAGCACATCAACTCCCAGGAGCAGCACGACATCAAACTGCTCCTGGACGTACGGTGCCAGAAACGCATCGAGCGGACACTCCTCAAGTTCGACCGCACGATCCCCGTGCTAGGTGAAGAAGGGTCAGTTGAAATAGCCGCGTCAGATTATCGGTGGGTGGTGGACCCTATTGATGGCACAGTTAATTTCGCTTACGGCATCCCGCACGCTTGCGTTTCGATCGCGCTTCAGGGCCGGGCGTCCCGCGTGCCCGCCACAGCCAACCATCACCATCCTCAGCCTACTCCTGACGGATTCGTCACCCTTCTCGGTGTGGTTCTCGACCCTTTTTGCGATGAGCTCTGGACGGCGATCATCGGACAAAAGGCCAGGGCAAATGGGAGGATTATTCATGTGAGTGACCGCAAAACTCTCGACGAATCCATTGTTTCCATTGGTTTTGCCAAGTCCGAAGCCAGCTTGTGCCGCACTCTGCCTTACTTCAACAAGCTCGCTCCAAAAGTTCGCAAAATTCGCATCATGGGTGCGGCAGCGATGGCCTTGACCTACGTCGCCCACGGACGGTTTGACGCGTACATCGAAGGGGGGGTTCGACTGTGGGATATCGCCGCAGGAGGCCTGATCGTCGAGTGCGCCGGAGGCGAGTTCTGGCATGAGGCGTTGGACGCCAGGAATCATGTCTACCGACTGGCCGCGAACAACGGCCACCTTCGCAAAGATCTCACAGCCCTGGGCTCTTTGCCAAAAAACCCTGTCTGAAAACCATTCGTAGAACCGATGAACTGCCAGCTTTTGCACTCCTATCGACTGCGCTTGATCCCGGGAATCCTTCTGCTTCTCACCCTCCTGTCGCCTCCCATTGCTCAGTCCCAAACCATCGTGCAATTCAAAACTCCGCTGGGCGCGATGGACGTGGAGTTGTTCGATGTGGATAAGCCTGTCACCGTTGCCAACTTCCTGAATTACGTCACCAACGGAATCTACAAAGACATGTTTTTCCACAGATGGCAGCCTGGATTTGTGATCCAAGGCGGCGGCTTTGCCGTCGCGCGGCGCGGCGCGACCAATGCCGCATTCACTCTGTTCAAAAACCTCGGCACCATCACCAACGAATACGCGGTCGGCCAAAAGCGCAGCAACGTTTTTGGCACTATCGCGATGGCCAAGCTTGGCAATGACCCCAACTCGGCGTCATCCGAATGGTTCTTCAATCTGGGCGATAACGCCTCCAATCTCGACAACCAGAACGGAGGTTTCACTGTCTTCGGCCGCGTCATCGCGGGCACCAACGTGCTGCAACGCTTCAACAAACAAGATCCCCAAAATGGCATTTTTAGAATTGACCTAACCAGCGTCACCCCCGCCTTTGCAGCCCTCCCCATACTGTCAGATAATCCTACTTTCAAGGATCTTGCCTTCCTTGACATAGTCGTTGTCTCCAGAGCTTCCGCTCCCGTCATCACTTCGCATCCGCGGTCAACGCAGGTGATCGCTGGGGACCCCGCCGAGTTCGCCGTGTCCGCGTCGGGCACCGAGACCCTGCTCTACCAATGGAGCGTCAACGGTCTTCCCATCCTCAACGCGACCAACGCGTTCCTGCGCCTGCCCCAGACCGCCGCCGCCGCAGCGGGGCGGTACACCGTGCGCGTTCTCAACGCCCTCGGCTCAGCGACAAGCGGCGAAGCTCTCCTGGATGTGCGACTCTTTGAAAAAATCCCCGTCCAGCCATTTCCGATCAGCTTGGGCGCGGTCAATGACCGCTCCATTGAAATCTCAATTCCAGGGATGGATCGCGCGATTTATACATTCGAAACCTCGGCTGACTTGCGACTATGGGATCTCTGGCTGCGCGTGACCAACACATCTGGGATTCTTCGAGTGACCGACCCGAGAGGATCCTCTTCTTCATCGCTCTTCTACCGAAGCCAGTTTACAGCGTTCACGGAGTAAGCTTGCCAAACAGGAGAGCCCGAGAAAGGGGGCTTCCTCGGGCTCTGGCTGTTCAAACTAGAGAAGCCATTCTGCCGACGAACTTATTTCGACTTCGCGGCAAGGGCTTCCTCGATCGCCTGGGTGACTTCTGCGGAGTCAGGGGCTGTTTTTGGCTCAAAGCGCTTCAATATCTTGCCGTCACGGCCAATCAGAAACTTGCCAAAGTTCCACTTAATATCTCCAGGAAAAGGGGATTCTGTTCCGGCGAGGAGGTTATAGAGCGGATGACGGCCTGCTCCATTGACATCCAGCTTGTCGAAGAGAGGGAACGTCACGTTAAATTTTGAAGAGCAAAATTGTTGGATCTCCTCGTTCGTACCCGGCTCCTGTCCTCCGAATTGATTGCACGGAAACCCGAGCACAACGAGTCCTTTGGCTTTCTGCTTTTGGTAGAGGGCCTCCAAAGATTGATACTGAGGCGTTAACCCGCACTTGGAAGCCACGTTGACAACAAGAAGAACCTTCCCGTCGTAAGCCTTCAGAGAAGTCGCTTTGCCCTTGATGTCCTTGATCGGGATCGAATGGATGGGTGCCACAGCCAGCAGTGTGACCGCAGAAGCGATCAAAACACCAGAAAGAATAAATATTGATTTCATCATGACACATTATGTCGCCACATTCCGTGAATCTGTCAAGCCAATGATCTGAACTCCCTAAAACGAGTGCGCATCTCAGATTTTTCCAGATCTTCTCGTAATCGTAATCGTAATCGTAATCGTAATCGTAATCGTAATCGTAATCCTATCCCGGGTTTCCCTCGTGCAACCGGTAATCGGAGTTTGCCTTTATCAAGGCGACTAGCATCGAAACGACGCTCCAGAGCCGTTCTTTTCCTGACAGAACTTCCTCCCCAGAACATCGACCTTTGGCCACGAGCACATCCAGGGCGGCGGCACTTTCCAATAAACCTCCAGCTTTTCGTGGTCGAATCGGCGGTTCATGGGATTACGAGTACGAGTAGGAAACGCGAGCGCGAAAAATCTGAGATGCGCACCGCCTGAGAAAAGCAGCTCATTGCATCTTCTGCTTTGACGCGAGCCGGGTTACACTGTTAAGAGCAGCTTGGATCCCATGGAAAAAAGCGAAACACGGAAAGCACTAAAAATGGTCGCCTGCGGAGGGTGTGGCACAAAAGTGTTCATCCCGGGCGAGACCCCTCCTCTTGGCACTGTTGCCTGCTCGAAGTGCCAATTCCCCGTCATGATGCCGATGTCATTGCGGCAATTCGAGCTGCGCCACGCAATCGCCTCGGGCGGGATGGGAACCGTTTACCGGGCTTTCGACACCAAGCTGCGTCGCGAGGTCGCCGTAAAATTGATGAAGCCGGAACTCGCCATGGACCAAGCGGCTATGGAAAGTTTTTATCGGGAGGCTCGTGCCTGCGCCGCACTCAACCACACAAACATCATCCATATCTACACTTTTGACGAGTGGGAAAACCAGCGCTACCTCGTCATGGAACTCGCCGATCAAGGGAGTCTTGATGGACTGATCGAACGGAATCGGAGCATCCCCGAATTGGATGTTCTGGACATCGGGGTCAAAGTTGCCTCCGCTCTCGCAACCGCCCTCAAGCACAATCTCCTCCACCGCGATATCAAGCCCGGAAACATCCTGTTCAACGCCGAAGGAGAACCCAAGCTCGTCGACTTCGGCCTCGCCCGTAGCGCCGAACCCAGCGCCGATCACGAAGTCTCCATCTGGGGCACTCCTTACTATATAGCACCTGAAAAAATCCGGCGCGAAAATGAGGACTTCCTGTCGGATATGTACAGCCTCGCAGGCACTTTATACCACGCCATCACCGGCCACGTGCCCTTTGAAGCCCCAACCATTGATGAGGTGATCGCCGCTCATGTACACTCTCCGCTCACGCCTCCCCACCTCGTCGTGCCTAGCATCAGCGAAATCACGAGCGACGCCTTGGTAAAGGCCATGGCAAAGGCTCCCGCAGATCGCTTCCAAAGCTACGACGAATTCATCATGGCTCTCACTTCAGCGCGGAGCCAGCTCCTCATCGGTTTGCTCCACACTCAGCAGCGTCCTGACTTGGCGCGCACAGCATCGAGCAAAAGCTGGTGGCGACGGTAGCCGCCACACCGACAGCTCACAAACGGTGATCGAACCCCCAGAACTCGGCGTCCGTCCCCATTCCAACCGCCTCCGCAGCTCAACACCACGGAGACGGTCTCTTGTCCGCGCTGCCGCAAACTCAACTCCTGGTGCCTATTCCGTGCCCTGCTTCTTGTTCTTGCCGCCCTTGGAAGAACCGCCAACCTTGGTTCCAATCCGAATCGAAACAGCGTCGAAATCGCCGTCCACTCGTTGGATCGCCGATCCTCCGACCATGTCGCCGTCCCCCATGTCCGCGAGGGTCGCCCGCTGCCCTTCCTTCATGATCCGGGTCTCCGCGCTCACGTGGAAGATACGTGATTTTTCCTTGCCACGCAGCTTGAAGATCATCTCCTGCGCGTTCACAGAAACCAGCTTCCCGTTGAATGGGATGGTTCGAACTTTCTCGGCACGCCGCGGCTCGCTGCCTCCGGCTGAATCCGCAGCCCGGGGGGTTGGAAGAGTCGTTGCTAAGGCAACGACCACAATACATAATTTGAGTAGATTTTTTATTGATTTCATAATACCTCTTTGGGAACGAGATAAACTATATGGGAAACCCTGTGAGTATCAAGCTATAATTTACCACGAACCAAGATTTTCACAGCACCACTCTTTCGTTCAATGGCATCCGGGGCCTGCCGCACCAACTCTTTTCCAAATCGGTATGCCACAGCCGGACTTTCTCGCAGAAACCCTGCTGGAAACCTTCGAAATTCGGACAAGATAGGGGCGCAGAACGCCAAGATATGTTCAGCCAAAAGCATCGCCTTTCCAACCCAATCATTTAGAGTTCTCAAGTGAATGACCGTCGCCCAGTCGACCGCAGCCAACCTCCTCAGGTTCTTCGGAGCCGTATGAACATCGTTTTCGATTTGTTCGGCGGCAGGCTAGCCCCCCATCCACCACCCCCCCAGCAAAGCGTCGTCTCTGATCGCGGTTCCAGGAGGCTCCCACTCATGGTCGCCCTCGTTTTAGGCCTCCTTGTTCAGTCGGCGGACGGAATCTCCGATAACTTCCAGGGCGCAACACACCTCGTGCCTTTTGACGAGGACACGATCGCTTACAGCAAGCTAAAGGCTGAGAGCTCCATCAACAGCTGCAGAGGCGGCTCGACGGTGGACAGGCGTCCTTCACATACGACACAAAACTCGGCTATCTCCCTTCGTTGCTGAAGGATCTGGACATCGCGTCCTCCTCCCAAATGCTTGTGTTCGCGAAAACATCTCTGCAGAGGGAGCGGATCTCACCGCAGAATCCGCGCGCTCTGTTTTTCAATGACGAAACCTACGTGGGGTTTATCCCCGGAGCTCCGCTCCTGGAGATCGCCGTGTCCGACCCAAAGCTCGGCGGCGTTTTTTACACCCTGGAACAGAAGGAAATGAGAACGCCGCGGGTTTCTCGAAACGACCAATGCCTCGAATGCCATGCGTCCGCCAAGACGATGGGCGTTCCCGGGGATTTGGTGCGTTCGTTTGAAACGGACGAAGCGGGCGTCATCGATCTCGCCTCGGGCATCTCCCAGGTCAACCATCGCACACTCCTCACGGACCGATGGGGAGGGTGGTTCGTGACGGGAAAACATGGGGATCAAGCGCATCGCGGAAATCTGATTGGAAAAGAGGCTTTTGAACACCAGTTAAAGGAGCCGAGCTTCCTCGGAAACATCACGGACTTGAGCCGGTTTTTCGACACCTCCCGTTACCCGCGCGACAGCAGCGACATCGTGGCGCTGATGCTGTTCGAACATCAGGCCCACATGCACAACTTCCTGGCCCGCCTGACCTATGAAGCCACGATCGCACAAGAGCAATACGGCCATCTGAACTATCTCAAGACGAAGATCAGTTCCTTTCTTAAATATCTACTTTTCTCTGAGGAAGCCCCGCTGAACGCGCCAATCGAGGGATCCAGCGGGTTCGCTCAGGACTTCACCCGGCGTGGCCCCAAGGACCGCCAAGGACGATCGCTGCGCGATTTGGATCTGCATTCTCGGTTGTTCAAATATCCTTGCAGCTATCTCGTTTATTCGGAGGCCTTCGAAAAACTGCCCGCCAAACTCAAACATCAAATTTACAAGAGGCTCCATGAAGTGCTGTCGGGAGAAGATGCCTCCCCCGAGTACGCCCGCCTCGGCGAAGCCTCCAAAAAGGCGATTCTCGAGATCTTGGCGGATACGAAGAAAGATCTTCCCGACTTTTGGAACGGTTCGCAAACACCCAACAGATCACCGGTGATTGAGCCTTCATCCAAGCCGTCTATTCCTTGACACCACGAAACGGCCGCTCACGGCCTTTAGGTGCAATTATTCAACGAACCGAGTCGATTCCAAAGCAAAGAGGCAAAGGAACCAAAGCGCAAGAATCAGTTGTCCGGTCACCAAACGGTGACTCCGAAACACCCCTACAAAGTGAATTAGATTCTTAAATCCTAAATCTCGCTGATTTATCTCTCAGAATGTGAACCACGGAAACAGGACCGAAAGGGGACCGAATAATTCCGTTTTGTATTCGTTGGGTTGCCCCTGTCGGTTCCATTTCGGTATTCTTTCCGTGGTTAATCCCCATGTCCGAGTCCGTGGTTCAAATTTCAAATCTGTTTGGCTAGTCTTTGCGCCTTGGCCTCAAAAATCCGGCCACCGGTCAAGCGGGGGCTCATCCAAAACTTGAGTTGAACCTTTTTCCAGCAAAGTTATAGTCGCTTCTCCGTTCCAGTTCGCGAAGACGCTCGGCGAGGTCCTTGCAAGCGAGCCAGAACGGAAACCATCCGATTCAACCCGAAACATCAAGAAAGCCCAGACACTAAGTTTTTTATGCCACTGCGCCTAGGCGATATTGCACCTGATTTCAAAGCAGAAACCACCGAGGGCACCCTCCAGTTTCACGATTGGCTGGGAAACGGCTGGGGTGTCCTGTTCTCCCACCCCAAGGACTACACGCCAGTGTGCACCACCGAGTTGGGCACCGTAGCCAAACTCAAAGAGCAGTTCGACAAACGGGGCGTCCAGTGCATCGCCATCAGCGTGGATTCCATCCGGGAACACCATGGCTGGATCGGTGACATCAACGAGACGCAGAACACTCGCGTCAATTTCCCCGTGATCGCAGACCCTGATCGCACCGTCGCAAACCTCTATGACATGATTCACCCGAACGCGGACGATACCCTGACCGTCCGATCCGTGTTCATCATCGGGCCGGACAAAAAGATCAAGCTGACCCTGACCTATCCCGCGTCCACGGGGCGCAACTTCGCTGAAATCCTTCGGGTTATCGACTCCCTCCAACTCGCCGCCAAACACAAGGTGGCCACACCCGCCAATTGGGAGGACGGCCAAGACTGCATCATCATGACCTCCGTCAAAGATGAGGACATCCCAAGTCTCTTCCCGAAGGGCTCCCGCAAAATTAAACCCTACCTCCGCTACACCCCACAGCCAAACAAATAGGCCTTGAATTTTCCGGCCCTTACTTGCCGACTGAACTCTTGGACAAGAGGAACGCCATCAGGTGGTTGAAATCCTCCTGAGAAAGCACCTCGCCCACGTTCTCAGGCATCAGGGAGATGTCGGAAGGTCGGCGCTCTTGAATGGACCGCTTCGGGATGACCTGTTCCTTGCCTGTGGAATCGGCGATCACCAACGTCTCCCCTTCCTCTCGACGAGGGAGACCAGAAATCACATCCCCGTCTTTCAACACGATCAATTGGGTCCGAAAAGCCACATCCACGTTGCGGTTTGGATCCACAATGTCCTCACAAAGACGTTCCAAACCACGGTTGCCGATGCCATCCAGTTGGGGACCCACAACCCCACCACGCCCGTCAACTTGATGGCAAGGGGCACAATGCTGGGTGAACACCCTGGCCCCCACTCCAGGTTGCGAGGATGCCGGCGAGTAGCCGACACGCCGCCTCTCCACCATCTTCGCAAGCTCAGCGTTCAGCGGCGTCAGCCCAACAGTCAGCTTCTCCAACCGCGCTTCGGCTGAGGCTCCTAAGGACGCTCTGAGCTTTTCTGAAACGGTGCGATCTTGGA
>CAMBEJ010000177.1 GCA_945865375.1 Akkermansia muciniphila | reverse complement strand
GGAGAAGTTGAAGGCCGCCCAAGCGCGACTCGACGCAGCCACTCAGCCTTTGGCGGACCTGATGATGGACAAATTGAGTCTAGCGCTGCTGGAGCGCCGGGGCCTGATTTAGGGTTCGTACCCGTTCCCTCCGCCGATTTGTTATCCTAGGCGGAGAGGGGCTTCCCTGAACGATCTCCCGCGAGCCGCGCGATTTCGACAGGAGCAGCAGGTTTTGAGGACGTTCCATGGTCCTCTGGAGTTCCCTCATCCTCGGCATGAGAGGGTTCGTCGTGGCCCTCAGCGTGCGGTGAGACACCGGCTGCTTTGGCTTCCGCTTCCATCTCGTCAGCGCGCGGATGTCTCGCTCGCTTATTCCGCGGCAGTGGACTTAACATCACGATAATTCCGCGCCCCACCAGTTTGGGTGGCGAGTCCGGGTGCCCAAACGGGGCGACCTCCTGGATAAACTTGTTGACGACTTTAAAGCCGAACTCTTGGTGGGCCATTTCGCGCCCGCGGAATCGAAGGGAGGTTTTCACCTTCATATCCTCGCAAAGAAAGTCAATCGCGTGCGAGACTTTGACGCCGAAATCATTCGGGTCGATCTTCGGACTGAGCTGGAGCTCCTTGACCTTGTTGGCGTGCTGGTGTTTTTTCGACTCCTTATCCTTTTTGGACTGCTCGTATCGGTATTTGCCAAAATCGACGATCCGACAAACAGGCGGAGTGGCATTGGGAGCCACCTCGACGAGATCGACACCTTTCGAACGCGCCATGGATATGGCTTCGGCGAGAGAGATGACACCGAGGGCTTGGCCTTCCATCCCGATGACACGAACTTCGCGGGCGCGAATCTTGCCATTGACTCTAGCAAAAGAGCCTGGTGATGCCTGTGGACGCGGGAAATAGGGGCGACTCAAAACACCCCCAACAGTTGAAACTTATTCATGCAAGGTCGATGTTTGGAGGCGCAACGAGGCCCACATCGGCGATGTGGGTAATTAGATCTTTGCGGGCTCCGTATGCAAGGTAAATATTTTGGAAAGAACGGGGCTCACGGCTGTTTTTTTCTTGTGCCTTCCGGAAGAGGTTCCCTTAATCTGCCCTGCTTTTTTGATTATGCCGACAATCCAACCATTTGCCGCTTTAAGACCCAGAGCCGAGCTCGCATCCAAGATTTGCGAGCTGCCCTACGATGTCATGTCAACCGAGGAGGCGCGTTCGATGGCGGCGGGGAATCCTCTCAGCTTTCTGAGGGTCAGCAAGCCTGAGATCGAGATGGCACCCAATGCCGACCCTTACGGTCCCGAAGTTTACGCCAGGGGAGCCGAGAATTTTGCGTCTCTGATCCGTCAAGGCGCTCTGGTGAGGGATCCTGAGCCTTCCTTTTATTTTTACCGACAGATCATGGGGACGCACTCGCAGGTTGGGCTCGTGGCGCTTGCGAGCTGTGAGGAATACCGGCTCGGCATCGTGAAGCGCCACGAGTTGACCCGTCCTGACAAGGAGGACGACCGGGTGCGGCATATCGAGGCGCTGAATGCGCAGACGGGCCCCGTTTTTCTGACGTATCGCGAGGTGCCGGAAATCAGCACCTGGGTTGAAGGTCGGATTTCGATGGCCCCCGAAGTGGATTTTTACGGGTCGGACGGCATTCGCCACAGCAGTTGGCTGGTTTCGTCCCTTGCAGACCAGGCTTGGCTTGCGGGCGCATTCGCGAGAGTTTCGAGCTTCTACATCGCGGATGGCCACCACCGCAGCGCCGCCGCGGCACGCGTGGCGGAAGCGCGTCAGGGCAGGGGTATGTCAGGACATTTTCTGTCCGTCATCTTTCCACACAACCAGATGCAGATCCTGCCTTATAATAGAGTGATCCGGGATTTGAACGGAAGCACGGAAGCCCAATTCCTGGACTTGTTGGAGGCTGTTTTCACCCTCCGTTCGGGGCCAGGTGGCCAGGCCCGAAGGAAGCACGATCTGGGACTTTACATCGGGGGCGAGTGGCGGGGTTTGACCTTCAGACCGGAGTTGACGGATGCCAAGGATCCGGTTGACAGATTGGATGTGACACAGCTCCAGAAGCAGGTCCTGGGCCCTTTGCTCGGGATCGAGGATCCTCGCACTAGCCGTCGCCTCTCGTTTGTAGGAGGGATTCGAGGAACAGCCGAGCTGGAGGCGCGTGTCAACACGGGTGAAGCGGTGTGCGCTTTCTCCCTGTTTCCGACAGGGATCCAAGATCTGATGGAGATCGCGGATGCCGGGGGAATCATGCCCCCAAAAAGCACCTGGTTTGAGCCCAAGCTTCGCGACGCCCTGTTCTGCCACGTCTTCGATTGATGGGCTCAAGGTCTGTCGTTCTCAGAATTGTCTTTATTCGAATCCCGAGTTGGATGTAAATACGCGTTCATTTTTATGAAGATTATCTTGGCCTATTCCGGGGGACTGGACACGTCGGTTTTGCTGGCTTGGATCCGCGAGAAGTATCAGGCCGAAGTGATCGCATTCTGCGCCAACATCGGCCAAGAGGAAGAGCTAAAGGGGCTTGGGACCAAAGCGCAGAGGACCGGTGCCTCGAAGATTTACATCGATGATCTTCAGGAAGAATTCGCCCGCGATTTTATCTTTCCGATCATCCAGGCTGGCGCCATTTACGAGAACCAGTATTTTTTGGGCACCAGCATTGCGCGTCCGCTGATTGCAAAGCGGATGGTTGAGATCGCTCGATTAGAAGGCGCGGGCTTCATCGCGCACGGGGCGACTGGGAAGGGCAACGATCAGGTCAGGTTCGAGCTGACGACGGCCTCCCTGGCACCCGATCTCCAGATCATCGCTCCCTGGCGGGACGCCTCCTTCCGCGCGCAATTTCCGGGCCGCGCGGAGATGATACAGTATTGCGCCGACAAGGAGATCCCCGTGCAGGCGAGCGCCAGGAAGCCCTATTCGATGGACCGCAATCTCCTCCACATCTCCTACGAGGCGGGCATTCTGGAGGATCCTTGGTTCGACGCTTTCGGTCCCAAAAACAAGGATATGTTCACCCTCAGCGTCTCTCCTGAGGACGCCCCGGACAAAGCCGAGTATGTGACGCTGGAATTTGAGGCGGGGAACTGCGTCGCGGTCAACGGCAGAAAACTTGAGCCGCTCGGAGTGATGAAAGCGTTAAACAAGCTTGGAGGAAAGCACGGGGTTGGCCGTGTGGATATGGTGGAAAATCGGTTTGTGGGAATGAAATCCCGGGGCGTGTATGAGACTCCAGGAGGGGCGATTCTTCACTTCGCCCATCGTCAGATGGAAAGCGTGACGATGGACCGTGAGGTGATGCATCTCAGGGATTCTCTGATTCCCAAATATGCTGAGCTGGTCTACTATGGTTTCTGGTTTGCCCCCGAGCGATTCGCGCTCCAGGCCCTTGTTTCAGAAAGCCAGAAAAACGTGACGGGCACGGTTCGTGCCAAGCTTTACAAGGGCAACATTCTCGCCGCCGGACGAAAGTCGCCTGTCTCTCTTTATAATCCTCACATTGCCACCATGGAGGCGGATCCCACGAAAGCGTATAATCAGGACGATGCGACGGGCTTCATACGGCTGAACGGGCTTCGGCTTCGCGTCGCTGCCCAAGTCCACGGCCCGCTAAACGGAGCCTGACTCCCCCGAGCCGCGCGGTTCCGTTTCACACAAGGTTTTCCCTGAGCGCCTTGGACACCGCGCCGCTGACGCTATGCACCTGGAGTTTTTCGTAGATCCCGCGCATGTGTTTGTCGACCGTGTGAAAGCTGATGGAGAGTTCGAATGCCACCTGTTTTTTTAACAGAACAACGCCTCACCAACGTCCACGGTCACGTGATTAAGACAATCCTGGCATGAACGATGATCACACCAAACACGAACGCTTTATGAAATACACCCTTGTTGAACTCGCCAAGATGATAGACCACTCGCTCCTTCATCCGACGATGACGGATCAAGAGCTGGAGGACGGATGCAAGGTGGCCGCGAGATACGGCGTGGCCTCTGTCTGCATCAAACCCTACGCCGTCCAGCGCGCCGCCGAACTTCTCAAGGGGAGCGGCGTGTTGGTGGGTGCAGTCATCGGCTTCCCGCACGGGAACGCCTGCACGGAATCCAAGCGTTACGAGACCGAGCTTGCCTGCAAGGACGGCGCGGTGGAAATCGACATGGTCATCAACATCGGCAAGGCCCTTGGCGGCGATTGGGATTATGTCGAGCGCGACGTCAGAACCGTCTGTGACGAGGCCCACTCGCGTGGCGCGAAGGTGAAGGTCATCTTCGAGAACGATTACCTTACGAAGGGCGGCGCTGGCCTGGACAGCGATGATTTCAAGAAGACCCTGTGCCAGCTCTGCGAACGCGCGGGTGCCGACTGGGTGAAGACTTCCAGCGGCTACGGCTTCGTGAAGCAGCCCGATGGCAGCTACAACTACAAAGGCGCGACCGAGCACGACCTGGCTCTCATGCGCGCCAGCGTGTCGGCCAAGATTCAAGTGAAGGCCGCTGGTGGTGTGCGCGATCTCGACGGGCTGATCAAGGTCCGCGACCTCGGCGGCTCCCGTTGCGGCGCCACCGCTACTGGGGCGATGCTCGATGAATATCGCAGACGCGAAGCCGCCGAGAAGGCCGGCCAGGGTGTCAGCACCAAGCCCGGCGGCATCGGCGCCGGCGGATACTGAGAACATGACATTGGGTGAACCAGGCTCCGACGCCCTTCCATGGCAATCGCGTTCGGGCTTGGATTCAGCGACCAGAGCTATTTGGATCGTCGTTTTCGCCAGAGCTTCGAACGCACCCTCAGCCAGCAGAGGGCCGATAACGCGCAAAGGCGGATACGGAAGGGTTCAGGGAACGGAAGGTCTCGTGCCAGTGAATGCCTTACGGATAGGAATTTGGTTTCTGATGGTTCTTCCACGATAGATCTTGGAGATGGATTGGAGCAAGAAGAATTGGTGGAGAACCGATGAGAAGTGCGCCTCTCAGATTTTTCCAGATCTTCTCGTAATCGTAATCGTAATCGTAATCCTATCCCGGGTTTCCCTCGTGCAACCGGTAATCGGAGTTGGCCTTTATCAAGGCGACTAGCATCGAAACGACGCTCCAGAGGCGTTCTTTTCCTGACAGCACTTCCTCCCCAGAACATCCGCCTTTGGCCACGACCACATCCAGGGCGGCGCCACTTTCCAAAGCGGAGCCACGGGCATTGTCAAAATATCGGCAACGATCCGCTCCAGTGAATTTTCCGTTGCCTTCGGCAATGTTCAGAGGGATGGAGGTACTGGCCCGATCCAATGGGTCGGTCACAGAGAGGGACTTGGGCAATTTCTGCAGGATCGGCTCAAGCCAGGTGATGAAAGCCAAAGAGACTTGGTAAACCTCCAGCTTTTCGTGGTCGAATCGGCGGTTCATGGGATTACGATTACGATTACGAGTAGGATACGCGAGCACGAAAAATCTGAGATGCACCCCAGCGCAGGGTGATGATTTGTTTTCGATTGCATAATGAAACCATACATGGTTTCTATTGGGGAGACCCAAAACAACCGTCGGGTGGCCGTTCATTTCGCGCTCGTCACAGGACACCACTCAGGCGAGTGACCACTGTCAGGTGATGTCCAACTCGTCAGGTACGACCGCACCGATGGAAAATCCAACTCATAGTTATGCACCCACAACGCACAAAACTCATCCTCATGGGGCTCCTCGCCGCCGCTCTTGGCGGTTGGTCCTCCGCAAACGCTGCTCCTTTCAGGGAGGTCGGCGGTATTGTGGTGGTCGAAGCCGAGCACTTCGAATCACGTCAAGGATCGGATGACGAACACGTCTGGAAAATCGCGCCGGACGAACTCAGCGCCGAGGAAGCAAGCCTCGCGGCGGCTGGCTATCAAAGCGCCCGCAGCGGCAAGTACATGGTAGTTTTGCCCGACGCCGGTCAGAACCGAAACAATGTGGACGCTCGCGCCGCGGGTCCTTACATGGAGTACAAAGTCGAAATCACCACCCCGGGCGAATATCAGTTATACCTTCGAGCCACGGGGTTCGATGGAGCCAGCGATTCGGGTTACATTTCAATTGTCGAACTGGGCAGCGACGCCGGCGGCCCCGGCCCCAACTGGTACCGACAGGCCCCAATCCCGCAAGACGGCGATTTCGCGAGCAGAGGCGATGGCGCTGGCTGGCTCGGCACCGGCGGTGCGGATGCTGTCGGCGGTGACGCCGGAGGCGACCCCATGCTTTACAACATCGTCAAAGCCGGGGTTTATACCGTTCGCATTCATCAGCGCGAAGACGGTCTCGGCGTTGATTCATTCGTGTTGCAGCGGTCGAACCTTCCGACGCCCGCGCAGGACATTGCGGAGTCCAAGAGCGGCCCACCCCCCGCGGATACGGACAAAGATGGAATGTCCGACGATTGGGAAAAGAAGTACGGGTTCAATCCAAACGATGCAAGTGACGCAGCCAAAGACTTCGACGGCGACGGCGTGAGTAACCTCGACGAGTACAAGGCGGGCACCGATCCGTCCGACGTGACCAAGCCAACGATCGTTTCCGCTTCGGCAACGTCCACTCTCGATACCGTCTTCATCACTTTCTCCGAGGAAGTCGATCCCGCGACCGCGACCAAAATCACAAATTATTCGATCAACCCCAGCCTCGCTGTCACGGCCGCCACCTATAAGAGAAAGGTCGTCACACTGACGACAGCCAAGCAAACCCCGGGCGCGACAGCGTACACCGTCGCGGTTACTGGCGTTGTGGACGCATCGAAGAACGCCGTTGCCGCGGGCACCAAGGCGATATTCTACTCCTATATTCAGCTCAAAACAGGGGCGCTGAAGTTCTCCTACTGGGGGGGTATCAATGGCACTCCCATTGATGGCCTCGTGTCGGATGCCCGTTACCCGGCCACTCCCGACCAGGTTTCCGCTGTGTTCAGCTTTAACAGTCGTGATATATTCCCCAACGACAGCCATGAGAATTACGGCGCCACGATCGAAGGATTTTTAACCCCGGCTGAAAATGCCAGCTACGACTTCTTCCTCCGGAGCGATGACGCTTCCCAATTGTTCCTCAGCACGGACGACAAGGAAGCCAACCTCGGGCTGATCGCAGAAGAAACAGGCTGCTGCGACGCCTACAAAGAACCGGGTAACGGAGACGAGACCACGGCCGCCCCGATCGCGCTGGTGGCGGGTAAGAAATACTTCATCAGGGTCATCTACAAAGAGGGCGGCGGCGGCGATTATGCCCAGGTTGCCTGGAGAAAGACCACGGACAAGACAGGAGCCGGTTCCTTGAGTCCAATCCCAGGCCAGTTCCTGTCTTCGGCAGTGGACCTGCCGGCCGCTCCTGAAGGGGCGTTCACTATTCAGACGCCGGCAGCAAATGCAAAGGCTGCCGCACCCAATACCCACGTCATAATTGGGCATCGCGACGGCAAGACGGAGTGGACTGCGGCGAACGTCAGCCTGAAGGTGGACGGAGTGGTCGTCGCACCCAAGTTCACAAAGGTCGGCACTGTGTTGACGATCGATTACGCACCTGCGGGGTTGGCCGCAAGCGCCTCGGTCCACACAGTGATCCTTGGGTATTTGGATGCTGGCGGACAGCCTGCAACCAGTGAATGGTCTTACACGACGCAAGTTTACAGCGGCCCATCGAACGACAAAGTCGCCTCCTACCCCGCCATTATCACGGGGAGTTCTGTTTACACCGCAGACAAGGGCGGCGCGTCGGGCAAAGTCGGCGACTATGGGATGGATTTGACGAAAAGGGGAGGCCCTCTCTTCGTCTTAGACGCCAGCTTCCTCAATGCGGCGACCGCCAAGGACGAGCTGAGCGTGGCCTTCTGGAGCAAGAAGTACGACACTGCGGACAGTTCCGCGTTCTGGATCAACTCGCCTTCGGCGAACAACGGTCAGCGTGGTTTCCAAGCGCATGTTCCTTGGGGTAATGGCCACATCTACTTCGATACGTCAGGCTGCTGCGATCCAGACCAACGAATCACAGCGGGAATCGATACATTCCCTGGAGCGACAGACGCCACATTCTTCACGACGGCGTGGCACCACTTCGCGTTCACGAAGAAGGCGGGGGTCAAGGAAATCTGGATCGATGGCAAATTGTTCCTTGGTGGGACCGATGCCCGACCTCTCAACACCGATATTACCAGCATGGCTATCGGATCCATCGGTGATGGCAGTGGAGCCCATCGTGGGGTGATCGATGATTTCGCAATCTTCTCCAAGCAATTGGTTGAAGCCGACGTCCTCGCGCTCACCAAGGGCACCTTGCCCTCGGCCTTGACCACAAAAGGTCTCATCGCGTATTGGGACTTCAACGAGGGCGGCGCGAAGCCACAACCGAAGTTCACCAGCATCAAGGTCAGCGGAATCAATGTGACATTGACCTGGGATGGTGGCGGCACACTGGAAGTGGCCAATGACGTCACAGGTCCTTGGGTGGCAGTGACTGGCGCCACCAGTCCGCTGACCACCACAGCAGACCAGGCACGCCGGTTCGCCCGCATCAAGCAGTAAGCTAACGTAGTTTAGCTCAACGGTTTATCAAACAGAGAGCCCCGGTGAAAACCGGGGCTCTTTTTCGTTTGAACCTGGAAAGAACCATTGAACCTAAATCCGGCAGTTGATTTAGCCACGAAAGAACGCAAAGAACGCAGAGAGAATGAGTTCTGAAAGGAATCTCTCGGCTTCATCATGCACTCGCTGGGTGAGCAACTCTTCGTTGACCTTGACCCCTGAAGCCCTTCTCTTTGCGATCTTTGTGCTCTTTTGTGGCCATTTCAATCGCAGTTTTTAGGTTGAATTAACCGCAAAGAAAACAAAGGCAAGAACTTGTCGGAGGGAGAACCACGGATGGACGCAGATGAATGTGGATTGGGTTCGGGGAAAGTCACTCGATCAGGGCGAGTCCCGCATCGTCCAAGGCACGTCGGAGCAGTTCATCGAGTTTGAGACGCGCCGCCCATTCGCGCAGGTAGGATTGATCCAATGCATCAGCTTGGACTTTGAGCACGCCCAGCACGTCTCGCCATTGGCGGTCGGAGACGCAGCCGCTTTTGCGATACCAATCGAGCTTGGCGAGAACAGTATCTTCGGGAGAAGTCATGAACAGGTCAAACGGTTCGGAGCGACCCACCCGCTGTCGTCGTCGACGGGCAAGCTGCGTGGCGCCGAACTCTGTCCGCCAGACGACAAAGACGTCCACCTTCGCCATCGACTCGTAGTGAACCAAATTGAACGATCCTTGATCGATCGCGGCGGCTACAATTTCTGCTTCGTTGGCGTAGAACTCTTTGCCGAGCGCCGCTACAAGAGGAGTTGCGTGTCGGCCAGCCACGGCGGCAATCAGGTCTACGTCACGCGTTGCTCTGGCCTCCCCATACACGCTGCTCGCGAATGATCCGCCCAGCGCGTACGCAATTCCCAGGGTGTCGAAAGTTGCGATCACTCTGTGCAGCGCGGTTAGGAACTCTGCTTCATTCGGGATCATCGGGAGTTTCTCCGTAAGCCTTGCGCGCAAGTTCCGATCCGAGCCACAACCTCGCGAAGCGGCGATGCAGCGCCTCCGGAGAGTCATGAGGATGCCGTTCACGCACCCCGCTCAACAGGAACTCTTGCATCGTTCTGGTGCTATCGATGACCAGCGCAAACTTTCGGGCGGGATCTGCTTGCCGCCACAGTTCGATCAATATCCGTTCGGTCTCGGCGCTGGTGTCTTCAGCCAAAGGTTGCATGCGTCCAGTCTATAATGGGCAAGGCCATTTGGGAAGCTTGCTTGATGGCGTTTCGCGCAATCGGGCCGGAAACTGTTTGTCCGTCCGTTGGACCCCTTCCTGAGGAGTGTTCTGCGTCGTCACCAGACAAGCCATGGCCCGAGTGGCTGGCTGAGTTTAACGCCAGAGCTGACCTGAACTCAGAACGCGCCTTCGTTGAGGATCTCCATGGTTTCATCGCCAAAGGCAAGGGCGTAAATGTGGAGCCGGCTCAAGTGAGCGACGAGGGAAGATTCAATGCCCACGCTGGCGATCAGCGGTAGAACCGTGAACCCGGAGAACTCCGGAAAATACTCGTGGATCGAGCGCATTTTTTCCAAAAAAGCCACGGCTTTCTCCACGGTCACTTTAGATTTGGCTTCACCGACGAGCAAATGGCGACTCCCCACCACGAGCAAATCAAGCTCGATGTTGAGGCCTGGGTCCGAAGGATGCCGACGCTTGACCCGGATCGCGGACGTCAAGACTTCGTCGCCCTCGAAAAGTGTGCGCGCGATGCGCGGAGCGTTCGGGGCCACCATATCCTCAATCAAACTTCCTAGGCGGTCGGAAATGCCCGCAAGCTGTCGGTTAAACTCCTGGCGCTCTTTATCGCCACGTTGACGATCCTTCTCGATCTGCTGGCGATCCTTCTCGACTTGCTGGCGATCCTTCTCGACTTGCTGGCGATCCTTGTCGGCTTGTTCGCGATCCTTGTCGCCCCGTTGACGATCCTTGTCGGCCTGTTCGCGATCCTTCGCAGCCTGCTGCTGCATCTCCAGCAATTGGCGATCCGTCCGGGCATTGCTGGCTCGCATTTCGGCAATGTCCTCATGGTTAGCCGCAATGATGCGGGCATTGCTGGCCCGCATTTCAGCAATGTCCTCATGGTTGGATGCCAGCATC
>CAMBEJ010000176.1 GCA_945865375.1 Akkermansia muciniphila | reverse complement strand
ATCGGCCTTTGGCCACGAGCACATCCAGGGCGGCGGCACTTTCCAATAAACCTCCAGCTTTTCGTGGTCGAATCGGCGGTTCATGGGATTACGATTACGATTACGATTACGAGTAGGAAACGCGAGCACGAAAAATCTGAGATGCGCACTCATCGAAGGATGTCACTAATTGGGTGTTGACCAGTTATCCAGCGCCTCCAAGCACCACGCGGTGTCAAACTCCAAAAATGGGATTGGCTCACTCCTAGGTGAGTATTTCAGTCACGCTATCGCCCACTCAGAGAGCAGCACCTTGCGGGCTCAAATCACCGGAGCGAATGCTTGGTCCCAGTCTTTCCAAACTGGCTCGTAACCAAGCCTGGTTATCAGTTGAGCCATTTCGGTGGCGGATCGCTCGTCGGCGATGTCGAACTGTCCCGTCGCCAGGGTGCGACCTGCAGGAGCTTGTTGACCCTCGTTTTCCTCTGAAACAACTCTTCCTCGCTGCGTGCGACGGACCTTCTCATTGCCGGCTCCGGTGTAGCCTCCAGGTTCGGTGTGGCTGCCCGCGCTCACCATGGTCACGCCCAAAGGAATCAGCCCATTCCTGAGGTGAGCGGGTTCGCGAGTCGATAACACAATCCCGACATCGGGGAGGAGAAGACGAAACGCGGCAATCAACTGGACCAGCTCCCGGTCTGAGATCGGCGAAAGTGGCTTGAACTCCCCGGCGGAAGGGCGCAACCGCGGGAACGAAATGGTGATATGGGCCTTCCAACAGTGTTTGAGCAAAAACAGAGCATGCGCCGCCACCGCAAGAGCCTCGTGCCGCCAATCACCTAAACCTAGGAGTGCGCCGATCCCGATCCGCCGAAAGCCTGCGGCGTAGGCCCTCTCGGGTGTCTCGAGCCGCCAATCAAAATCCTTCTTGGGCCCTGCGGTGTGCATTTCGGAATAAATGAGACGATCATAAGTCTCCTGGTACACCACCAAACCTTCCGCTCCTGAGGACACCAGAGGCACATACTCCGCAGTCTCCATCGGCCCCACCTCAAGAGAAAGACCGGGGATGAAAGGACGCAAGATTTCCACGCAACGTGCCAAATACCCATTGGATACAAACTTAGGATGCTCCCCAGCCACTAGGAGCACATTGCGAAACCCCATCTCTCTCAAACAAAGAGCCTCGCGAAGCACCTCCTCGGGGCTCAACGTGACGCGCAAGATGAGGTTGTCTCGTGAAAAACCACAATATTTGCAAGTGTTGATGCATTCGTTCGAAAGATAGAGAGGTGCGAAAAATCGGATGACTTTGCCGAAACGTTGCTGTGTCAACGCCTGGGATCGCTGGCAAAGCCTCTCAAGGAACGCCGATCCGGAAGGGGAAATCATGCTGGCGAAGTCCCGCAATCCAGAAGGGCCTCGACTCAGTGCATCCTCGACCTGACTGGGCGTCGCATGCTCGGCTTGCTGCTTGAGCTCTTCAAACGGCAAGTTGTTAAATTCTTGGACAAAGCTCATGGTGTGTTCGATTCCCTCCGCGACTACCCCAGATTCTCCAACCGATGGGTCAGGTAGGGGAGCAACTGCTTCTTTCTAGAAACCACACCTTCTAGTTGGTAAACGCCGGCCTCCAACCCCGGATAGTGGATTTGCTCGAGAAAATCGGGAGGAGCCGCCACAACCAACAGAGAAGTTTGGAGCACGACGTCGGTGACCAAGAGAGCTGAGAAAAAGTAGTTGTTGGAGAGACGATAGGCTTCCAAGGCATCGGCCACTTCGCGCTTCCGGCGGTTGAACGATTCAAACCCAATCTCCTCGATTTGCGCCACGCTAAATCGCCGCTGCCGCTCAACGTACTCCTTGCAATCGGTGGCGATGGCTTGGGCGGACGTCTTGGAGGTCAGGACCGATCCCGACTCGAAAAGCTTCTCCGTGAAGCTGGCGGCGTTGACCCCTGCGATTTCCTCGAGCTTCCTCAACACCTCAACATCCTTGGAAGTGGTCGTCGGGGAGTTTAAATTCAGCGTGTCGGAAACAAGCCCTGCAAGCAACAATCCCGCCACAGGCTTCGACATCTCCACCTGACACCGAAAAAAGCAGTCCGCCACGATCGTGCTCGTGGACCCCACAGGTTCGTTGCGAAACAATATCGGCTGCTGAGTGGTCAGCGAGCCTATGCGATGATGATCGATGATCTCGATGATCTCGACCTGATCCGCGCCCAGCACAGCCTGGGAGAGTTCGTTGTGATCGACGAGAATCAACTGCCGCTCGATTTTTTTAAGAAAGTCAGATTTTGAAAGCATCCCAACCACTCTATGGGCTTCGTCGATGACAGGAAATGCGTGCTGTTGCACCGACGCGGCGAGGCGCTTTGCGACCGTGAGGGAATCATCTCTGAGGAACGTCATGAATTGAGTGTCCAACAAAAGGGAAACGGATATCGCAGCACGGCAGAGCATCGCGGTGGCTGCGGAATCATGGGGTGAGAGAACCACACCCACCTCGTTGCTTTTGGCTGAGCTCAACACCTCTGGGTCCACGGGAAGCCCACCCGTAATGACTATAACCCGGACTCGCCTTTGGATCGCCAACATCTGGATGTCGATGCGATCCCCGACCACTACGACCAGTTTTTCACGGGGATAATCGTGGAGCCGCCTCGCGAATGAATCGAACTTCATGGCACCGATCATCAGCAGCAGATCCTCCTCCCGGTCTGGGTCTACGGCAAAAAGCATGGTCCCCTTCACCGCCCTGGCAAGGTTTCGAACTGAGGCGACAATCCGCCTTGACTCCAACGGCTTGGATGAATCTGGAAAAAAGAATTTGCTGGCCTTGAACACCGAGACCAACCCTCGGCAGCACCCATCATCGGCGACAACGGGCAACACTCGAATATGGGTCTCGTCCATCATCGTCAGCGCGTCCCCTGCGGAAGTCCCAGGCGGAACGCTCACGACGTGTGTTTGCATGACATCGCGCACCTTCGGCGACACATCGGCAACGAGGACGGGGGCTGGAACGCCAAAATACTTGAGGACGAAGTCGATCCGGTCATTGGTATCGCCACAGCGCGCTGCGGTGACCGACGCCATGCCTGTCCGACGTTTGAATTCAGCGTATCCAACCGCCGAACAAATCGCGTCGGTGTCTGGATTCCGGTGGCCAATGACAAGAACTTCGCTCATGCAATTAACAGTCGCGCCGAAGCTAATCGTTGATCCATGGCACCGCAAGCGCGGTTCCGAGATTTCGTGGAGGAACCCGGAGCGAATCAACTGCCCAGCGATTTTACTGGCTTGATTGGCAGAACTTCCGGTTAATTTGCACGTGTCCACGGTCGTCATAGCGGTCGCAAATCAAAAGGGGGGTGTCGGCAAGACCACCACCAGCGTGAACTTATCCGCTTGCCTCGCTGCCCTTGGGCAACGCGTTCTCTTGGTGGACATGGATTCCCAGGCCAATGCGACCAGCGGGGTGGGCCTTGAAAAAATAGAGGGCGCCAGCGCGTATCGACCACTTCTCGGCGAGGGCCTCCTGGCCGAAAAAATAAAGCCCACCGCGTTTGAGAACCTTCACGTGGTGCCCAGCGAAGTGGATTTGTGCGGAGCCGAAATCGAGCTCAGCCAGATGGATCACCATCTCTATCGACTTCGGATGGCTCTGGACCCCATCCGAACTTCCAACCGTTTCGACCTTGTCATCATCGATTGTCCGCCATCGCTGGGCATCGTGACCCTGAACACCTTCGCGGCCGCCGATTGGCTCATGGTTCCTCTGCAATGTGAATATTACGCTCTGGAAGGCGTTGCGATGATCCATCGGGTGCTCAATCAAGTGCGCGACTCGGGAACGAACTCCGGACTGGAGTTGTTGGGTGTCGTCATGACGATGTTCGACGGCCGGACCCGGTTGTCTCAGCAGGTTCTCGGGGAGGTAAGGCAACACTTTGCCGCGAAAGTCTTTGACACGGTCATCCCTCGGACGACCCGGCTTGCCGAGGCTCCAAGCTTTGGAAAGCCCATCATTCATTACGACAAATATAGCGCCGGAGCAGCCGCTTATGAGGTGCTTGCGCAGGAAGTCCTTGAGAGGCTGATCTCGCTGGCACCTGTGACCTAAGCAAGGCATGCCAGGTTCCAAGGCTTCCAAATTCGATCAGGGGCAATTTGGGGCTTCCGGTCCATGGAAAAGCGGGTGCGAACGAGGTTCAGCTCAATTTTTCGGGTTGAATTCCGTTTTGTACCCGCCAACATCGCGCCTCACGAAAATCAGCCAAACTGGCTGCTGACCGACCATTTCTCATGAAACGAACGCATCACTGCAACGAACTTCGACCCTCCCATGCGGGAGAAACAGCCACCCTTTGTGGATGGGTGCATTCGAGGCGCGACCTTGGCGGCGTCATTTTCATCGATATCAGAGATCGCGAGGGCAGAACGCAAACAGTGTTCGATCCATCAGACCTTGCGCCGGAACTGTTTGCGCTCGCTGGCTCGCTCAGGAGCGAGTGCGTGGTGTCGGTGACCGGAAAAGTCCGAGCAAGACCTGCGGGAACAAACAACCCCAAAATCGCGACCGGAGAAGTGGAGATCCATGCCTCCTCTCTGGTGGTTCTGAACTACGCGGAGGTTCTGCCATTCCCCGTCGATGATCCAGAGACTGCGGCGAAGGTGAACGAGGAACTCCGCCTCCAATATCGATACCTGGACTTGCGTCGGCCTGAGATGGCCAGGAATCTTCGAGTGCGGAGCAAGGCCGCTACGGCAACCCGTGTCTTCCTGGATGAACAAGGATTCCTGGAGATCGAAACCCCCACGCTGTTCAAATCGACACCGGAAGGGGCGCGGGAATTCGTCGTGCCGAGCCGCCTTCACCCAGGCCAATTTTACGCGCTGCCGCAGTCGCCCCAGCAGTTTAAACAGATCCTCATGGTCGCCGGTGTCGAGCGTTATTTTCAGCTCGCGCGCTGCTATCGGGATGAGGATTTGCGCGCGGATCGCCAGCCAGAATTCACCCAGGTGGACATCGAGATGTCTTTTATCGAGCGCGAAGATCTCTACAGCCTTGTGGAAGGCCTCCTCAAGCGCGTTTGGAGTACCGCCCTCGGAATGGACATTCCAACACCTTTCCCAAGAATTTCGTTCCAAGAAGCGCTCAACCGCTTCGGCATCGATAAGCCGGACACACGGTTCGGGATGGAGCTTGTCGATTTGACGGAGGATTTTCGCGCCAGTGCCTTCAAGGTGTTCAGCGGAACCATCGCCCAAGGCGGCGTGGTGAAGGCGATCAATGCAAAAGGCATGGCGGGCGCAACACAAGGGCAGATTGAAACCATGACCGATTACGCGAAAAGTTTCGGCGCCCGGGGACTGGCTTTCATCAAAGTGGAAAAAGGCGAATGGAAATCACCGATCGTAAAATTCTTCGGTGACGTCGAAAAGGAAGCCCTTCGGTCGAAGCTCGGGATCGAGGAAGGCGACCTCATCTTATTCGCTGCGGACCAATGGCTTAATGCCTGCGAGATTCTAGGAAAGATCCGGCTCTACTGCGCCGACATTCTCAAGTCCCAGGGAAAACTCGTGATCCCTCCAAATCGGTTCAATTTTCTGTGGGTCGTGAACTTTCCCTTGTTGAGTTTCGATAAGGAGCAAAACCGCTGGTATTCGAGCCATCACCCGTTCACGGCCCCGGTTGACGACGACATTCCTTTGTTAACCACGGATCCCAAGCAGGTCCGAGGGCAACACTACGACGTGGTGGTGAACGGGGTTGAGCTCGGCGGAGGATCGATTCGGATCCACCAACCGGACATGCAGAAAATGATTTTCGAACAGATTCTTCAGATTCCCTCGGATCTTGTCAAAGCACGGTTCGGTTACATGCTGGAGGCGTTCCGTTTCGGCTGCCCGCCGCACGGAGGAATCGCGCTTGGGTTCGATCGTTTGGTGGCAATTCTCTGCGGCACCACAAGCATCCGGGATGTGATTGCCTTTCCAAAAACAGCCAAGGGGACGTGTTTAATGACGGATTCTCCGGCGAGTTTGGAACCTAAACAACTCCGCGATCTGCATCTCGAGTGCCGTGTGCCCCAAAAAGATTGACCTTAAAACGCCAAGTTAAGTTGCCCGCGAAAGAACATAGAGAAAACATTGAGAGGAAGCAGACACTGATTTCGCCTCCTTGCCTCTTACCGCAACCTCAGGAAGCGCTTGCCTGGGACTTGACGGATCAGCCGCTTGATTTCTAGGTTCAGAAGCGTGGATGCCACGGTGCCCGTTGTCAGTCCGGTTTTGAGAATGATCTCCTCCATGCCCATTTCTTCCTGTCCCAATTCGTCAAAGATTTTTTGTTCAAGCTCGTTCAAGAGCGGCGTCACAAACGCCCCCTCATTTTGAATCTGGCGGGCGTTTCGCGGAGGGAACAGATACTCGAACTCGGACAGAATATCCTCCACAGTTTCGCATAGTTTGGCACCCTTTTTGATAAGTTCGTGACACCCCTTGCTTCGCGGAGAATCCACACGGCCCGGGACGGCAAAAACCTGGCGCCCACAGTCCACCGCCATGTTGGCCGTGATCAAAGCGCCACTGGTGAGGTTGGCCTCCACGACCAGCGTGCCCAGGGTCATCCCGGCCACTATGCGGTTGCGAATCGGGAAACTCTGCTTGTCAGGAGGCCGGTTGAACGGAAATTGCGTGACAACCGCACCGCAGGCGGCGATTTGCTCGAAAAGAGCCGCGTTCTCATGAGGGAAAACAATATTGATGCCGGTTCCCAAAACCGCGATGGTGCGACCCCCGGCCTTGAGTGCGCCCTGATGGGCCGCCGTGTCGATTCCTCTGGCTCCACCGCTCACGACGGTCACCCCGGCGAATGCAAGCTGCATCGCAAACTTACGCCCGCAATCCATCCCGTAAGGAGTTGTGAGCCGTGATCCCACGATGGCGACCCCTCGGTGATCCACACTCTGAATCTCTCCGCGCACATACAGGACCGTGGGCGGATCGTAGATCTCGCGAAGCGAGGAAGGATACGCGTTGTCCTCCTGCGTCAGCACATGGCAACCAAATTCGCGGATCCGTCGGAGCTCAGCCGTGAGGTCCACATCTGTTTCCCACCCGGCAATGGCATTGGCTGTTTCATCGCCTATCCCTTGAACCCTTCCCAATTGTTCGCGTGTGGCAACGAGGATTGCGGGAGCTGTTCCAAAGTGATCTAATAAATGGCGGACCCTGACGGGACCGACGTGTTCGATCATATTAAGCGCGATCAACGCTTCCTTAGCCTCCATGCATCGATTACATACCGCAAATTATGCCAAGAGGGCAAGACAAGATATCAACCCTCAGCAGTTCTTTTGAGCGGAAGTGAGCCCACCGCCAGTCAGAGAACTGCCCACACTCATTCAAAATGAGCAGTCAAACCCTTTGACCCCACAAACAACTCGTATAACATTTGAACGTCGAAGGGTGAACCGTGAACCGTGGACAACGAACCCCAACCAACAACCGCACTTTTCTGTGATAAAGGCCGTCCTATTCGATATCGATGGAACTTTGATCGGCACCGGCGGAGCCGGGGTGAGAGCCTTTGAGCGTACTTCAGCCACCGTGTTTGGCATTCCGAATGGAACATCCCACCTGCGGTTCGCGGGGCGCACCGACACAGGCTTGATCAAAGAGTTCTTCCGTCACCACAAGATTCAGGACACTCGGGAAAACACCGGACGCTTCCTGGAAGCCTATGTCCATTTCCTGGACCACCACCTGGCCACCACGTCTGGATGCATGTGCCCTGGGGTGACACACTGGCTGAACGAATTGGAGAGGATGCCGAACCCGCCCCTGGTTGGCCTGCTGACGGGCAACATCCGTCTTGGAGCGGAAATCAAACTAAGACATTTTGGGCTATGGGGATCATTCAGAGTGGGCGCTTTCGGGTGTGACCACGCGGATCGCAATGAGTTGGCTGAAATCGCAATGCGACGATGCTTCAATCTTCTTGGCGCTCCGCTCAGAGGCGACGAACTCCTGGTGATCGGCGACACGCCTCTGGACATTGAGTGCGCCCGCGCCATCGGAGCGCAGTGTCTGGCAGTCGCAACTGGAAATTACACGCTCGAAGAGTTGAGGCAGCATCAGCCAACCTGGGCCGTGGAGACCCTGGAGGCGATCAGTCCTGTGATCACCCGAGTGGGGCTGCCACATGGATCCACAACCGTGAGATGAGGGCGGAAAACCGGTGTGGCGAGCTGTCCTCACTGAGCCGGGCAACGATCCCTCGGTGTCGCATCAGGCTGAGCCTGGTTGAGCTTGCTCAGAATACGGATCAGCTTGGATCGATGAAGCCGCGATGGTTTGTTCGCTGCGTTGCTTATGTTTTTCAACCCAGTCCTCGGCGGATTCTCTCCCCGCCTTCACGCCGTCGCGAGCGCCGGTTCTCAATCGTTGAGGAGCAAGTTTCTTCGCCAGGGTCCATTGAAACACGGCTGCAAAGGAAATCCCATAGGCCATCCAATAAGCGGCATCCGCAGCGGCCGATTTCACTTTGGGAATGGCCTTCTCGGCCGCATCCCTCGCGTCCTCAGCGGCTTGGCGCATGACGAAGATCACGGAGTCGAACCCACTTTTCGAAGATTGTGGCTCAGCCTTGGCCTGTGGGCCAGCGGTCTCCTCCGTCGGTCGGTTGGCTTCGTTGGACTCGTTAGATTTGTGCTCTCGATTCGTTGTGTTTTCCATAATGCAGACCCGTTGTTGTGTCGTCGTTTTTTCTGTTCCGAACAAAAGCTACTCAAACACCAGTATGGATCGCACGCCAGTACAAGTTGGCATCGGAAATGTAGCCAGCGGTCCGGAGCAAAAGCGCGGCTTTACAGACTCAGAACTCCTGACATTATCCGCCGATAAGTTGTCTGTCCCCAAGAGTTTTCGCTTCAAGCCACCAAAGGAGCTGCCGTCACAATCTCGGTGGTGAGTTGCGTGATTTCCACCTGCAGGCGGCGCATGTCCTCCAAGGGGCCTTCTGCCAAGATAGCGAACTTCTTTGGCTCGCCGGGGAGGAGTTCGCGGCGGAGCGCAGCGAGCGCCTCGTTCAGATGTTCCAGTTGTTCCATTGTTTGGGTCAGGATGACTTCGGTTTTCATAGGCACAGGCGCAAAAGTCCTTTGATCGCTGTCGGGTTGTTCCGCACGCGGCTGAAGAACTCAACGTAAGTTTTAGAAAGTTGACTGTCCCGCTCGGAAACTATGACATCGAAACCGGCGAGGGTGGTGATTGCCTCCGCATTTTGGAGCCAAGGTCACGCAAAAAGGTCTTGAATCTGGTTCGTTACGTTGTGCTGGCTTTCTTCCGTCATCCGCGTTTATAGCCACTTGACCGAGTCGCAACAAGGCTTGCTTGGCCGGCACAGGAATGAGCCGCAGTCCTTCCTTTGTGGCCGACCCTATTACTAATCCTCGATCCCTGGAGGCCAAATTGTCCGCTCCGCAGGATACGCTGTCCAAATTACTCCGATCTGTGCAACGACAATTATTCCGTTCCAGTGGAAGCCGACCAACTCGTCCGAGATGTCCGGATCATCGAGAACCTTGTCAACCATGCCTTCGTCTGCCGCCGCCTTGCGCAATAGCATCTCGCACTGCTCACGGGGACTCATACAGCACTTCCCCCTCCCGCTTGGCCTCGAAATAAACCGTACCCGGCGTGTCCGCCAAATCCTCAAACATCCGCTCGCTGATAACGATTAGCTCGACGGGTAGGATCAAGCCTTTCAACGCCCGGTTCAGCCTCACCATCTCCCCCACGCGGTCCTTTACCTCCCGCACAATCACCAGCAAATCCACGTCGCTGTTCCCTCGCGCGTCACCCCGCGCACGGGAGCCAAAAAGGATGATCTTCTTCGGCTGCGCGGCTGCCACCAGACGCCGCGTCGCTTCGGCGAGTTTTTCCGGCGTCACCGCCCAGATGGGTTCTATGGCTGTGCTCATGTTTGCGTCTTCAATGTCGCGTGGCATTCTTCCCCCAGAACTGCACTTTGATCCCTTCTGCCGATTCGCACTGTTCAATCCAAATCTTGTGAACATCACTCGTGCATTTCCTGTCACGCTCGCCAGACTGCCACAACGAAAGCGGCGAAGCAACAGATCCGGGAGAACGCGGAAGTCAAAGCCGAGCGCCTGATAAGGGAGGAGTTGAAGCGCCGTACATTCACAAGTTGTCGCTGAAAAGCCACTGTGGGCGGGCTTCACTGAAGCCCGCTCCTCGGTTTCCGAAGCCACCGACAACTTGTGAATGCACCGGTTGAAGCGCTTCGCGTGGAATGAAATGGATCTGGAGCACCGGATGACGAGTGGTCCCGGGAAACTCGCATTGGCTACGCCTTTGCACAGAGAAACAACCCTACCCATCAAGTTGGATCAACCAGAGATTGCGCATGGGCACATCAAAGAGCACGAACAGCAAACTCCATCATTGGATCCGAGTACATGAAAAAACGGCAATCGCCCAGGCTAAAACCATGGACGGGATGGATTTATCTTCCTTCGGGACTTCCCGAATTCACAAGCTGTCGAAGATGCAGAATGTCGGATCAATGTTACGGCAGACGAAGGTGCGATTAAGGCTTTTTGTTTCACAAGCGGAAGGTGCGTTGTTTGAGCCAAGTAAGGCCCAGTTCCAAATGGTCGGCGACGTTTTCGAAAATGACTGGGAGGGGTTGTTTGACTGTCCGTCGGAGCAGCGCTTGAAGTCCGGTTCGGATGAGGGCCAGGGCGCACGCCGCGTTGGGGTTGCGG
>CAMBEJ010000175.1 GCA_945865375.1 Akkermansia muciniphila | reverse complement strand
ATGCCGACGGTCGCGTGCGTCGCGATAAATCGGTCGTCGTTCATTGCCGCGCGCGGTGACATGATACCAACCGCCCGCCCGCTCGACGCGCAGGGGTCTGGACACGAACACGACCGTGATGTGCCCAATTTCAAAATCAAGTGTTAAATGTTAAGATGTGACCCCTTGGCACGCTTGCACAAACTCCGGTGCGCCAACGCGCCTTCAAGATGCGCCTGCTCGTGATTATCCGATTGCCAAACCCGTCCGGCGCTCATTTCCCAAGTGGAGCTGGGGACGTCAGCGTCAAGGCCCCAACGCCAGCGGCGACTGAGTGCGACGAAATCGCACCATCGGGCCAGCGGACGGTGATTCGCGCGGAATCTCCGCCGGATGGAACACCGAAGAAGAGCGTGGCGCTCGATTGCGACAGATAGCCGCCGCCCGCGCGAACTTCCGCTGAACGCTTGGAACCGCCCTCGAAAGTCACCTCGATACGCGCACCGACACCCGTCGGATTCCTGGCGGGGCCGCGCAACCGGAGCGCAAGCCATGTCGAGCCGGGCTGTTTTTCATTTTCAAAGGCCACAAGAACGCCATCGTTCTTCGCGGCGAGGAGATCGGGAGCGCCATCGTTGTTCAAGTCAAGGAGGGCGAGCGCGCGATATTCTCCAGGCAGCACCAACCCGCTCTGCGTTGGGAGTAGTGGCTTGAATTGCGCGCCCCCTTCGCCGCGTAGTAATAGGCCAAGTCCCCCATCCATCCGGCCAACCTCGGAGGGCGGGCCATGAAAGTTCTGCGCCAGGGCAATGTCAGAGAGACCATCTCCATCCAAGTCCGCGGCGATGACGCCGAAGCCCGGAGCAATTTGAGCAAGGCGCGGAAGGGCGCGAAAGGTGAAATGCCCGTGACCATCGTTAAGCCAGATAGCCGACTCAAGGGTCGTGATCTGAAATTGACTCGCTCGCGCCAACGCTGTTTCGGGAAATAATTGCGCGACAGTGGCTCGAGCGAATGACTCGAACGTGGGGAATCCAGCCTCAATTGAGGGCATGGCCGCGATCAGCGCCGCACGTCTTCGAGACGGACGCCAGACGCCTTGATCGCTGAAAGCTTCGAGAAGCTGGGCTGGACGATCGGTTTCAAATTCGCCACGCCAGATCGCGACCGGGTTTTCCGGCGATGCGCGGTAGCGAGTGTTGAGACCAAGGTTGGTGGCAACCAAATCGATGTCACCATCGCCATCGAGATCTTCCGCCGCTAACCCCTGCCACAAGCCGGTGTGTTTCGAGAACTCGCCGCCCGCGTCGCTAGGTTCGAGGTGCCCGGATCGGTTCAGGAAGAGTTTGACAGGACCCCATTGGCTGGCAGTCACGAGGTCGATCCACCCATCGTTATCCGCATCGAACCAAAGCGCGCTTGTCACCATCCCACTGTGACGGAGATCAGGCGCGATGGAGTCTGTAACATCGCCAAACCTGCCGCCTTCGTTCCTCAGGAGCCGGCTTTCAGGCATGACCAGGTATTGCCCGGGAACCACCCGGCCTCCCACGAACAAGTCCAAGTCTCCGTCGCGATCAAAGTCCGCCGCGCACACCACGCTTCCAGAGTTGCGATCCTCCGGCAAGGTGCCAGCCGGAGCACGCCCAAAAGTCCCCTTGCCATCGTTCAGGTAAAGCCGGTCCTGGAGCATCGGTGAGTCGGGTTCGCATTCCACGCCTCCTGACACGACAAAGAGATCCTGGTCGCCGTCCCCATCCGCATCAAAGAAAAGAGCGCCCATGTCTTCGCATTCACGATCCCTCTCAAACGCGGGCGGTATGACGGCACGGAAGTGACCGTCAGGCTCGTGAACTCCAAGAATGCCAGGATGCCCGGCGGCACCGCCGAGATAAACATCGTCATCTCCATCCCCATCGATGTCGCCGACGGCCAAGCCCGGGCCGAGTTGTGACAATTTCCACGGAAGCAGCGGTTCGCGGGCAAAGTCGTCAAAATTACGTTCGTGATGCCGAAGAACGGCGACGGCTTCTGTCTGGCGAAACAAGCTCGCGGAGTGCTCTTTGCTCGGTGTGATCTCTGAAGGGCCCGCGGCTTCGGTGATCGCGTAAAAACGGTCGCTGGGGATGTCTTGAAATGACTGTTGCACGCCGCTCGGCCAGCGCACCGTCAGACGCGCCACACGCTCCTCGCCGCCCAACCCAAAGTGGAGAAGCGGTTCGTTGGCGGACATGTGGCCGCTTGCCAGGTGGAGGCATCGCGTTTGAATGCCGCGCGACGTTTCGGCCTGGACGACCGCACCGACGCCCCACGCATTGCTGCGGGTTCCCTTCAATCGAATGACCATTCGATGCGAACCCGCCTCGCGGTTGCGATAGAGCGAGAGCGGCGCGTCAAAGTTCATCACCGCGAGATCCAGATCGCCATCCGCGTCGAAGTCCGCGACGCAGGCACCGAAACTTGCGGATAGGAGATCCAGTCCCCACTTCGATTCCGCGCGCTGGAAGCGCAGCCCGCCCAAATTGCGGAAGGCGAGATTTTTCTCGCGCAACACAGCCTGGGTTCGCCAGCCAGGAGTCGCAGGCTGGGCCATTCTCGCTTGAAGATCAGCATGCACGTAGTCGCGTGACATGCCATTGGCGATAAAGAGATCGATCCAGCCGTCGTTGTCAAAGTCACCGAACTTCGGCGACCATGTCCAATCCGTGGCGTCGATGCCCAAAAGATGAGCCGCTTCGAAAACCTGCCCGCCGCCGGTGCCGAGATAAAGCGCATTGCGCGGGAACTGCCGAGGATTCGCGCTGGCAAAGAACCACTCGTTCTTCTCAAAATTCTCGTGAATCACCATACGCCTGGCGTGCGTGCTGCCAGCCATTTCAGTGGCCAGCAGATCCAGGTAACCGTCATTATTCACATCGGCGACGTCGGTCCCCATTGAAGCCAGCGGCACGCACGGCAGGGCCGTTGCAGCGACGTCGGTGAAGGTTCCATCTCTGTTGTTGCGCCAGAGGCGATCGGGCGTCTTGTGATCGTTCGCGACGTAGATATCGGGCCAGCCGTCCGCGTTGTAATCCCACCAGCTCACGCCGAGGCCGATGTCGCGCCCTTGAATGTTTGCCCGAGCGGTGACGTTGCTGAACACGCCGCCCAGCTCGCGATGGAACAACTGGTCTGGCTGACCGGCGATGGCGAGTTCCATGCGCCCGCCTCCTTTGTCCACAAGGGAGAACAAATCCTGAAACGGAGCCGCGACCTCCGGGCGCCCGTTCCGCCTGAGCCGTATCACCCCTCGATCCGCAGCGTGGCGTGTATTGGAAGGCAGACTTTGCCCGGCGCTCGTGCCATCACGATGCGTGAGAAGGAACATGTCCAACCTTCCATCCTTGTCGTAATCAGCAAAATCCGCCATCACCGACGCGCCGGTCCAGTCGAGTCCGAAGTGGCGCGCGCGTTCCAGGAACCCGCCGTTGCCTTGGTTGATGAAAAGGAGATTGGGCGAGTTGAAACAACAGACGTAGAGATCGAGATCCCCATCGTTGTCCACATCCACAAAGGTCGCGCCCATGCACCAGCGCCCTGCGGCGCGCACGCCCGCGCTGTCGCTCACATCGCTGAACCGCCACTCGCCAAGGTTTCGGTAAAGTCGACAGCCGCGGTCGTAGTGGGTCACGAAGAGATCAGGAAGCCCGTCGCCATCGAAGTCGCCGGCGCAGACCCCGCAGCCCGATCCCTGTTCCTGCATCAAGGAGAGTGGCGCGCTCCGGGGAAATTCATACACGAGATCGACGCCTGAATTCAGGGGAGAGATCGATTCAAAGAGCGTTCCCGTCGAGGCCGATCGCAATGGCATGGGCCTGGATTCAATGGCGTCCTCGCCCGAGCCCACAACGGCGAGGCCGAGCCAGAAGACAACACAAATCTGAAACCTGAACATGTTCAAAAGGAATGGAACCGTCGTCTGCATCACCCAATGCAACGGTCTGAACTCAGTAAAACGACCCTGTTTATCCTGAGGCTCGAGCAACCCCAATTCGCGGCTCCTGATTGTAGTGCTAATCGTAATCGTAATCCACCCCTCTGTGTTAAGGGCAACACCCGAGGATTACGAGTAAGATTACGATTAGGAAAAATGGAGGAATTGGGGTGGCGCGCCCAGATCACGATTTCAACCGGTTTTACTGAGGTCTGAAATTCAAACGGATCAAAACCATCATTTAACCGCAAAGAACTCAAAGAGCGCAGAGAGAAAACCCGTCATCCTCTTTTTTCGGTTCTCTCTGTTCTTTGAGTTCTCTGTGGCCGAGTTCTCGGCCCAGACGAATGTGCGGATTTGAAACCGGTAGGAACCGAAATTGATGAGCAGACCGTGCTCCAAGCGGGCGGACTTGAGGTAGCCCAGGATTTGAACTTCGTATTCGTTGGCCAGCGCTATGACGACCTTCAACTCGGCAATCAGTTCGTCCTCCAGCAAAAAGTGGGGCAGGTAGTCGCCAATGAGCGTGCCATCCTCGTCAAAATGGTTTTAATCGCCCGGCGGAACTGCCACGGAAAGATTGCGACAAAGGGAACGTGCCAGATGTTTTTTGATTTCATTGTGCCGGGGAATGGCTTCCTTGCGGCCAGTCTGCGGGTTGCTCCAAATGGAATGGCTGCCGCCTTCACGTAACGGCATGCAGCCATGTTCCTGAAGATGACCGAGCAATGCCCGGCGCTTCATGCCAGCAGAAGTTCCGTTGTTTCTGCTTTTGGATCGAGACGGAAAACTTCCTCCCGTTCGGTTTCCAAAACGAGCGGAATGGCTTCCCGCAGGTTGCCGAGACATTCTTCCTTTGTCTCGCCCTGCCCATTCGCGCCGGGAACTTCTAGACAAGTCGCCCAGAAGCCGCCTTCGTTCGGTTCGCCACGGTGAACAATAGCTGTGAACTGTCTCATGTGAATACCTGAATCTCTTTGGCCGAAAAGTGATCAGGCATTTTTCCCGGCACGTCGTCGTCGGCTGCGCTCCCGAATTTCGGCATACACCTGCTCGCCTAGAATCTTTTCCCCCCGTCTCAATTGCTCCAGGCCCACATCAATCTTCGCGTCGAATCGCTGACGGAGGGCCTCTCGGCTTTCGCGCAGCGCCAGCCCTTCCAGCAGGGCATCCGCCTGGTTTTCGTCCAGGTGTTTGACTTTTTCGACTGCCAATTCAATGGGGCTCATGGGGGCAATCTATCGAAAAGCCAGCGGTTTTGCAATTCGCGAGTAATTTCTTTTGTCTTCGTCAGTTGGACAACCGAAAAGGCGCTCCAAAGGACAGACAAAGTCAATATTTCGCTCCAGGTCTCTGCTTCGGCGGTTCTTCGCGCAAGGCGGATGAAATCGGAGCAGGGTTTTCATACGAGATCAAAGTTGGCGATAGACTTCGGAGCGGTGTTGGATGCGGTAGAGGCGAATGAGTTTTTTCGGCGGATATATCCAGTAGTGAATGCGATAATCGCCCACGCGGAGTTTGCACAGGCCCGCCAAATCTTCGGGCATTCCCACGAGCCGCCGATGAACCATGCCGGCAGCGTTTTCGGCGAGCCAATGAATCTTGCGTTCGACGCTTGCGCCCATCGCAGTTTCCAGTCCGGCAAGTTGCGCGTCGGCTTTACCGCCTACTTCGATTCGGTAGGGCATGGCAGGTGGCGGGGTTTCCATGGTTTGAACTTGCCCGCCAGGTCCTGCTTGCGCGCTGCGCGCAACTCAGCGATGACCTTGGGATTTTGCGCGGTAAGCCAGTCCTGCAATTCGTCCAGTGTCTCGACGGACGATAGAACCGACGCGGGAATTTCGACGGTTTCCGTTTTCATGGTCGGATCATATTACCGTCTCCGCCTGAATGTAAGTGTTTTGCCCGGACCACATGACCGGCGTGTTGATGACGGGCAATGATTGGGGTCAGATTCATGGGCTTTTCCTTATTTCTGTTGCGGCGCTTAAAGGGGTCGGTTCTAACAATTGACAATAAATCAACGACGCGATTAAGTTTTGGATTCGAAAGTAAAGGTGCTATGCCCAGACCGTTGCCCATCGAGTTTGCCGGGGCCATTTATGACCTGATGAGCCATGGCGACCGGCGGGAGCCGGTTTTCAAGGATGACCAAGATCGGAAAGTATTTCTCCGTACCTTGGAGCAAGCCTGCGAGAAAACCGGCTGGCAGATCAATGCTTGGTGCCTGATGTGCAATCACTTTCACATCGTGGCCAAGGGCATGAGAGTGCGAGCCAGCGGGACGAGACGGACACCGCACGAGCGGAGCGTCTGGCACGGGAACAGTTGGCGGCCCTGGGCTGGACAGAGGGCGACTTGATGCGCGAGCCAAAAGCGCACCTCGGGAAGGTGGACTTGGCGCGCCGGTTGCGGAAGGAGACGCGGATGACTCGGGCTTGGATTGGGAAGCGGTTGGGGATAGGCAGCGCCAGCTACGTGTCGCACCTCCTGGGCAAAACAAGGGGAGACGGGCTACCTCACAAGTCGCTCCCGGTATGATAAGGATCCCCCCATTGTCGATTGTTAGAACCGACCCCAAGTTACTCGGCGAAATTTTCCGAGGCTTGTTTGCGATGGGCGGGTGTGGCACTCTGAACGCAGCATGAAATCTGAACTGCTTCAGCGCATCACCATCGAGCCAGGCAAGTGCGGCGGTCGCCCGTGTATTCGCGGCAAACGACTCCGTGTGACCGACGTGCTGGGACTGCTCAGTGCCGGTGCTCCCTTCGAGGAAATTCTGGGGGACTATCCCTTTCTGGAACGCGACGACATCCTGGCCGCGATTGAGTACGCGGCCCGCCAGACCGACCATGTGGTGCTCCAAGCCTCGTGAAATTCCTGGTGGATAACCAGCTTCCCGCCGCCCTCGCTCGTTTCCTCAGTTCACACGGACATGACGCGCAGCATGTTCTCGACCTGCAAATGGACGAGGCCGGCGACCCGGACATCTGGAACCACGCCGCCGCCCAAGGCCGCGCGCTCGTCAGCAAGGATGAAGACTTCCTCCATCTGGCCAACCGGCCCGGAGTCGTCGGCGCGTTCGTGTGGATACGCCTCGGCAACTGCCGCAAGCAAGTCCTCCTCGCCGCCTTCGAGCGTGCCCTGCCTGCCCTCGTCACTGCGCTGGAGGAAGGCCATCGGGTGGTTGAAGTACGCTAAACCGCGTTCCCTCCGGCCTTGCTTTCAGCGATTACTTCCACCATCTTCAGCATCTTCAGGGGTCACACCTTAACACACCTTAACATTCAACAATTCAACCACTTGTCTGAAGCACGCCTGTTGGACGGGGTCCCGGTCGCGAAGGGCTTCATATCGCTTTACAGCCATCGCCACCCCGGCGTATGCCGCCAAGCCTGATTCCCGCGCCAGTTCTTTCAACTTTAGCCCGCACATTCTGCGTCCCAGAAAGAGCAGCAAGTCCCGCCCACGATCCCCGTGGCGGTCTCGAAATGTCTCCTACGGTTCACACTTCACCTTCTGCACAGCCTGAATCACCGCCGCCAGACTGGGTCGCGCTAGCCTCAAGCGCCGCGCCCCTCGCTGTTCCAATGATGGCGTCTCAACGCTGCGATTCGTTCCCCGACTCGCGCGGATTCCGGTGCCGGCGACACTCCGGCGCGGACTCGCTGCTGATCCGATTTGCCCAGTCCCACGAAACAATGGAGGCGCAGATGAAATCGAGGAACCAGTTCCGCCAGCAGTTCGCAAAAATGCCGACGGTCGCGTGCGTCGCGATAAATCGGTCGTCGTTCATTGCCGCGCGCGGTGACATGATACCAACCGCCCGCCCGCTCGATGCGCAGGGGTCTGGACACGAACACGACCGTGACGTGGCCAATTTCAAAATCAAGTGTTAAATGTTAAGATGTGACCCCTTGGACCCTTGCGATTTTAAATGAAAAAAGCGAGGGCGAGGATTACTCTCATGGTAGAACTACGCCAGATGCGTCAGGGCCAAGCAAGGGGAAACCAAGGAACTCATATCGAGTGCATTGCGCATCCGAGCCTCAAATGGAGCCGATAGGGCATTCTCGCCAGAGCTGCCACAACGGCAGCCAATGCCAGTTGGTCGATTTGAAAACCACGCCTCACGCATCCGTTCCCGACGGTTCTCGATTCGACTGCCTGAGCGAACGGTGAACGGTCAAGGTTCCCCCGGCGAGAGCCCGACCGGCAACTTGCCCTCATTGCCGACACCGGGCGCATCTCCGAATGAGGGCCAATTTCGGAGGGACGAGTTATACGAGTCCCTATGAAGCGCCCATGTCACGTATCGCGGGAAAAAGATCAGGGCCTCGTGTAACTCGGCCTTCCGAACGTTGGCTTGCCGTCGTCCAAGTCCTCATTCGGAGATGTGACCACCGGCACACCGGCACACCGGCACCACCGGCACCACCGGCACCTCCACAGAAAAGATTGACGTGCGGGACTTGGGAGGTTCGGTTAGGAAAGAGGCAGACATGAGAATTGACAGACTCGAGTTGGAGAACTTCAAGATGTTTGAGAACCGGCATTTTGACCTGCATCCGAAATTCACGTTGTTCGTGGGTGAGAATGGCTCTGGGAAGACGAGCATACTGGATGCGTTGGCTGTGGCGATGGGCGTCTGGCTCATACACCCGCCGGACAGCGAGGTTCGGAACAGCCGTCGCAGGATTTTACCGTCAGAGATTCGACTGGCGGCAAGCAAGGAGGGTGATCGCACTCAATTCCGACAAGGAGGGCAGTGGACTAGAGTGACGGCGATTGGGAAACTGGCCGACCAGGAAAACATCCAATGGAAACGTGCACTCTGGATTGGAAGGTTTCCCAACGATTCTGGGGCAGATCAAGCACGAAAAATCATTGAAGCCGTTTACGAACGGGATCGCCAAGGCGAGAAAGTTATTTGTCCCGTGCTGGCTTATTACGGCGCAGGCCGGGCGTGGCTTCCCTCGAACAAGCGAACGCGCCGAAAAGTAGCCCCCAATGGACCGGCGAGGCGGTGGGCGGCGTTTTACGATTGTTTGAACGAGCGCATCCGTCTGCCTGAACTCAACAAATGGTTCAAAAACGAAGCCCTTGCGGCAGTCAACCGGAGCGGTCGGATGCGACCGGGGTTTGAAGTAGTGAAGCAGGCTGTTCTGGCGTGTGTGCCCGGGGCGGACGGACTTTGGTTTGATCCGGATCTCGATCAAATTGTGCTCTCCATCAAGGGCAATGCCCAACCGTTCGATAATCTCAGCGCTGGACAAGGCATGATGCTCGCATTGGTGGCTGATGTTGCCATCAAAGCCGTCACTCAAAACGCCTTCCTGCTGCCACCTGACAAGCTTCGCCCAGAAGACGAGCCGATGGCTCGGCTGCTGCGCGAGACACCCGGCGTGGTGCTGATTGACGAATTGGATGTACATCTGCATCCCACATGGCAGCGGCGGGTGGCGACCGATTTGAAACGAAACTTCCCGAATATCCAGTTTGTTTGCACCTCCCACTCGCCGCAGGTCATCGGAGAGATTTCGCAGGACGAGGTGCGGGTATTGCACGAAAACTCCGCCGAACTCCCACCGGTCGCTTATGGCGCCGACTCCAATTGGATCTTGGAGCATGTGATGGATGGGCGTCAACGGACTGAATGGGCAACGGGCGTGATCCACATGGTTGAAGATGCTTTGGAGGAGGGAGACTTGGAATCTGCTCGTGTCGAACTCCAGAAATTGAGGATACAGGTTGGCGACGAGGAAGGAGAAGTTGCCCGCCTGGAGGGAAGTATTCGGAACATGGAGGCGCTGGCAGATGAGAACAATTGAGAAACGCAAGGAGCCTGCGGAGTTGGCGCAGTGGCGAGCGGCGCATCAACCTGATCCAGGCGGAAGCGGTATAAACTTTGGCTACGCCGCGCTCAGGCAGTCGCCAGACGTGACCGCGCAACTTATGGATTCCTTGCTGGCGGAGCAGGGAGGATTGTGTGCCTACACCGGCAAGAGAATTCACCGGGATTCAGCCCATGTGGAGCACCTGGTTCCGCAGGCACATTGCGAGCGTGGTCAGGATGTGAGCTACAACAATATGGCCGCCTGCTCGCCACAACCCAATGCTCCGCGAGGTGAATACGGAGCGCATGTGAAAGAAGACTGGCCCAGCCCCACCGAGGCATCAATGTTCGTCACTCCGGTGAACAAGAATTGCGAGACACGCTTCGCCTTTAATTCACGCGGTGAAATCGAGCCGTCGAATCGGGCAGATGAGGCGGCGGTGAAAACCATTGCAAAGCTGAGGCTCGATCACAAGCGTCTTACGGCATTACGGGGTCGTGAGATAGAATCGGTTCTTGGTGCCACGCGCAGTCTGCCGCTCAAGGCGGCGCGCAAGCGCTTGCGTGGCGTTGAAGAGGCGGAAAAGGCCCTCAATGACGGTGCCAATGTGCAGCTCAACCCCTACTGCTTCGCACTCAAGCAGGCCCTGAGGCGATTCATCGAGGGCAAAGAGCGTAACCAGAAATACACCACAGCAGTTTGAACTTTACGCCCGGAGCATCAAACTCTTCGCACTGTAATGAAATCCAAGTAAAAATGTCGTCAGTTCTTTTTATTGACAACTGGCACGTGGGGCGTTAAGCGCAAAGTGTTCTTCAGGGGTCACATCTTAACATTCAACAATTCAACTACTTGTCTGAAGCACGCCTGTTGGACGGGGTCCCGGTCGCGAAGGGCTTCATATCGCTTTACAGCCATCGCCACCCCGGCGTATTCCGCCAAGCCTGATTCCCGCGCCAGTTCTTTCAACTTTAGCCCGCACATTCTGCGTCCCAGAAAGAGCACCAAGTCCCGCCCACGAT